>JAJYAC010000028.1 GCA_021779735.1 Actinomycetes bacterium
CGCGGAACTCGTCCCGGCGCACGAGATGCACGACCTGACACTCGCGGAACTCGTCCCGGCGCACGAGACGCACGACCTGGTGCGCGCGGAACTCGCCCCGATTCCCGAGGAACGCGACCTGACACTCGTGGAACTCGCCCCGACACGCGCGGAGCCCGCCCGGTGCGCCCCTACGTCGCACGCGAGGTTTCGCCCGAGGAGATAGAGCGTCGTCGCGCAAGCGAACACGGCCGAGGTAAGGGCTGGGGCGGCGTCGCACGCAAGGGTGCCATGCACCTAACGAGTACCGGTCGTGAACTCTCGGACAACGAGGGGCGCTCCGCGCCGGCCGCGCCGGCCCCGATTGATCAGTGGATCGAAGACGACCGTCAGGCAACGACGCCCGCGCGCGCGACGAAGGTCGCCGCGAAGGCCCCCTACGCGTTGCCCGGTGACGTGGCCGCCGACATCCGCCGAGCCTTCGTCGGCACCGCCTACATGCGCGAGAAGATGGTCTTTACCCTTACTCGCGCGGCCGAGGCATACGATCGCAAGCGCTACGAAGAGGCCTTGCGTCTCGGGCGCACCGTCGCCGACGCCGTGCCGGGCGTGGCATCGGTGCGCGAACTCACGGGACTCGCGGCCTATCGCGCCGAGCGATGGTCCATGGCCAAGATTCACTTGCGCGCGCACTTCGCCCTCACCGCCGATCCCGAACACCTGCCGCTCGTGATGGACTGCGAGAGGGCGAAGGGCCACTTTCGCGCGGTGGAGAAGACCTTCGCGGAGCTTGAAGATAGCGAGCCCGTCGCCGAGGTGCTGACCGAAGGTCGTATCGTCATGGGTGCAACCCTCGCCGACCAGGGAAAGTACGCGGAGTCGATTGACCTCTTGACGCGCGCGGGCGGCACCAAGCAGCTTCGAAACCCGTCGTATCGACACGTGCGCCTCTGGTACGCACTCGCGGACGTCTTTGACCGCGCCGGGGACGTGGGCGCAGCTCGTGAACTCTTCGCGCGAGTCGTCGTGGCCGAGCCCGATGCCTACGACGCGGCCGAGAGACTGGCCGAGCTGGGTCCGCTGAACGCTCCGAAGAACCGCCGGCGCCGCACGACACCCGTGTCCAAGAAGAAGGTCTAGGACTACGAAGTCATTCCCCCGAGGCCCACGAGGGCCCGGGCGTGTTCGATCTCACCCATGTGGCGCAACGCGTGCTGGTAGATCCACGACTCGATGGCGTCGGAGCGGGTGATGCCATCCGTCGCGCCGACACGCGCGCTGAAAGTGTTCTCGAGGGTCGCTCCGTAGGGGTAGCCCACGATGACCTCACTGAGCGACTCGGGATCTACGCGGTCCACGTAGGACTCGGTGGCGTCAAAGACCAGGCTCTGGAACTCCACGAACGCGCGGTAGTCGCCGATGCGCTGGGCCATCATCTCCTCCACGGTGCGCGCCTTGCCGTCGTCGGCGAGCGCGAGGTCCAGGCGCGCGCGCCAGGCGTCGTCGAAGAGGACCGCCTCGCCGCTCAAGACGGCGCGACTGAAGTCCTCGATGAGTACCTGGTGCACGAGGGAGAACGCGATGGGCAAGACGTTGGCCACCACCACCGCGTTGACGTGGGTCTCGTCCATGCTCGCCACCGCGTCGCGATAGAGCGAGTGAGCCGCGCGCAGGCGCCGGGCGAGTGACAGACGATAGCGCAGGTCCACGTCGTCAGTCTGGTCCAGCCAGGGCCGTCGCGCGAGCTGGAGGGCGGGGGAGCGAAAATGTAGGCTGCGCCTATGGACATTGCCGCACTGCTGGGCGACGAGGCATCGTCGCTACTCGATCACCAGGCCACCGCGTTTCCCCGTGAGTTGCTCACGCTGCCGGGGCCGAACTACCTCTCGGACGTCTTTAGCCAGAGCGACCGTTCGCCGACGGTACTGCGCAACCTCGGCACACTCTTTGGTCACGGTCGCCTCGCTCGCACCGGGTACCTGTCGATCCTCCCCGTCGATCAGGGCATCGAGCACTCGGCCGCGGCGAGCTTCGCCCCCAACCCGGCGTACTTTGACCCCGCGCGCATCTGTGACCTCGCCGTGGAGGCGGGTTGCAACGCGGTGGCCTCGACGCTCGGCACCTTAGGGGCCGTGTCGCGTCGCTACGTGCACCGGATTCCCTTCATCGTCAAGATCAACCACAACGACTTTCTGCACTATCCCAACACCTACGACCAGGTGCCCTTCGCCTCGGTGCGCCAGGCGGCCGACCTGGGCGCGGTCGGCGTGGGCGCCACCATCTACTTCGGCGCGCCCGAGTCGGACCGCCAGCTCCACGAGGTCTCCGAGGCCTTCGCCGAGGCGCATCGCCTGGGACTGTTCACGGTGCTGTGGACCTACCTGCGCAACCCCGCCTTCAAGACCGCCGACGCCGACTACCACGTCTCGGCCGACCTGACCGGACAGGCCAATCACCTCGGCGTGACCATTGAGGCCGACATCATCAAGCAAAAGCAGCCCGAGAACAACGGTGGTTACGTCGCCCTGGGTTTTGGCAAGACGAACGCGCGCGTCTACTCGGAGTTGACCACGGACCACCCGATTGACCTCACTCGTTGGCAGGTCGCGAACTGCTACGCCGGTCGCATCGGTCTCATCAACTCGGGGGGTGAGGCCAAGGGTGACAACGACCTCGCGAGCGCGGTGCGCACCGCGGTGATCAACAAGCGCGCTGGCGGCACGGGCCTGATCCTCGGACGCAAGGCTTTCCAGCGACCGATCGCCGAGGGCGCCGCCCTCGTGAACGCAGTCCAGGACGTCTTCCTCGACCCCGCGATCACCATCGCCTAGCCGTGGCCGAGGACCGAGGGTGGTGGACGTGGGCCAACCTCGTCACGGCCGTGCGGCTGGGTCTGATTCCGGTGTTTCTCTGGTTGCTCTTTGCCACGGGGCATCGCGCGGTGGCGGCGTGGCTGCTGGGCGCCCTGGGAGCCACCGACTGGATTGATGGTTACCTCGCGCGCCGCTTGGACCAAGTCTCTGCGGTGGGAAAGATCATCGACCCCGTCGCCGACCGACTCTTGGTCATGGCGGGCTTGCTCGGCGTCGCGGCGGCCGGCGGCGTACCCTGGTGGTTCGCGCTGATCACCCTGGCCAGGGAGTTGATCGTGTCGCTGGTGACTCTCGCCCTCGCGGCCCTGGGCGCCGCGCGCATCGACGTGCTGTGGTGGGGCAAGGTGTCCACCTTTGCGCTGATGACGACTTTCCCCCTGTTTCTACTGACGAGCAACGACCACGGGGTGGCCCTCGCGACCTGGCAGCACGTGGGGCGCGACCTTTGCTGGGTGATCGGTGTCGCGGGACAAGCGCTCTCGTGGATCGTGCTGGCCAGCTACGTGCGCCCCGCACTCACGGCGTTGCGCCAGGGGCGCGCCGGTCGGCAGATCTTGTAGATTTCGCGTATGCAGATTCCCGGTGACCTTCGCTACTCCTCCGACCACGAGTGGGCCCGCGCTGAGGGCGACGTGGTGCGTATCGGTATCACCGACTACGCCCAAGACGCGCTCGGCGACGTTGTCTACGTGGCGCTACCCAGCGTGGGCAGTGCCCTCGAAGCGGGCGCCGCGCTCGGTGAGGTTGAGTCGACCAAGTCGGTGTCCGAGATCTACGCGCCCGTCTCGGGGGTCGTCAGCGCCGTGAATGACGCTCTGACGAGCTCGCCGGAACTGATCAATTCCGAGCCGTACGAGGGCGGGTGGATCTGTGAGATCACGGTGTCCTCGCGCGAGGGTTTCGACGCGCTCCTCGACGCCGCGGCGTACCAGGCACTGACGACCTGACCCCGACGACGGGGGCGAAACTTCACTAGGGTTGCCTCCGTGAACTGTCGTCGATGCGGGGAGATTCTTAACGCGAACGCCAACTATTGTTGGTCGTGCGGCGCTCCCCAACACGAGGCCACCTCGCCCGAGACGGTGGCGGTTCCGGTGGTGGGCTCCTACGAAGCGGCCCACGCGGACACGCTGAGTGGACCCGAGGGGCACATCGACGAGTTGGTCATCGTCTCGGGCCAGAGCGCGGGCTCGCGCTTCGCCCTGACGGGCGAGACCACGTCGGTGGGTCGCCACGAGAACAGCGACCTGCTCTTAGACGACGTCTCGGTGTCGCGTCACCACGCGGTCTTTACCCGTACGGCCAGTGGACGGGTGACGTTGCGTGATCTAAATTCGCTGAACGGCACGTACGTCAACGGCGCGCGAGTCGAAGAGACGACCCTGCATTCGGCCGATGAAGTGCAGATTGGGAAGTTCAAGTTGGTCTTTTGGGAGGCGACACTATGAGTGTCACGGCGGCGAAGATGCGTATTGGCGAGGTGCACTCGCTGTTGCGCCATGACTACCCCGACATCGAACTCTCCAAGATTCGCTACTACGAAGACAAGGGGCTCGTCCAGCCCGAGCGCAGTCGTAAGGGATACCGCCTCTACGCCGAACGAGACGTCGCGTGCCTGCGTGAGGCGATCCGCCTGGCCCAAGAGGAGTTCGTCCCGCTGCGCGTCGTTCGCGTGCGTCTGATCGAGCAGGGTCTTCTCGATGACGCGCCGGTGCCCACGACGCGTGAGGCGGCCCGCACGAGCGCCGCGTCGCGCGTGGTGGCGGTGCCACCGGCGCCCAAGGCCCGTCTGACCGTGATGCGTCCCGCGGAGCCCGTGCTCGACGAGGAGCGAGAGGGCCTCACGAGCGGGGATTTTCTCGTCGCGACGGGCCTCGACGCCAGCGACGTCAATCAGATGGTCTCACTCGGCTTGTTGCTGCCGAGTACCGCTGACGGATCGACGCTCTTTTCGAGCCTCGACGTTCGCGTCGCGTTGGCGGCGTTGGCGTTGATTGATCGTGGCGCCGACCTGCGACTGTTGGGCGCCCTTCGCCGCGTGGTTGAGCGCGAAATGGGTATCGTCGACGACTTGACCGCGTCGTTGCGTTCGCCGGTGAGTGGCCTGAGCGACGGAGAAGTCCAGACGGTGACCGCCGAGGTGGCCGGCGAGGTGGCGGTCCTGCGTAGCGTTCTTCACGAACGTGCCGTGCGCGCGATCTTCGACGCGGCGCCGGGTAACGCTCGCTAGTCGGGGTCTAGGCTGACGTCGTGATTGAAGTGGTCCTGCGGGCGGTGCGCGTGGACGTGGGCTCGTCGACGCCACTGCTGCTGCTCGAAGAGCTCGGCGGCGAGCGCGTCCTGCCCATCTTCATCGGCGCACCCGAAGCTACGGCGATTGCCTACGCACTGCAACACCTCGAGACGCCGCGTCCCATGTCTCACGATCTCATGGGCTCTCTCATCAGCGCGCTCGGCGCGCGGCTCTTCACCGTGGAGATCACCGAGCTGATTGACAACACGTTTTACGCGAACTTGCGCATCCTGCGCGACTCCCAGGAGGTGATCGTGAGCGCGCGCCCGAGCGACGCCGTCGCGCTCGCGCTGCGCGCGGGAGCACCCATTCTGGTCAGCGACACCGTGATGAACGAGCAGGGTCGGGTGATGCACCTCGAGGACGACGACGAGATGGAGGACGTCATCGACGGGGCGGCCGGGGAGTCCGAGGAGGCTGAGTTGGTGGCCGAGTTGCGCGAGTTCCTCGACACCATCCGCCCCGAGGACTTCAATCAGTGAGTCGCGCGCTCAAGTCGCTGGGACTTTTTCTCGCCTTCGTCGTGATCTTCACCTTGAGTCGTCACGCGCTCCACTCGTCCAGCGCGACCACGACCAGCACCCCCAGCGCGACGACGTCGAGCACGAGCGTGACGTCGCCCGTGTGCTCGGCGAGTGACTTTCACGGCGTCTACAACGCGGGTCAGGGCTCGATTGGCACCGTCTACGCGAGTGTGACCTTGACCAAGTACGTGGGGCCCGCGTGCACGCTCGAGGGCTGGCCGCTCTTGACCCTCCAAGACCGCACCGGGGCGGTGTTGCCCTCTTCCACGTCGAATCTGCCAACGTCGAATTCGCCCATACAGTTCCCGGACGCGCCGGCCAATCACGCACCGCGCACACTGCATCTCAGCAGTGGCCAGAGCGTGAACTTCGACTTGGCCTACTCGAGCGTGCCGACGGGCACCCAGACGTGCCCGTCGGTGCAGACGCTGAGTGTTCAGTTGGCCAAGGGTGGTCCGGTGGTGGCGATTACTCCTCAGTATCCGCCCCAACCTTGCAATCAGGGCGCAATTTGGGTGAGCCCGTTCTTCTAGAGAGAGCCAGAAGGACTTAGGTCAGTTCGAAATGCGCTTTCGAATTTTATCTATCTACTACTTTCCTTAGTGACATTCAGGATGTCATGTCGTGACACGGTGTCGCGCAAGGGGGAGGCTTCATGAGTGACGGATTCACGTCGGAATCGCTGGGCGCCAAGGTGCCCAATGTACCGGGCGAACACGAGCGGCTTCACCAGGGAGTTCTGGGGCTGATCGACATCGCCGCGGCGACGATGGCCAACATTGGTCCCGCGATGAGCTTCTACTTTGGCTTCGCGTTCCTCGCGGTGACGACGGGACTCGCGTCGCCGCTCGTCATCGTCGCGGCCGGTGTGGCGATCCTGCTGCTCGGCAACACTCTCTCGGAGTTCACCAAGGTGATCCCCTCGACGGGCGGGTTCATCACCTTCGTGGGAAAGACTTTCGGCGCTCGCACCGGCGTGACGACCGCGATTCTCACCGGCGCGGGCTACATCGCCGCCATGGCGTCGGTCATCGCCATCGTGGGCGGATTCATGCAGTCCATCTTCCAGTACTACGCGGTGCCTGGTCTACAAAGTGTCCCGTGGATCATCTGGACCTTGGTGTTCTTGGCGTTCGCGGCGGTGATGATGATTCGAGGAATCTCTGTCTCAACAAAGATCGCGGGCGTCTTCTTCGCTTTCGAGATGGCCATTCTCGTCATCGTGAGCATCGTGGCGCTCTTCAAGTACCACCAGAGCATCTCCTGGGCACCCTTTAACCCCAAGAACATCCACGGTGGTCTCAAGGGCTTCGCGGTGGCCTTCCCGCTCGCGGTCTATCTCTTCATCGGCTGGGAGAACTCCGCGGCCCTCGCCGAAGAGACCGACAACCCGCGTAAGAACGTGCCCAAGGCCGTGTTTACCTCGACGATAATCATGACGTTGGGCTACGTCCTCTTTGCCTACGCCACGGTGATTGGCTTCAAGAACGACATCACCAAGCTCGGCGCCGATGCGCTGCCGCCGTTCATCACGGTGGCCTTGGGAATCTTCGGCGGAGCGGCATTTCTGGCTTTTCTTGCGGGGATGACCTCCACTCTGGGTGCGCTGATTGCGGGTACGAACTCTCAGGCGCGGCTCATCTTCAACGCCGGTCGCGAGGGACTTCTGCCCAAGTTCATTGGCAAGGTTCACCCCACACGTCGCACGCCGGTGAACGCGCTGCTGTTCTTTCTCGGCGTCTCGCTAGCGATCATCGCGCTGTGGGGTCTCGGTCACATCATCGGGGGTCACGCGACCTCCTCGGGTATGAGCGCGGCCAATTTCTTTGCAGAGTCCTCGACCTTCGGCACGATCCTCGTCTTGATCGTCTACGCGCTCTCGAACCTGGCGTTGCCCTTTTACTACCGCAAGAACCACCCGGACAAGTTCAACGCGTTTCGCCACGGCGTCGTTCCGATTGTTGGATTCTTGGGAATTTGCATCCCGCTCTACTACCTCACGAGGCCCGGTGGAACTAGCCCCTACAACTGGTTCCCGTACGCCGCGCTCGTGGTGCTCGTACTCGCGATCATCTACGCCGTCACGCTCGTGGCACGCGATCCGGGCATCGGTGATCGCGTGGGTTCGATCGTCGCCGACGAGTAGTCAGGCTCTCGTGGCCGGGTTCACGAGAATCCGGCCACGAGTGGCTCCTCGGCCAATCACCTCGAGGGCGTCGGTGACACCCTCGAGGTCGATCTCGTGGTCGACCAGCGCCTCGACGTCGAGAGACGCCGCCGTCGCCGCGAGGGCGTCCCAGGTGCGAGCGCGCGCTCGCGCGGGCATCTCGACGACGTCCACGCCCAGCAGAGCGACTCCGCGGGTGATGAACGGGTAGATCGTGGTGGCGAGAGTGGCGCCGGCGACGAGTCCGCTCGCGGCGACGCCGGCGCCGTAGCGCAGCGATCGAATCACTTGGGCGAGCGTGTTGGCGCCCACGCAGTCAATCGCGCCCGCCCAGCGCTCCGTCGCCAGCACTCGCTCGGGCTTGTCGGCGATCTCTTCGCGCCCGATGATGGCTCGCGCGCCCAGGCTCTCGAGCCACGATGAGGCGTCCGGCGAGCCCGTCGAAGCGACCACGTGGTGGCCTCGCGCACTGGCGAGTGCGACCGCGATCGAACCCACGCCCCCCGTCGCTCCCGTGACGAGGAGGTCGCCCTCGAGGGGCCCCCGCTCCTCGAGGGCCATCACACTCGCCATCGCCGACAGCCCCGCGGTGCCAAAGACCATGGCCGCGCGCGTACTGAGCGAGTCGGGCAGCACGCTGACGTAGCGCGCCGGTGCGTAGACGTACTCGGCAAAGCCTCCGTCGCGGCCCACGCCGAGGTCGCCCCCGTGCACCGCGACGCGCGTCCCCGGGGGGATCGTGGGATCGGAGGATTCGACGATGACACCCGCGGCGTCGACTCCGCCGATGAGGCGCGCGGCCCGGCGCACGCGCTGAGTGGGATCGACCACCATCGCGTCCTTGAAGTTCACGCCGCTGTAGTCGACGCGCACGAGCACGTCGGAGGGGTCGCGCGGCGTCACCGTGACGTCGCGCGGGCCCGTCGTGAGCACGTCGTCGTCGAGGGAGATCTGAAAAGCGCGCATGGGGCCACCCTAGAACGAGGAGTCACTTAGCATGCGGGCGTGGCCCTGGTAACGCTCAATAACCATCCGACGTGGGTGCGTCGTCCGCGCGGGCACGGCCCCGTCGTGACTCTCTTGCACGGCGGCATGAGCGACAGCGCGAGCATGCTGCGACGTTTCGACTCGCGACTCTCGAACGACTTCGCCCTCACGGCCTTCGACCGTCGAGGTCACGGTCGAACGAGCGACACGCCCGGGGCCTTTCACTACGAGGACATGGCTGACGAGACCATCGCGTTCCTCGAGTGGCTGGGTCGCCCCAGTCACGTCATCGGCCACAGCGACGGGGGGGTGGTGGCCCTGCTGGTCGCGCGGCGTCGACCGGACCTCTTGGGCCGCGTCGTGGTGGTGGGAGCGAACTTCCACCACGAGGGCCTCGTCCCGACTCCGCCCTTTCCCCTCGAGGGGCCGGACTTCGAGGCGTGGGCCGCCGACTACGGCGCCGTGTCGCCCGATGGCATCGAGCACGCGCGCGTGGTCGTGGCCAAGGCGCTGGCTCTCTTTGAGAGCGAGCCCACGCTGCGCGCGGCCGACCTGAGCGAGATCTCGGTGCCGGTGCTGGTGATAGCGGGCGATGACGACGTGGTGAGCCTCGCGCACACGTGCGCGATGTACGAGGCGATGTCCCACGCGCAACTGGCGGTCCTACCGGCGAGCTCTCACGCGCTTCTCAAAGAGCACCCCGGGCTGAGTGTGCGCATCATCCGTAGATTCCTCAACGAGACCGGTCCCGTGCGGACCTTGATGCCGCTTCGCCGCGCGGGGACGCAGTCGGGGAATTTCCAACCTGACTTGTAGACTTAGCGCGTGGGGCGGCTCGATTCCGTGAGAGCGCAACTTGGGGCCCGCTGGGCTGGGCTGAGTGGAGCGCAGAGCGACGCCACGCTTTACGCACTCTCGGCGATCTTCGCCTTGGGTCTGGGCGTGACGTCGCGCGAGCCCGCGCAGTGGCACTGGGGATACCTCGCGGCGCCGACCTACCTCGTCGGCGCCCTCGCCGCGCTGGTTCTCGCCCGCCGTCGCTTGAGCCGCCCGCTCGTCGCGCGCATGGTGCTGTTGTCTATCGTGATCCTCGGCGCGGTCGCCCTGCCGCTGAGTCTCGAGGCGCGCTGGCGCCACCTTGATCCTGGTGCCGCCTACGCCCAGCCCGAGGTCTCGGTCATTGAGCGCTCCGGTCAGCTCCTCTTTCGGGGCCAGGATCCCTATCGAACCTACGTCCACGATGGCCACGTCGTGGACGCTCTCAAGGGACTTCCGACCTACGAGTCGTTTTTTCCTTACTTTCCTCTCATGGGCGTCTTCGGCCTCCCCTCGGCCGAGACTCACAAGGGAGCGGGGCTCACCGACGCGCGCATCGTGATGTCGCTCATGACGATGCTCGTGAGCGCTTTGGCGCTGGGGCTGCTGCGAACCTCGCGTGAGACCAAGGTGCGCATCGTTCAGGTGCTGCTCGCCCTGCCGACCGGGGCGCTCTTTCTCGCCACGGGGGGCGACGATATGCCGATCCTCGCTCTGATGCTTCTCGGAGTCGCTGGACTCCAGCGCCGTAGCAACTACGTGGCCGGGGTGAGTCTGGGGCTCGCCGCCGCCATGAAGCTGACCGCCTGGCCGGTGGCCGCGGGGGCGTTGCTCGTGGCTCGCACGAACGAGGGCAGAAGCGGGGCGCGACGCATCGCCTTGATCGTGGCCGGGATCGTGCTCGTGACCGTGACCCCCTTCGCCGCGAAGGACCCGGGAGCATTTGTGTCCAACGTCTTCGCCTTCCCCCTGGGACTTGCCGGCGTGCACTCGCCCGCGGCGAGCCCCCTGCCGGGGCACATCCTCACCACGATCTGGGCACCGCTGGGCCACGTGCTCGCGCCGCTGGCCCTCGCGGTGATGGGTTACTTCGGGTGGCGCAGCGTGCGTGCGCACTGGCCGCTCACACTCTCGCGGATGCTGGGCCTGCTCGCCCTAGCCTTTAGCGTGATGATCCTGAGCGCCTCCGCGACGCGCATTGGCTATCTCATCTACCCGTTGAACTTGGCGCTGTGGTCGCGCGCGGTGGTGTCGGCTCCGGTGCGAGAGCCGGTCCTCGTTTAGATCATCGACGAGTTCTGGTAGATCCGGTAGGTCCACGTCGTGTCCCCGTGCGCGGTGGCGTTGATCGTCACCCCGACGACCCAGTAGAAGGTGTCAGAGCCCGCCTTTTGAAAGAGCAACTGGGCGAGTGCGTGCGAGGAGCCGCTCGAGAACAGTGACCACTCCTGGGCCCCGAGTCGCGTGCGATAAAAGCCCAGTATCGATCCGGCGCTCGCGTGGCTCGTGAAGTGGCGCAGGCAGTCGTAATCTCCGGCGCCCCCGTTGGCGTGAATCGCCGACGAGGTCGCCGTGGTGGCGACGGGCAGCACGAGGGCTCCAGTGATGTTGCCCGGGGGTGAGCCGGCCTGGGCGCAGGCGCTCAGGGCCGTGTTGGTGGGATCGAGGGTCAGTCCGCCCACGATCGCGATGGGCTGGGTCGTGGGAACGACCCGAGGATTGGCGATGATGTTGATCACCATGAAGATGACGAGCGTGGCCACGGCGATACCCACCACGATCATGGCGGGCATGATGCTCGTCGTCGTGGTGAGCGGCGGCCGCGAGTCGCTCACTCGTTCCACCCCAGGTGGTCGATGGGTCCGTGGCCCGCTCCCAGTCGCCAGGCGCGCGCACTCGTGAGAGCGGCGAGCACGAAGGACTTGGCGTCACGTGTGGCGTCGGCCAACGGTCGGCCGTAGGCGAGGCCCGCGGCAATTGCCGCCGAGAGAGAGCATCCGGTGCCGTGGTCATTACGTGTCGTCACGCGCGGAGCGTCAAAGACGGTCACCTCATGTTCGCTCACGAGAATGTCGGGGGAGTGGTCGCGGGTCGCGCCGTTCTCGATGACGTGCCCGCCCTTGACGAGCACGGCGCCGGGCCCGAAGGCCAAGATGGCGCGTCCGACGGCGATCATGTCGTCGCGGGTTCGCAGGTCCTCAAAGTCCACGCCGGCCAGTACCGCCGCTTCGCGCAAGTTGGGCGTGACGATGCTCGCGTGGGGCAACAAGAGGTCTCGGTAGGCCTCGACGCCGCCGTCGCTCATGAGCGAGTGCCCGCTCGTCGAGACGAGGACGGGATCGACAACCAGCGGACCGAGGCGACCCTCCTGGGCCAGGGCGGCGACGAGCGCGACCGTGGAGGGCTGGGCCAGCATCCCGGTCTTCGTCGCTCGTACGGAGAAGTCGTCGGTGACGGATTCGACCTGGGCGCGGACGAGAGCCGGATCGAGGGCCAGGACGTCGCCGACGCCGAGAGTGTTCTGGGCGGTGATGGCGGTGATGGCGGTGGTGCCGTGAATCGAAAAGGCGCTGAAGGTACGCAGGTCAGCCTGGATGCCGGCCCCACCACCAGAATCAGACCCCGCGACGGTAAGGCCCGTCAGTGGTTCCATTGCCTCCACTGTAGGGGTGCGCTCGGGGCGCTGAGTACGCTGAAGGCGTGAGCGACCTCTTTGGCGTTGGTTCGTTGAGCTCGACGTCGCGTCTTGTCATGGGCACCGGAGGCATGCGGTCCCTCGACGTTCTCGCCGACACGCTGCGCGCGTCACAGGCGAGCATCGCGACGGTGGCCCTACGCCGGGTCGACCCCCAGGTGCGTGGCTCGATCTACGACGTGCTCGCGGACTGCGGCTTCTCCCTGCTTCCTAATACCGCGGGCTGCTACAGCGCGGCCGAGGCGATCACGGTGGCGGAGCTAGCGCGCGAGGCGTTTGAGACCAACGTCGTCAAGCTCGAGGTGATCGGCGACGAGGTGACCCTGCTGCCCGACACCGTCGAGACGCTGCTCGCCGCCGAGGAGCTCGTGCGGCGAGGTTTTGAGGTGTGGGCCTACACCTCAGACGACCTGATCGTGGCTCAACGTCTCGAGCAGGCGGGCTGCGTGGCCGTGATGCCCCTGGGCTCGCCGATCGGCTCAGGTCTGGGCATTCGTAATCCCCACGCGATCTCGCTGATCGCCGAGAGGATCGAGGTGCCCGTGCTGCTCGACGCCGGCGTGGGAACGGCCTCGGACGCCGCGCTGGCCATGGAACTGGGCTGTGACGGGGTGCTCGCCTCCTCGGCCGTCCATCGGGCTCTCGATCCGGTTCTCATGGCCCAGGCGCTGCGTGATGGCGTGCGTGCGGGCTACGCCGCGCGTCGAGCGGGGCGAATCCCGCCACGGCTCTACGCGGAGGCGTCAACCTCGAGCATTGGACGACCGGATCTTCTCGCGCAGTGACGCGGCGAACTACACTGGTGTAGTCCCCGGGTATCCCGAGGACACCTCTGTCGGGAGGATTTTCGTTATGCCAGTATCTCAGACCTCCGGTTTTAGTGGCCCGATGGTGTGTCGCCTCACGGGCGTCACGTACCGTCAGTTGGACTACTGGGCGCGCACCGATCTCGTGACGCCCTCTCTCGCGGCCGCCCGGGGTAGTGGCAGCAAGCGCCTCTACTCCTACCGAGACGTGCTCGAAGTCAAGGTCATCAAGTCGCTGCTCGCCTCGGGACTGTCGCTCGCGCGGGCCCGTCAGGCGGTGGAGTGCCTGCGAGAAGACCTGGGAGAAGATCTGGCCTCGACGTCGCTCGTTCTCACCGACGCGGGGTCGGTCCTCGCGCGCTCTGACGGTGACCTGGTTGACCTCCTTCGCGGGGGACAGGGCGTCTTTAACATCTTTCCCCTCGCCAGCGTGGTCGCCGAACTTACGACCACGATCAATGAAGTGCGCGCGACGTCGGAGAGGGAGTCCCGTTCGGCGTGACCGACCACTCGTCGGCTGGCGCCGCGCGTCACCGACACCCCAGCGAGGCGCGCGCCGTGGCGCAGCGCTTCGCTCACCCCAGTGAAGAACTCTTCGCGCGCCTGCTGACGCTCTACGGCGTGGACTGGCTCTATGAGCCCGTGGAGTTTCCCCTGGCCTGGAACGGCGGGGAGGTCACGCGCGCCTTTCGCCCAGACTTCTACGTGCCAAGCCAACGTCTCTTCATCGAACTCACCGTCGCCGAGCAGCGTCTCGTCACTCGCAAGAACCGCAAAGTTCGCGAGTTCCGCGCTCTCTACCCCGAACTGGACATCGTGGTGGTGTACCGGCGCGACTTTGAATCTCTCATGCGCGAGCACCGTCTCTCGGTTGACTTCGCCGCAGCGTAATGTGGCCAGCGTGAGTAATCGTCGACCATTTCTCTATGATCTCCACGTCGAGCTGGGGGCGAAGATCGTCCCCTTCGGCGGCTGGGAGATGCCCCTGCAGTACGCCACGGGGACTGTAAGTGAACATCTCGCCTGTCGGAGCGACGCCGTTGTCTTTGACGTGAGCCACCTGGGCACGGTGCGTTGCGACGGGGCCCACATGTTCGACGCTCTGCAGTCAACCTTGACCAACGATCTGACCAAGATTGGTCCGGGCCGTGCCCAGTACACCCATCTGCTCGACGACAGCGGCTTCGTCGTTGACGACATCATCGTGTGGTGGGTGGGCCACGATCAGTTCGACGTCATGCCCAACGCGTCAAACACCACGGGCGTCCTCGCAGCGCTACCGGGAGTGGACGTCACCTCCGAGCGCGTGGTGCTCGCGATACAGGGGCCGAACGCACGCGAGAAGGCGGGCGCGCTCGACCCGCGTTTCGCCGCGGTGAAGCGCTTTGACGTGACGACCTTCGACTTTCGCGGCGTGGAGGTGCGCGTCGCGGGAACGGGCTACACCGGCGAGGCCGGTATCGAGATCGCGGCACCCAATGACGTCGCCGCCGACTTGCTGCGCGATCTCATCGGCGCGGGGGTGACGCCCGCGGGACTGGGCGCGCGCGACACCCTGCGCCTCGAAGCCGCGCTGCCCCTCTACGGACACGAACTGACCAGCTCGTCCACCACCCTCGAGGCGCGCCTGGGCTGGGTGCTCGGCTGGGACAAGGAGACGTTCCGCGGTCGTTCCGCGGTCGAGGCGGAACGCGAGCGCGGACCACGACGGCTGCTCACCGGGGTCCTGGCTGAGGGACGTCAACCCCTGCGCGAGGGCGCGGAGGTGCTGGTCCACGGCGCGTCCCACGGCGTCTTGTCTTCGGGCAACTACTCTCCGGTGCTCGGTCGCGGCGTGGGGCTGGGACTTCTCAGCGGTGATCTCGAGCCCGAGACGCCCGTCACGATCGAGATGCGCGGGCGCGTGGTGCCCGGACGTGTTGTGGAACTGCCCTTCGTGCGAAAGGTGAAGTGATGGCTGACTACCTGCCCCACACCGAGGACGAAGTGCGCGACATGCTCGACTTCCTTGGACTGGAGACGCTCGAGGATCTCTTCGCCCACATCCCCGCGGCGCTGCGTCTCTCGAGTGGACTCACCATCGATCCGGGCGCGAGTGAGCCCGACGTCGCCGCGCTCTTC
Source organism: Actinomycetes bacterium (assembly GCA_021779735.1). GTDB lineage: Bacteria > Actinomycetota > Acidimicrobiia > Acidimicrobiales > RAAP-2 > RAAP-2. Next base: position 15,262 of record JAJYAC010000028.1, read on the forward strand.
GCGGGCTATGGGGCGAACAACCCCGCGCGAGCGGGCGCGATGACCTGCTTTGCCGGTGTGGGCGCCTACGACCACGAGGTGCCCGCCGTGGTCAAGGCGCTGAGTTCACGTTCGGAGTTCGTCACCGCCTACACGCCCTACCAACCCGAGGTCGCTCAGGGCGTGCTTCAGGCGATCTTTGAGTACCAGACCCTCGTCGCGCGCCTCTCGGGCCTACCCATCGCGAACGCGTCGCTCTACGACGGGGCGAGTGCGCTGGTCGAAGCCCTCAACATGGCGGCGGGGGCGACGAAGAGACAGCGCATGCTCGTCTCTTCGGGTGTGCACCCG
>JAJYAC010000086.1 GCA_021779735.1 Actinomycetes bacterium
AGAAGAGAAGGGTTTGGCCTCTCTGACGCGCAAGCGATGCGCGGCCGTTGTCTCCATTCCTCAACTCGGCAAGATCTCTTCTCTTAACGCCGGCGTGGCGTATTCGATCGCTGCATTTGAAGTCGCGCGCCAGCGTCGCCTCTCTCGCTAGCTCACTCCGAAGCGGGTTTCCCAGCCATCTTTAGATGGGTCTTTAGTCCATAACGACTTGTTCAGCCGTTGTGATTACGGGTGATAGCAATCAAATGCTGAAATTGTATAAGCAGTATTCGACTTTGCTATTAATCCAGAATAGAGAATCTAAGAGGTTGTCTAGGCCCATCGAAGTTGAAGCTTCGAGTTAATTGATCGACATCGAGAATGAGATTTGGCAGTTCAACATTCACGAGAGTTGCGTGATTCACTTGGCGCTGGGTCGGGAGGGCTAGTGCCCTAGAAGAGTTCCTCTTGACGAAGAAAAGGACTGTTTATGAGGGAAAATCCGGTTCCAAACGGAGTGCAAAACTCTGTGATCTCTGCAGGACGATGGATCCATCGGGTAATCGTTCTGACTCTAGCAGTGGGAATGTTCGTTCTATCTGCTGCATTGCCAGCATCAGCTGCTCTAACGACAGTTACCTTTGCTGAAAATGCTTATCTGAATGATCCAGTGAACGCTCCGCAAGTTGCGTCGGGTCTGACTGCGCTAACCCTATTCAGTGCACTCAGTCCGTCATTTTCTGATCCTGGTTTCAGTTTCACTGGATGGAATACTGCAGCAGATGGAAGCGGTACGTCGTATGCCGATGGAGCAACTTACTCATTCAGTGCCGACCTTCTTCTCTTCGCCCAGTGGACAGAGAATCGAGTTGTGTTCCACGAGAACGCATCGTCGAGTGACGGCGTGACTGCCACTCAACTTGGCGCCTCGCCTACGAGCCTTGACGCGTTCACTAGCATCTCGCCGGCATTCACCAATCCGGGCTACGTCTTCACTGGGTGGAATACCGCCGCCAACGGCACCGGTTCGCCGTACGCAAACGGTTCGACCTACAACTTCACTTCGGGATCAACATCCCTCTACGCGCAGTGGACTCCCGCGACGTACACGGTCACTTACGACGCCACTGGCGGCACCGTCACACCATCGTCGGCCACTTACAGCACCGGGTCGGCCCCGCTCACGCTTCCGACGCCGACACTTGCTGGCAACACGTTCGCGGGCTGGTTCAGCTCTGCGAGTGGTGGCACCCAGGTCGGTTCCGCTGGCGGTGCGTACGCTCCGTCCTCTTCTCTCACGCTCTACGCCCAGTGGACCGCGAACGTCAATACGGTCACCTTCGCGGCCGACGGTGGAACGGTGAGTCCGTCGAACATGTCCTACACCGCGGGAGCCTCCCCGTTGACCTTGCCCACACCGATCTTCACTGGCTACACCTTCGCCGGCTGGTTCAGCGCCCCGACCGGCGGATCCCTGGTGGGTACAGGAGGCGCGAGCTACTCGCCGGCGAGCTCTCTCACGCTCTACGCGCAGTGGTCCGCCGACACCTACACGGTGAGTTACAACGCAAATGGGGGGAGCGTGCCGACCGCGTCTACGTCGTTCACAACGGGCGCGAGTCCCTTGAGTCTGCCCACGGCGACCTGGACGGGCTACACCTTCGACGGGTGGTTCAGCGCGACGACCGGGGGCGCTCTCATCGGGGTTGGCGGTGCGAGTTTCACTCCCACCGCATCGCTCACCCTCTTCGCCCAGTGGACGCCCGTGACGTTGGTGGTGAACTACGTGGGCGACGGCGCCACGCTCGCCGTGACGACGGCGCCCTACACGACGGGTGCGAGTCCCCTGACCCTGCCGACGCCCACATTCACGGGCTACGTGTTCAGCGGATGGTTCAACGCGGCGGTCGGCGGAACTCTGGTGGGAGTCGCGGGGGCGCCTCTTGCACCGACGACGTCAGAGACTCTCTTCGCCCAGTGGACGCCGGGGACGTACGTCGTGAGCCTGCAACCCGATGGGGGCAGCCTCGCATCTACGTCAATGTCCTTCACCACCGGTACTCCTCCGCTCGTCTTGCCCACGCCGACGTTGGACGGCTCCACGTTCCTCGGCTGGTTCAGCGCGGCCACCGGCGGCTCACTGGTCGCCGGTGGCGGCTCCGCCATCTCACCGTCCTCACCACTCACCCTCTACGCCCAGTGGAGAGCGCTGCCGACCTTTACCGTCACGTTCGTCTCGAACGGTGCGACGACCTCGATTTCGCCACTGCAGGGCCTGGTGGGAGCCGCGGCGACCATCCCGACGTCGGCGACGCTGACCCTCGCGGGATTCACCTTCGAGGGGTGGAACACGGTCGCTGACGGCAGCGGCGTGTCGTACGCGCCGGGGTCATCGATCGCGCCCAACGGACCCACGCAGCTCTACGCCCAGTGGCGCGCGGTGCCCACGGTGACCATCTCGTTCAACCTCAACGGCGCGTCCGGGCTCATGACACCCCTCAGCGGTCTCGAGGGTTCGACGGTGACGGTCCCGGGTGCCAGTGGAGTCTCACGAGCGGGTTATCGCTTCGTCGGGTGGGCGGTGAGCGCCTCGGGCGCGAACACGGTGCTTGACGCGGGGGCGTCTCTCACCCTCAGTCAGTCCGAGGTTCTGTTCGCCCAGTGGCGGGCAATGCCGGCCTCCTTTCTCATGAGTTCGGTCGGCCCCTTCGGCGCGCACGCCGCGACACTGAGCCGCTCCCAGGAGAACGAGATTCGCTCCCTCGTCGCGCGACTCGTCGGAACCAACTACCACTCCGTCACTCTCTACGGCTACGCCTCGACCGGACACGCAGTTCCCTACGAGCGCGCGATGAGCGTGCGACGGGCCCAAGCCGTGGCCCTCGCACTGCGTCAGCTGTTGGCAGCCAAAGGGCTCTCCCACGTCGTCGTGCGGGTCTTTGGCGAGGGTGCCATGACGGGTCACGCGGGGCCGAGCGCGCGCGTGGTGGAGGTCTTCGTGCACTGAACCCGCGGCGCCGGTCCGTGACGTGGCGTCGCGGATCGGCGCAGACGCGGTGTCCTAGGAGATGATGAAGGTCGCGAGAGCGACCTTCGTGCCACAGATCACGGTGGCGTTGGCCGAGCCCGCGCCCGTGGAGGTTCCAATCTCCCAGGTCCAGGTGACGACGCCCCCGGCGTCGGCGGTCGCCGCGCCCAGCCCGCTCGCGGTGCTGACGCTTCCACTGGGCAGGGTGACCGACAACGTGCACGAGTCGTGAGGCGTGGACGAGAGGGCGCTGAGACGTGCGTAGGAGCCGGGCGCGACGGGCGAGGAAACCGACGTCACGCGCACTCCCACGAATCCCTGCCAGGCCGACGTCGTCGTCACGGGAGCTCGCGTCGTCGTCGTCGTCGTGGTGGTCGACACCGCTCCCGGCCACCCCCCGAGGTAGCGGTGGAAGGTGAGGACCCAGTTCGAGGCGATCTGTGCCTGGGCGCTCGCCAGTGCGAGGCGACCCTCGCAGACGAGGGCGTGCAGTCGATTTTCGAGGATGTCCTTGGAGTTCAGGTAGCCCCGGGGGTGATCGTTGGGCTCGGGCCACAAGTTCGTGATCGCGTTGCTGCCGCCGAGCTCGAGGGAGATCAAGTGGTCGATCTCGTACTGGCCCGTGATGCGATGCGTGATGCCGTACTCGGCGTAGACGCGCGCCTTCTCCGACTCGGGGACATCGCGCACGCTCGACGAGTAGCCCGAGCGACAGACGCTGGC
>JAJYAC010000087.1:0-2369 GCA_021779735.1 Actinomycetes bacterium
CACGAGACCGCCGAGGAAGAGCAGCGGCGTGATCGCCGCGAAGACGAACTGGAAGTACGCGAGCGTCGCGGTCGAGAAGTGGAAGGGGATGAGGGTGTTCGCCCCCGAGACCGCTTGGCCCTGCTCGGCGCCGGCGGTTGAGAGGGGCTTGAAGTGGCCGATGAAGCCGCTCCAGAACGACCCCGTGGGCCCGAAGTGGGCCTGGGGGCCGAAGGCCATGTTGTAGCCCCAGAGCATCCAGACGACGAGCGTGAGGGAGAACCCGGCGAAGACCATCAACATCGTGTTGACGATCCACTTCTTTCTCACGAGTCCGCCGTAGAGGACGGCGAGCCCGGGCAGGCTCATGAGCCCCACCAACGTGGCCGCGACCATCTGCCACGTGTTGTCCGCGGGATTGAGCCAGCTCGGATAGGGGATGATCGTGGCGAACACGTCGACTCCTTTTCAACAGGAGGGCGTCGTTGACCTCGATTACTGGCACCAGTGTTTCAAGTGAGGATTTCACCATCGTTAGCGACGTGTTTCGGGCGTATGAACTCCCCGCGTCGCTGTCGCCGCGCCGTCAGTGCCACGGCGCGACCACCTCGCCCGCGCGAGGTCCTGGTGTGGACGACGCGAGTGCGCGCCAGTAGGGTCGGCGCATGAGCACCTCCATCCCCGATTCGCACCGCGACCTGCTCGAGAGCGCGACCGCCATCCTCGCGACCAACGGCCCCGACGGGCGACCCCAGCTCTCGGCGGTGTGGTTCCTCGCCGAGGACGGCGTGGTCCGCCTCTCACTGCACACGTCGCGCCAGAAGGTGAAGAACCTTCGCGCGAATCCCGCACTCACGTTCTTCATCCTGGATCCCGCCGCGCCCACGCGCTACCTCGAAGTGCGCGGCGACGCCGAGGTCGTTGACGACCCCGACTACGCGTTCGCCGATCGCGTTGGCGCGAAGTACGGCGCGGACCTACGAGCCTGGGACGGACCCGGCGCGACGCGCGTCATCGTAACGGTCCACCCCACGCGGGTGAACGCCGTCGACATGGCCGCGGGCTAGAGGGAGCGCTCCACCACCTGGGAGATGTCGAGGACGGCGACATCCTCGCGACCCGAAGCCTTCACCGCGTCGTCGAGCATGATCATGCAGAAGGGGCAGGCCGTCGAGACCACGTCGGCGCCAGTACCGAGCGCCTCTTCGGTTCGGTCCATGTTCACGCGCTTGCCGATGGTCTCTTCCATCCACATGCGTGCTCCCCCGGCCCCGCAGCAGAACCCACGCTCGCGGTGTCGCGCCATCTCGATCTGGGTGACGCCCGGCACCGCGTCGAGCACGCTGCGCGGCTCGTCGAAGACCCGGTTGTGACGACCGAGGTAGCAGGGATCGTGGTAGGTGACGGTGCCGGTGTAGTTGAGCCCGGGCACCAGGCGCCCACTGGCGACGAGATGTCCCATCAGCTCGGAGTGATGGATCACCTCGTAGTTGCCCCCGAGGGCGGGATACTCGTTCTTGATCGTGTTGAAGCAGTGCGGGCACGAGGCGACAATCTTCTTCGCACCGACGCCGTCGAGGGTGGCGATGTTGGCCTTGGCCATCTCCTGGAAGAGGTACTCGTTGCCCATGCGCCGCGCGGGATCTCCCGTACAGCTCTCGCGCGGGCCCAGGATCGCGAAGTTCACTCCGGCACGGTGCAGCATGCGCGCCGTGGACTCGACCTGCTTGCGACCGCGCTCGTCGAGCGCACCGGCGCATCCCACCCAGTAGAGGTACTCGACGTCATCGGGAATCGCCTCGGTCACCACGGGTACCTCGAAGTCGAGGGCGGCCAGCCACTCGGTGCGCTTGGACGAGCCCAACCCCCACGGGTCGCCCTGGTTCTCCATGTTGCGCAGTAGCAGGCCGGCCTCACTCGGAAAGCGCGACTCCATCAACACCTCGTAGCGGCGCATGTCGATGATCGCGTCCACGTGCTCAATGTCGACCGGGCACTGCTCGACACACGATCCGCACGTGGTGCAACTCCAGAGGACGTCGGGGTCAATCACCGTGGGGACCAACCGCTCGGGCTCGCCCTCACCGGTGAGCAGGTAGTCCGCGGAGGCGAACATGTTCTCGCGCAGACCCATGATGAGGAGCTTGGGGCTGAGGGGCTTTCCCGTCGTCCAGGCCGGACAGACTGACTGGCAGCGCCCGCACTCGGTGCACGTCGCAAAGTCGAGCATCTGCTTCCAGGTGAAGTCCTTGATCGTGCCGGCTCCAAAGACCGTGTCCTCGGTGACGTGCTCCATGTCCATGTCGGGGGTCTTGTCGAGCCCCCCGAGCGCCCGGGGACGGCGCGAGAAGGCGACGTTCACGGGCGCAAAGAAGATGTGCAGGTGCTTC
>JAJYAC010000087.1:2379-3688 GCA_021779735.1 Actinomycetes bacterium
GCCCATGATGACCGCAATGTTGGCGAGCAGGAACGTGGCCTCGAGCACGCTGTTCACGCCATAGCCCAACGGGTGGAGCCAACTCGCCAGCGCCTTGGAGGCGAAGGCCCACGACGAGGCCGACGGCAGAGGACCGTGACCGGAGATCGGCCCGCTGACGCCCACCCAGCCCGTGAAGGGGTGCGAGAAGGGGAAGTGACCCGTGTTGATCTGAGCGGCGCGATAGATCAGCAACGTGATGATGACGAGCGCGATCATCGCCAAGGTGAACCACGCCGCGCCCAGGTGCGAACCGTAGAACCGGCTCGAGCGATCCTTCCTCGCCGGCGCCAGGCGCACGCGAATCACGGTGAAGACGGCGAGCGAGACGAGCACCGCCACGGAGAAGAAATCCTCGATGAAGGCGACGATCGCACTCGTGCCAATGAGGGGGATGTGAAAGTCGCGGTTAAAGAGCGCGCCGTAGGCCTCGATGATGGTGAGTAGCAACACCGTGAAGCCCCACATCGTAAAGAAGTGGGCCGTACCCGGGACGCTCCATCGCAGCAGCTTGCGCTGGCCCGCGACCTCAACCACTTCGGCCTCGGCCGCCGGGGCGAATCCGTTCCAGCGGCGCGGCGCGTCTTGGCCAGAGCGAACGAGGCGCGAGAGCCAGTAGAAACGCCGCCCGGCGACTACTCCGCAAATCGCAGTAATCAGGAGGCCGATGATTATCCGTGCCGCCACTGGCGTCCCTTCGTCGTACGTGTCTGAGTGCTGCGGTGTCTACTTCTTGAAGTTCTCCGAGTAGCGACTCGCCGTCGGGCCGCGCTGTCCGCGGTACTTCGAGCCCAACCCGGCCGCACCGTAGGGGCGCTCAGCCGGCGTCGTCATCTCGAAGAAGCTGATCTGGCCAATCTTCATTCCCGGGTACAGCGTGATGGGGAGGTTCGCCACGTTGGAGAGCTCGAGGGTCAAGTGTCCATCCCAGCCCGCGTCGACGAAACCCGCCGTGGAGTGGATGAGCAAGCCCAATCGCCCGAGCGAACTCTTGCCCTCGAGGCGCGCCACAAGATCGTCCGGTAGGGCGACGCGCTCGATGGTCGAGCCCAGCAAGAATTCGCCCGGGTGCAGGATCATCGGATCCGTTGGACCCACGTCGATCAGTTCTGTGAGGTCCTCTTGGGCCTCGCGCACGTCGATGACGCGCTGGCTGTGGTTGCGAAAGACTCGAAAGAGCTGGTCGATGTGCAGGTCCACCGAGGAGGGCTGGATGCAGTCCTCGCCCAGGGGATCGATGATGATGCGACCCGCGGCGAGGGCCTCTTTG
>JAJYAC010000005.1 GCA_021779735.1 Actinomycetes bacterium
TCCGAAGGCGAAGACCCTCGTCGTTTTGTGGTGGTAAGTCCGGCATAATCAAGTAGTGACAAGTGAATGGTTGACCCGCGCCCTCGAGGAATCGAGGGCGCGGGGCTTTTTAGGACCTGGTGGTATTGCTCCGCACATCGTGCACGCCCACGGATTCGTTGAAACATGGCGCCGACACTCCCCCGTCTCACCGAGTGCCTTTCTCGACCTAGGCAGCGGTGGAGGTCTTCCCGGTCTCGTACTTCTCGAGGAGTTCTCGTGCCGAGGAGTACTTCTGGATTCCATGGCGAAGCGCGTGGCGTTCCTGCGCGAGGTTCTGACGTGGACTGGTGCGCCGTCGGGCGGAGAGGTCGTCGAGGGTCGCGCCGAGGACCTCGCTCGCAGCTCGGTACTGGAGGAATCCATGGATCTCGTGACCGCCCGCTCTTTCGGACCACCCGCCGCCACGGCAGAGTGCGCGGCGAGATTCCTCGCTGTTGGAGGGATCTTGATTGTCTCTGAACCCCCCGATGCCCCGCCCCGATGGGACAAGGAGGGCTTAATGCTCCTAGGTCTTCAGCGCAGCGAGACAGTTCGTGCTGGCGCCACCTTTCAGATCATTGAGAAGGTGGAGACAACCCCAGCGCTCTACCCACGTCGCTCGGGGATTCCCACGAAACGTCCCCTCTTCTAACGTTTCACGTGAAACATCGATGGGCAACAATCCTCCGATCTTCCCGGTGTTTCACGTGAAACATCCGCAGTTGCGATGAACTGCCCATCAGCGAAGACTCGCTCGCAGGAAAAGTCGTGATTCTGACCCAGCGCTCGTTTGGTGTGGCAGTCACGCGGGAGAACCAGAGGCGTGGGGACACCGACCTGCATGACGTCCTCGCCAGAGTAGCGATGGCGTCTACGTCCGAGCTATGAAGGTGATATCAGAGGTGGCGGCCCTTGGATGAACCGATCTACTGCCACGATCTTCCTGCGCGGGAGCTCCTGGCCGCGCAGATCACTGGCTGACGGCTCACGGCGTGGCGGTAGCACTGCGGAGCGAGCATGGGACTAGCGCCCAAGGCAGCGTCAGCGGCGCGACGCCTTCGTCGGGGCCGTGATAGTTTCCCTTTGTCATGCAAGCTGTGAGTTGACGTCCCAAGCGGGCCACGCATGATCGGCTGCCCGCGGTTCCACTTCCTTAGGTAACGCGCTGAGAGAGCCCTAGCGTGACAATTGGTGATGATGGGGGCCTTGATAAGACCCGAGACGGAGCCAAAGTCTCGCCTGGCCCTGCGGAGGGAGAAGTACCTCCCGGTCTTGGGCCCACCAGTGGGTCTTCCCCCGTGCCTCGTCTCGTGCGAGGTTGGGAACCGCCACCGATGACCAGCGAGCACTTGATCTCACTCGTCGTGTCACTCTCAGCCCTCAGGTCGTCGCCGGACACGTGGCTGGTCTCAACGCCCGACGGTGAGGCGAATGTTTCACGTGAAACCCTCTGCTGGCGAAGGACGACTTGAACACCACCGGTTCGCCTCGCCAGAGAGATCCCTTGTAATTACAACCTTTTGGTAAGAGTTTGCGTGCGGGTGAGGTGTGAATCCTCATGAGTGTTTCACGTGAAACATTGGTACTTGACGCTCTTGCCAAAAGCGTGTTGAATGGCAGGGAACTTGACGGCGTGTCGGGACGGTAGTTCGGAAAGAGGCTCATGGTAGGCGACAGCACGATGAGAGTCTTTGCCGTGGCAAATCAGAAGGGCGGGGTCGGCAAGACCACGACCACCACGTCGCTCGGGGCGGCTCTCGCGAAGGCGGGTAACCGGGTGCTCGTTGTCGATCTAGACCCCCAAGGCAACGCCACGACCGGATTGGGAGTCGATGGCCGCCAGTTTGAACGCTCCGTGTACGACGTCTTGCTCAACGACATCCCCATGGTTGATGTTGTGGAGCCCACCGCGTTCAAGAATCTCTTCGTGGCGCCCGCGACCTTGGACTTAGCGGGGGTCGAACAGGAGTTGACGTCAGTCATTTCTCGTGAGTTACGCCTCAAGCGAGCCCTCGAGTCGGTGGAGGGGGACTTCGACTACGTCTTCATTGACTGTCCCCCGTCCTTGGGACTGATCACCATCAACGCCTTCGCTGCAGCCACGGAGATCTTGGTACCCGTCCAGACAGAGTTCTACGCTCTTGAGGGCCTCACTCAGCTTGAGCGAATCATCGGACTGGTGCAGCGCAATCTCAATCCCACGCTGCGCATCTCTAAGGTCGTCTTGACGATGTACGACGCACGCAATATCTTGTCCACCGACGTGGCGGCTGAGGTCAAGCGCCACTTTCCCGATGAACTATGCAAGACCATCATTCCCCGGACGGTGCGCCTCGCGGAGGCGCCGTCGTTCGGTCAGCCCATCACCGAGTTCGATCCGAACTCGAAGGGGGCCAAGGCATACCGCGCACTCGCAGAGGAGATCATGAATGGCTAGGAGACCAGGTTTGGGAAAGGGCCTTGGCGCCCTGATCCCCGAGGGCGAAGCCAAGCCCGAGACTGAAGAAGTTCAAGAGACGCAGGGACCGCTACGAACAATCCTGGTGACGTCGATTCGCCCTAACCCTTTTCAGCCTCGCAAGTCCTTCAATGACGAAAGCCTCCAGACACTCGCGTCCTCGGTGCGCGAGCTCGGAGTCCTTCAGCCGCTTATTGTACGGCCCGTTGAGGGGGAGGAGGGCCTCTACGAGCTGATTGCGGGGGAGAGGCGTTGGCGGGCGGCGAGCCTAGCCGGTCTCGAGTCCGTGCCCGTACTCGTTCAAGATGATGTGAATGACAGATTGTCACTGGAACAAGCAGTTGTTGAAAACCTCCACCGTGTCGATCTGCACCCTCTGGAGGAGGCTGCGGCCTACCAGCAACTCATTGACGAGTTCGATCTCACTCACGAACAGGTCGCCCAGCGCGTCGGCAAGAGTCGCGCAAATATTACGAATACGTTACGACTCCTCCAACTTGGCGAAGTCGCCCAGTCCGCACTGGCGAACTCGGACATCACGGCGGGCCACGCACGGTCGCTACTGGCCATCGCTGACCCGGACGCGCAGGCGACAATGGTGGCTCGCATCATCAAGAACGAGTTGTCGGTGCGCGCCACCGAGGAGGCTGTGAAGGCGTTCAATGAACCGCGGCCGGTCATCGTGGCCGACGACGCGCCGGCCGTGAGCGGCGCACCGCGCCTGCGTCCCGTTCCCGACGCGAGCGTGGCCGAGCTCGAGCACCTCCTCGAGGACTACCTCAACACGCGCGTGCGCGTGGACCTCAAGGGGCGAAACGGACGCATCATCATCGATTTCGCGGACCTCGATGACCTAGAGCGGATCTACATCATGATCACGCAGAGCAAGTAACTCTCAACCCTCAACCTAAGGTTCTCGTTGAAGTTTTCCCCAAGTTGTGGATGAAGTTGTGGGTTAACCTCGATTTGGCGCGAAATTCCTCTAAATACAAGGGTTTTCCGAGGCCGAGACGCTGAGGATTACTCCCGATGGTGCGCGACGAGGGCGATATCGCGCGCGAGCGCGCCGAGGGCAGCCTCGGTGGCCTCACCGTGTTCGATGTGCAGGGTAGTCATGGCGGTCTCGCGCAGGATCGGTAGGGCCATGCCCGTCACCTCCACGCGTGGAAGATCCGCGCCGTGTGAGACGCGACTGGCGAGGGCGCTCGCGAGGCGCTCGCCGCGGCGCGAGTGTGACCGGTAACTGGCCCAGTAGTGGACGTGAATGACGTCCAGGTCTGGCTTCATCTCAAAGGAGAGCACCAGTGAGGCCGCCGCGGCGTTGGCGCGCGTGGCGACCTCCTGACATGAGAGGTCGCCGAGGTTGCGCGTCTCGCCCAGGGTCGCGCTCTCTCGTGCGACCCGGTTGACGAGGGGACCACCACCGCAGATCACGACCGGCCCCATGACGCGTGCGGTGGCCATCGCCAAGTCGAGCGCGTCGGTTACCAGGTGGCCATCGGCGTCGCGGCGAATCATGCGACGCAACTCGGCGAGCGTGGCGCGCGTCAGGGTGCCACTTTCGTCTAGGCCCCGATGGCACTGGAAATCAACGAGGGCGGCCGCGGTCGCGGTGCCGAAGATGCCGTCGATGCGCCCGGGATTGAATCCCAACTGGGCGAGGTGCACCTGTAGGTCGGCGACGTCGTCGCCGCGTAGCAGGGGCTGGGCGACGTACAGCAGGCGATCACCGAGGGACCATCCGGCCTCTTCGAGGCGCTCGAACGTCACGCCATCAACCTCACCGGTCAGGGGAAGGCCACGTGAGTGCTGGAAGGCTTCAACGAGGGAACGCGTGGCGTCGCCAAAGGTTTCTCCCTGGTCAGCGCATCGATACCCCAGCACGTCGAGTCGTGCGTGCAGGTCGCGCACGCGCGGGCCAACGTCGCCCCGTCGCAGTGGGAACTCGTTCAGGGCGATTCCTAGAGGCTGCGGGTGATCTCTTGGAGCATGGCGCCCTTGGGCTTGGCGCCGACAAGCCGAGCGATGACTTGACCGTCTTTGAACAGCAACAGCGTGGGAATGCTCATCACCGAGTAGCGCGTGGCGGTGGCGACGTTCACGTCCACGTCGAGCTTGCCGATGGTGAACTTGTCAGACTGCTCCGTCGCGAATTCTTCGAGGATGGGCGCGATCAACTTGCACGGGCCACACCACTCGGCCCAGAAGTCCACGAGGATTGGCTTGTCAGCGCTGCCAATGACCTCGTCGAAAGTCGCGTCGGTCAGGATCGTGATCGGACTGGTCATCTTCGCCTCCCGTGAACGACGAGATTCGTCGTTCGACCACACTAGCGAGCGCTCAGCGCGTCTCGTGCCTCGAGCCAGCGTTCCGCGTCGATGGCCGCGGTGCAACCCGAGCCAGCCGCGGTGATGGCCTGACGGTAGACGTGGTCCTGGACGTCGCCCGCGGCGAAGAGGCCCTCGATGTTGGTGTACGAGCCGGGACCCGTGCGCACGTAGCCGTTCTCGTCGAGGTCGACCGCGCCCGTGACGAGGCGGGTGTTGGGCACGTGTCCGATGGCAATGAAGACACCCGTGACCTCTAGGGTGCGCTCCTCGCCCGAGAGGGTGTCGGCGACGCGCAGTCCCGACACCTTGTCATCACCCAGGACCTCGAGGACCCTGGTGTTCCAGGCGAATCGGATCTTCTCATTGTCGTGGGCGCGCTGCTGCATGATCTTGGAGGCGCGCAACGAGTCGCGCCGGTGCATGATGGTCACGCTGTTGGCGAATCGCGTGAGGAACGTCGCCTCTTCAATGGCCGAGTCGCCACCACCGATGACCGCGATGTCGTGGCCACGAAAGAAGAATCCGTCGCACGTGGCGCAGGTCGAGAGGCCGTGGCTGAGGAGTCGATCCTCGCCGGGGACATTGAGCATCAAAGACTGGGCGCCGGTGGCGAGGATGACGGCGTCGGCGCTGATCGTGGGCTCAGCCTCGTCGGAGATCCAGGCGCGAAAGGGCCGCTCACCCACGTCGAGCCGACTCACCTTGGCCACGCGCAGGTCCGCGCCGAATCGCTCGGCCTGGGCGCGCATGTTGGCCATTAGCTCCGGGCCCGTGAGGCCGTCGACGAATCCGGGGAAGTTCTCGATTTCGGTCGTGAGCATTAGCTGGCCACCCGGCTGGTCGGTCGTCGACGACGGTTCGCCCTCGATCACGATGGGCGAGAGTTGGGCCCGGGCGCTGTAGATGGCGGCTGTGAGGCCGGCCGGACCCGAGCCGACGATCAAAACGCGAGTGTGCTCCACTACTTCCTCAATTTCACGGGGTGGCGACGTCGCCAGATGACGAGCCCGACGACCAGCGAAATCGCGCCGACCAGCAGGTACGTGATCCATTGGTGCGAGGCGAAGGCGTAGACGTCGAGAAAGCGCACGGCGCCGATGACGAGCATCGCGACGAGAACGATGAACATCAGGACGAGAATTGCCGAGAACGCGAGCACGCGACCCGCGAGCATGATCGGTCGCAAGACCTTGTCGTGCACGACGTCGAGAACGTGGTCGAGCCCGGTCAACGCCTTGTCGACCAGGTCATCCTCGCGTCGTTCTGACGAAGCGTCCACGTTATGAATGTAGCGGCGCGGACGCGGCCGTAATCCAACACATGGCGACGATGCGTGGGCCCCCGTGAGTGCCTACGACTGGCCCCATCTCGGTGACGATCACGGGGTGTTGCACGGGGATCGACTCGGCCAGTGTTACTACGGAGGCGATGTCGGGGGCGTGGCCGTGGACTATCGCCAGGCGCTCGAGGGGAGCGTGCTGGCGCGCGACCTCGACGATCGCCGAGAGGGCGCGGGCTCGCGTGCGCTGGCGTCCGGCCTCGGCCACGACACCGTCTTTGAGTTCGAGGAGAGGCTTAATGGACAGCACTTGACCGAGCAGAGCGCGCGCGCCGCCGATGCGCCCCCCTTTAACCAGGTGCTCGAGGGTGTCGAGGGCGCCGCACACACCGGCGCGCGTGCGCAGTCCCAGGGCGCGTGACTCGAGGACGTCGAGGCTCAGTCCACCGCGCGCGGCGTCGGCGAGGTCGAGGACCATGAGCCCGAGGGCCATCGAGACGGCCTGGGAGTCAACGACGCGCACCGCGAAGTCCGTCATCTGTGTGGCGGCGAGGCTCGCCGACTGGTGCGTCGCCGACAGGGCGGCCGAGATCGTGACGACGAGCGCGCCGTCGTAGCCGGCGTCGCGCGCTCGCTCGTACGCGTCATGGAAGGCGCCAGGGGAGGGGGCGGCCGTCTCGGGCAGTACCTTCGACGCCGCGCATTTGGTCCAGAAGTCCCCGGCGGACAGCTCGACTCGGTCGACGAACTCCTCGTCGCCGAAGCGGATCGTCAGGGAGACGACATCGATGTCGTAGCTACCGACCAGGTCCTGGGGCAGGTCGCACGCGCTGTCGGTGATGAGTTTGATTCGAGCCACTACGGTCCCCCTCTAGTACCGCCTCAGCCTGTCACCTTTTGGCGCGCGCCGCGCGAGGCGTCGCGCGCCCAGGGCGACGCTGGCTAGGTAGACGACGCCGCCCGCGAGCAGTGATAGCCCAAAGCGCACCAGGAGGCCCGCGCCCTCGGTGGCCGTGGAGGTGGCGTAGGTCAGAGCGATGGCGAGCACGGCGGCGAGCGACGCCACCAGGCTGCGGCGCACGTGGACTGACCAAATGGCTTGGGAGACGTGCAGGTCGTAGCGAGACAGAGTGAAGAGCGCGAGTACGGCCGCCGCGCTGTAGGCGAGCGACACGCTCGCGCACAGGCCACCCAGGCTGTGCCGGCCGATCACCAGGGCGATGAGGATGGTGGCGGCGTTCTCAAACGCGTAGAGGTAGAAGACCTGTCGGGCGCGTTGGGAGGCTTGAAGCCCCCGCACGCAGATCTGAAAGATGGTGAAACCGGGCAGTCCGGCGGCCAGCATGGCGAGGACGGTTCCGGCGGCCAAGGTGTGCTCGCCGTGGAGGCGGTGCAGCAAGATGGCCACGAGCGGCTGGGAGACGATGAGCAAGACGAGCGTCGAGGGGACGATGATCACGAGCGACTGTCGCATTCCAAAGCGGAGTCGACTGCTGAGGCCCTTCGCGTCGCCCGCGGTGGCGAGCGAGGCCAGTTGCGGCGTCAGCGCACTCAACACGGAGACGACGACGACGGCGTAGGGCATCTGCATGAACGACCACCCGTAGGTGTAGGCCGAGACGGCCCCGGGGACGCCCGTGCCGAAGGCGAAGGCCAAGACGACGAAGAGTGACACCTGGTTGGCGACGACGACGAGCAACGTCCAGCTGCCCAAACGAGCGACCGCGCGCAGGGCTGGATCCGCCAGGTCGAGACGCAGAGAGAGCCGTGAGAGGTTCGCACCCATGAGCGACGGCACGAGCAGGAGGAACTGGACCGCCACGCCGAGCGTCGTGCCCAGTCCGAGCCACAGCAACTCGTGCGACCCGCTGAGAGTCGCGAGCGTGGGCGTGGGGTCGACGAGGTGGAACCAGACGAGCACCGCGATGCACACGACGTTGTTGGCCACTGGTGTCCACGCCGGTGCGCCAAAGCGGTGGCGCACATTGAGTAGAGCCGTGGCCAGACTGATGAGGCCGTAGAAGAAGACCTGGGGTGCGAACCAGCGCAGGAGCGACGCGGCGACGTCGCGCTGGTGGGCGAGCGCCACTCCCGAGACGCTGACGTGGTGCATCGACGTGAAGGCCGTGATGATCCAGGGCGCGGCGAGCCACGTCAGTGCCGTCGCGAGGGCGAGGATGAGCGACGCGGCACTCACGACGCTCGAGATTGACTTCCACGCGCGCCTCTCGCCGTCGAGCGCGAGGCGCTCGACGAAGACCGGGATGAACGTCGCGCTCGCCACCCCACCCAGGACGAGGTCGAAGAGCATGTTTGGCACGGTGTTGGCCAGGTTGTAGGCGTCAGCTAGAGGGGTGAAGCCCAGAACCCAGGCGAGGACGAGCACGCGCAGCAGGCCCGTGAGACGCGAGGCCAGGGTGCCGCCAGCCATGGAGAGGACTCGTGAGCCGTGGCTACTCATCGGGCGTGACGCCCTTTGCGTTGACGCCGCGAGGTGCGCCACCACCACACGGCGAGCACCGCGAGGGAGGCGAACGTCAAGAGGTATCCCACGAGCGAGGCGCCCGCGATTCGCAGTTGAATCGCCGCGCGGGCGAGTTGAATTTGCCCGTTGGGCGTGGTGAGGGTGACCTCGAGAGTGGAGCTGCTGGCGTGGGAGTTGCCGATCGGCACGCGCAGTGACGTCGCGGGCGAGCTCAGTGTCACGGGGATCGTCCGGCCGTCGGGAAAGGTGACGCCCCCCGCGTCGACGTGGACGGCCACGGTGACGGGGTAGGGCGCGCGCGAGATGAGGGTCACGGGAAGCGCCGAGCCGGTCCCGGCCAGGGTGATCGCACTGGGGTCGATGGAAAACTGCTCGAGTTGCGTGCTGAGGAAGTCACTGGCGCGCGAGATGAGGTTTTGACGCGCCGAGGCCGAACCAATGATTTCTGCGCTGGCGACCGAGACGCGAAGGCCCTGGCTCACCGACTTCGACGCGACGGCGTCGGCGTAGGACGTCACGGCCCCAATGAGCGTGCGCAGCGTGTCAACGTTGCGCGCGGACCAGGCCGGTTCGGACCCTCGCAGCAGCGCGCGTGTCGCGGGCGCGCCGTTAGTTGCCACGAGTGAGGAGTCGAAGCTCGGCGTCAAGCTCGCGGCGTGAACGAAGGGGCTGTGACGAAGCCCGGTGAAGAACTGGTCGAGGAAGGCCGGAGACGTGTAGGCCAGGGGAGCGCTCAGGACGACGTTACGTACCGCGGGCGCGTTGGGGGCCTCGTAGTGCAAGAACGCGAGCATGGCGAGGGTCATCGCCGCGCGTCGACCTGGTTCGATTGAGGTGTCCATGGCCAAGCTCGCGAGCGGATCGTCGGTGGCGAGGGCGGTCAGCGACAGGCCACCGACGTGAAAGGGAGCCCCCCACGTCAGTGTCGTCGACGGCGTGACGCTGAGGGCGCCTTCGGGCACCACGACGTCGCGCACGCCGATGCGCGAGAGTGCGACGACGCTGGCCAGGGAGGGGGTGCCCGAGAGCACGAGCGGCGAGTCGACGAAGCGACCGTTGAGGGTCGTGAGCAGGTCGCTCGTCAGGCTCAGCTGTAGCGCGACTTGGGTGGAGAGGCCGTGGGTGGCGAGCCCCCCGAAATCGATCGTCGACGGGGGCGCGGCCACCGCGCGATGGAGGGGGTTGGCGAGAGCGCGGGCCAGAGCGCCGCGCCAGGCACTGGCGAGCGCCGACGTTCCCTGTAGTGCGTCGTTGAGTGCGCGGTAGTCGAGCCCCAGGCTGAGGGGAAGGTTCTGGTCCGCGATCGTGCGCAAGGCGCGAGTGGCTCGTTGACCGTGAGTCCAGGCGGAGGGCCCCACGGTAGAGATCCACTCGAGTGAGAGCGGACGTAGCACGCGACTTGACTGAAGGGCGAGTAGCGACCACTCCCGGCGAACGAACGTGCCGTTGCTCACGGTAAAGAGGAGGGGGTACACGCCGTCACAGGTAGCGCGCCGACACGAGAGCCGCAGGTCGAGTGCTCTCGCACCACAGGGCTCACTCGTGCTCGCCGCGCCTCCCGCGAGAAGCTCGATGGTGAAAGTGCGAGTGCGCGTCGGCGCGCAGTCGAGGTGCACGGCGCCGCTCGTGGCGAGGGGTGGGCTCGACAGTCCGGTGCCATTGATGATGGGATCCAGGGCGGAGCGGGTGACCGCGTGGGCGTAGAGAGCGACGCGCAAGGTACCGGTAAAGCGCGAAGCGAAGCTGAGGCCGAGGTGAAAGCGCGCGACACCGCGCGCCGTGAGGCTCGCGGACGCGTCTTGGTGGGTGACGCTAAAGGAGGGCGCGCCCGCTGGTAGCGCCCCCGCGCTCGAGGGCCAGACCAGCGATGCGAGGCTGAGAAGAACGACGCCGAGCGCCCGCCACCAGGAAGAAAGTCGGTGGAACATGTGTCTCCAGGCTACCGTCGGCGGACCTCGGGACCGGGAGCCAGTACCCTACAGTCGCCGTGACCTCGACTGACTCGACCCTCGACCGCCTGACGGAGATCGCCCAGATCGCCGCGCCGCTCGCGCGGGCGTTCTCTGACGCCGGCTACCAGCTCTACGCGGTGGGCGGCTCGGTGCGTGACGCCCTGGTCGGCGGCCCCCTGGGCGAGCTCGAGGAGATCGACTTCACGACCGACGCCCGGCCCGACGAGATCGCCCGACTGATGGCTCCGCTCTGTGGCGCACTCTGGGAGCAGGGTCGCGCCTTCGGCACGATCGGCGGAAACCTCAGAGCGAGCGGCGTGACGGCCGAGGTGACGACGTTTCGCTCCGAGGCGTACGTTGATCACTCGCGTAAGCCCGCCGTGCAGTGGGGCGACTCACTGGCGGTGGATCTGTCGCGTCGCGACTTCACGA
The DNA here is from genome assembly GCA_021779735.1 of Actinomycetes bacterium. Taxonomy (GTDB): domain Bacteria; phylum Actinomycetota; class Acidimicrobiia; order Acidimicrobiales; family RAAP-2; genus RAAP-2. Next base: position 10,958 of record JAJYAC010000005.1, read on the forward strand.
TCAACGCGCTGGCTCTGGACGTCGTGGCTCTCACCCTCGAAACGCCCGGTGTCCAGACGCTGTTCGACTTCTTCGGGGGAGTGGTCGACTTGCACGAGCGCGTCTTGCGCACTCCCACCGACGCGGGGGGGCTCTTTCGCGACGACCCCCTGCGGATGCTGCGCGCCGCCCGATTCGCGGCGCGCTTTCACTTGCGCATCGATTCCGCCGTCGAAGACGCCGCGCGTGAGAACGCGTCGAAGTTGGCCATCGTCTCAGCGGAGCGCATCCGGGGCGAGCTCGACCTGCTCATGATGACCGAGCGTCCGTCCCTGGGTCTGGACTTCCTCGTTCGTACGGGACTGGCCGACCAGTTTCTCCCCGAGCTGTCGGGACTCAAGCTCGAACAGGATCCGATCCATCGGCACAAGGACGTTCTCGCCCACACCTGGGCCGTCGTCGATCGGACGTCGCGCGATCTCGTATTGCGTCTCGCGGCGCTCTTTCACGACGTGGGCAAGCCCGCCACTCGTGCGATCACTCCCGAGGGCGTCACGTTTCGCTTCCACGAGATCGTCGGCGCCAAGATGACCAAGAAGCGCATGATCGCGCTGAAGTACTCACAAGAGGTCATCGACGACGTCGTCGCCCTCGTCGAACTTCACCTGCGCTTTCACACCTATCAGATGGGCTGGAGCGACAAGGCGGTGCGCCGCTACGTGCGTGACGCCGGTCCCCTGCTCGAGAGGCTCAACGAACTGACGCGCTGTGACGCGACGACGCGCAACGTGCGAAAGGCCGCGACCTTCGCGCGTCGCATGGACGAGCTCGAAGAACGCGTGGTCGAGCTGCGCGAGCGCGAGGATCTCTCGCGACTGCGTCCGGCGCTCGATGGCGTCGCGGTGATGGCGGTGCTGGGTCTCTCGCCCGGACCCGCGGTGGGCCGCGCGCTCGACTTCTTGATGGAGATCCGCCTCGACGAGGGTGAGATCAGCGAGGCCGAGGCCACCATTCGCCTTCGCGAATGGTGGGCCGACCAGGAAGACTAGGGCCAGACGGGGTTGTCGGCGCCGTCGGCGAAGGCAACGACCATGTCGTGAGCCACGTCGTCGTGGAACTGCACCGGCGGGGACTTCATGAAGTAGGCCGAGGGTCCGATGATCGGTCCGCCGATGCCACGGTCTAGGGCAACCTTCGCGCAGCGCACCGCGTCGATGATGACGCCCGCGGAGTTGGGTGAGTCCCAGACCTCGAGCTTCAGTTCGACGTTGAGGGGCACGTCACCGAAGTTACGTCCCTCCATGCGGATGTAGGCCCACTTGCGGTCATGGAGCCACGGCACGTGATCACTGGGTCCGATGTGCACGTCGTCGGGACCCAGGTGGCTGGTCTCGAGCTGGCTGGTCACGGCCTGGGTCTTGGAGACCTTCTTGGACTCGAGGCGTTCGCGGTCGAGCATGTTCTTGAAGTCCATGTTGCCGCCGACGTTGAGCTGGTACGTGTGATCGAGCGTCAGGCCGCGGTCCTCAAAGAGACGCGCCAGCACGCGGTGGACGATCGTGGCACCCACTTGACTCTTGATGTCATCACCGATGATCGGCACACCGGCCGCGGTGAACTTGGCGGCCCACACCGGGTCCGAGGCAATGAACACGGGAATCGCGTTGACGAAGGCGACGCCAGCGTCGAGGGCTGCTTGGGCGTAGTGGCGCTGAGCTTCTTCTGAACCCACCGGTAGGTAGGACACGAGGACCTCGGCGCGCGCGTCGCGCAACGCCTGGGCGACGTCGACGGGCTCGGCCGGCGACTCCTCGATGGAGGCGCGGTAGTACTTGTTCAGGCCGTCCATAGTCGGCCCGCGCTGGACGGTCACGCCGAGGGAGGGGACCGTCGCGAACTTAATGGTGTTGTTCTGACCACCGTCGATGGCCTTGCCGAGGTCGTTGCCAACCTTGGAGGCGTCGACGTCAAAGGCCGCCACAAACTCGAGGTCGGCGACGTGGTAGCCCCCGAGGACGACGTGCATCAGGCCTGGTACGTCATCGCCCGCCTTGGCGTCCTTGTAGTACGTCACGCCCTGGATGAGCGAACTGGCGCAGTTCCCGACGCCGGCGATGGCCACGCGAATGTTCTTCATGGCTTTCCTTTCTTACTTCGCGTCTCGTGCGAAGGATGGAGGGTTGGTGTCACTTCGTTCGGTGGACAGAAGGTTGTCGATCCACGCGAGATCGAGCTCGACGCCTCGCGCGGCGTGTTCCATCACGCTGCGCGCGTACGAGTCGAGTTCGGCGTTGTGCGAGCTCGCGCGCACCTCGGCGAGACGTTCGAGCAGGTCGGCCCGACGTCGCTCGAGAAGTCCCACGCGCAAGCTGGGTGTCAGGTACTTCGCCAGTGCCATGCGCAGCGAGAAACCTTTGGCGTCGTCGAGGGTCGCGGGATTCGCGAGCAACTCGACGAACTCTTGGCGGCCGCGCTCGGTGATGCGATAGACCTTGCGCCCGCGTCGTCCCAGGCCGGTGCCACTGCGCAGGGTACGCATTGCCGCGCGCTCGCCCGACAACGAACCGGTCGAGAGCGAGCTCAGGCGTACGTCTGCGGCGACCGCTTCGACGCTGCCGTGGCGCTCAAGTCGGGCCAGCGCCGGATAGATCGAGCCAAAGGACACGTTGGCTGAGACGCCGAGGCGATCGCGCAACTGGGAGCGGATCTCGTAGCCGTGGTGGTCACGGTCCATGAGTAGCCCCAGGATGGCGATGTCTAACACGCGAATCATCATATCACATCGATATATCGAACTGCCAGGGCCGTGCGCTCCAGCGAAACAAGCCGGATGTAGTCTCGCCGGTAATGGAACGACGGCTGGGATCGAGCAGCGCCGACGGAGCGGTGGTGGAGTTCGGTCTCGTTCGTCACGCCCTCTTGGCCAAGGTGGCGGCCGGGCAGCTGCGCTACGAGGACATCTGTGACGCTCACCCCGAGCTCTTGCGAGCCGCGACCCACATCGGGCGCGCCTCGGGCGAGGTCTGCCCGGTCTGTCACGACCACGACCTCGTCGAGGTGACGTACGTCTTTGGAGCTCGCCTGCCCCCGGGCGGGACGTGTCCGACGAGTCGCGCCGAGCTCGCGCGACTTGAGCGCCGTGAGGAGCCGGTGCAGTGTTACGCCGTTGAGGTGTGCGTGGGATGTCGCTTCCACCACCTCGTACGCAGGTGGTCCGCGGGGGGCAAGCGTTCGCGCAAGGTCGCCCGAGAGGTGTCCCAGTGAGCCTGTCGGCGCCCGCGATCCGCGCGCGCAAGCGTTCGCGTGGCGACGCGCCCCTGGTGATGGTGACCGCCTACGACGAGCCCTCAGCCCGCTACGCCGACGCGGCGGGCGTCGACATCATCCTCGTGGGCGACTCGATGGCCAACGTCGTGCTGGGTCAAACGGACACGCTGCACCTGTCCGTCGAGGAGATGGCCCACCACGTCGCCGCCGTCGCCGCAGCTCATCCACTCGCCCACGTGGTGGCGGACATGCCGTGGATGAGTTACCACGTCGGCTGGGCCGACGCCGTGCGAAACGCCGCCGTGCTCGTGCGCTCGGGCGCCCAGAGCGTCAAACTCGAGGGAGGCCACGAGCGTCTCGAGGTCGTTCGCGCGCTCCTCGACGCCGAGATCCCGGTGATGGGCCACCTCGGCCTCACCCCGCAAAGTGTGCTCGCCTTCGGCGGCTTCAAGGTCCAGGCCAAGTCGCGCGAGGCGGCCAAGTTGTTGGTCGAAGACGCCTTACTCCTTCAAGAAGTGGGGGTCTACGCGATCGTGATCGAGGGCGTGCCGCGACTGGTCGGTTCCGAGGTGACGGCGGCCCTGGAGATCCCCACCATCGGAATCGGAGCGGGACCCGACACGGACGGTCAGGTGTTGGTCTTTCACGACCTGCTCGGGATGACGAGCCGCAAGCCGGCGCGCTTCGTGCGGCAGTACGCCCAGGTCGGCGAGGTGATCACTGACGCGATCGGCCGCTACGCGGCCGACGTGCGCAGCGGAGCCTTTCCCCGCGAGGACGAGTCCTACTCGAATCCCGAGGAGCTGACCCACTAGACCCGTCGGGCGGGGCGCACTAGACTGAGCGTTCCCGCAAACGCGGGACTAGCAACATACCCTGCTCTGTCTTCCGCAGAGCCCGGCTCGTCCGGACCAGAGGGAAAGGAAACGGCCATGCGGCCCTACGAAACCATGATCGTGTTCGACACCACCGTCGACGCACAGACCATCCAGGTAGCTCTCGACCGAGCGCTAGAGACAATTCGGACTCACGACGGAAACCCCGGCGCGATCGACCGTTGGGGTAAGCGCCCACTGGCGTACGAGATCAAGAAGCGCAAGGAGGGCTACTACGTCCTGGTGGAGTTCAGTGGTGAGTCGAACACGGTGACCGAGCTCGACCGCATCCTGACCCTCTCGGACGAGGTCCTGCGCTTCAAGATCCTTCGTCGTATTCCCAAGACCTCCGCTGCGCGCGTCAGTGCCGAAGCGTAGGTTTCGACCGAGGAGAGAACATGCCAGATAACTCAATCACCGTCGTGGGCAACATCACCCGCGACCCGGAACTCAAGTTCCTCAACAGCGGCCAGGCCGCGGTGCGCCTGTCGGTGGCGGTCAATCGCCGTTGGCAGAACCGCCAGACCCAGGAGTGGGAAGAGCGCGTCTCGTACTTCGAGGTCACGGGCTATGGCGCCATGGCCGAGAACGCCGCCAACTCGCTAGCCAAGGGCACCCGCGTGATTGTCACCGGGCGCCTCGAGCAGCGCAGCTGGGAGACCGAAAACGGCGACAAGCGCTCCATCGTCGAGATCAACGCCGATGAGATCGCCCCGTCGCTGCGCTTCGCCACCGCGGTCGTCACGAAGACCCCGCGCGCCGAGGGCGGCAACTTCCGCCCGAGCGAAACCCCCAACCGTCCCGACACCACCAGCAGTTACGCCTTCGATGAGGAGCCCTTCTAATGCCTCGTATCAATAACCCCAAGCCCCCCAAGCGCGCACCCAAGATCGATAACCGTCGCGTCAAGAAGAAGCCGTGCTCGTTCTGCCAGCACGGCGTGGGCACGGTGGACTACAAGGATCTGGCCCAGTTGCGCAAGTACATCTCGGACCGCGGCAAGATCCGTGGTCGTCGGGTATCAGGCAACTGCCAGCAGCACCAGCGTGACGTGACCGACGCGATCAAGACGGCGCGCGAGCTCGCCCTCCTGCCCTACACCCAGCGCACCGTGACCGAGCGTCGCGGCGGGCGTGGTGGGCGCGACGGTGGACGCGATGACCGTAATCGGGGCCCGCGCCCGGATCGCGACGCAGTCTCTGAGTCGGCCGAGACCCCCGTTGAGGTGATCGCGGGCGACGAGGCCACGAGCATGGAAGAGGTGGGCGAGTGAAGGTTCTTCTTCGAAGTGACGTTCGCGGCGTCGGACGCCGTGGTGACATCGTCGAGGTGAAGGCGGGCTTCGCGCGTAACTACCTCGTGCCCAGTGGACAGGCCATTACGGCGAGCGACTCGATGGAGGCCCAGGCGTCGTGGATGCGCAAGTCCCGCGACGTGGCCGACGCCAAGAGCCGCGAGGCTGCCGAGACCCAGAAGGCGTTGATTGAGGCCGCGCGCCTGGTGATCAGCGCGCGAGCCGGGACCAACGGACGACTGTTCGGTTCGGTAACCGAAGCCGACATCGTGAATTCCCTGCGCAGCGCGACCAATATCTCCCTGGACCGTCACGCGATTCACATGGACGAGCACCTCAAGGAAGTGGGCGAGTTCACCGTCACCGCGACGCTCTTTGACGGGGTCGTGGCGAGCGTGACCGGAGAAGTCACCGCCAAGTAGCGAACGTTAGACGCGACGCCGGGGCCCTCGGGCCCCGGCGATTCGTGTTTTTGGGCCCCGTGTCACAGGTGGGAGGCACACTGGGTCGGGACGTAAAGCACAGGATTATCCCCATGTTGTTGTTCTTGTCACACACAGGCCACCTGGGCAACCGTTGAGGTCTTATGACGCAGATTGATGTAGAGAGAAATCGCTCGACCTCCGGGGGGCGCATCCCTCCCAGCGCGCTCGAGGCGGAAGAGTCCCTAATTGGCGCCATGCTGCTCTCGAGTGAAGCGGTGAGCGTCGCCTATGAGATGGTCACGGCCGAGGACTTCTACAGACCCCTGCACGGTCAGATCTTCGGCGCCATCATCGCACTGGCCAACGCCGGTGAGCCGGTTGACTACGTGACGGTCCAGGCGAAACTCCAAGAGCGTGGCGCCGTCGCGGTCGAGGTGGCCCTGCTGTCCTCACTGCAGATGAACACACCCTCGCCCGGCAACGCCGCCCACTACGCCGAGCTCGTGCGTGACAAGGCCCAGCAGCGTCGCCTCATCGCCGCGGCGGGCGAGATCGTCGACGACGCGTACGTGGCGACGAACGACGTGTCGGGACTCATCGACGAGGCCGAGCGCAAGATCAACGCCATTGGCGACAACCGCAAGTTCGACTCGGTCTCGCCCCTGCAGCGTCTCCTGCTCGCCGAGGCCGACATTCTCGAAGAACGCGGCGAGACCCGCGGGCGCTTCAACGGACTCGAGACGGGGTACCGCTCGCTCGACGCGGTGCTACAGGGTCTCCAACCGAACTCCATGACGATCATCGGCGCACGCCCGGGCACCGGAAAGACGGCGTTCGCACTCGGCGTGCTCGTGCACGTGGGCGCCGTGGTACAGCGTCCGGCGCTCTACTTCTCGCTGGAAATGAGCCGCCAAGAACTTGCCGAGCGCATTCTCGCCTCCACAGCGCGCATCGACTCGTCCAAGTTGCGCACGGGCGACCTCTCCGAGGCCGACTGGATTCGAGCGCACGAGGCGTTCGGCTACCTCCAGTCCGCCAAGATCTTCATTGACGACAACCCCGCCCTCACCGTGATGGACGTGCGTTCGCGCGCGCGCCGCATCAAGCAGCAAAATCACGACCTTGGCGTCGTGATCGTGGACTACCTGCAGTTGATGAGTTCGCGTGGGCGCGCCGAGAACCGTCAGGTTGAAGTCTCTGAGATGAGTCGTTCGCTCAAGATCCTCGCGCGTGAACTGGAGTGTCCGGTCATCGCGCTGTCGCAGCTCTCGCGAAAGCTCGAAGAACGCGCGGACAAGCGCCCGGTGATGTCCGACTTGCGCGAGTCGGGTTCACTCGAGCAAGACGCCGACGTCGTCCTCTTCTTGTTTCGACCCGAGCAGTACGGCGAGGTGCCTAATGACAAGAAGGCCGACGCCGAGATCATCGTGGGCAAGAATCGAAACGGTCCGACGCGTACCGCCCACCTCACGTGGCGAGGCGAGTTCGCACGATTCGACAACGTCGCCGAGGCGCGCGACATATAGTCGCGCCCACCTCGTTGGCGTTACGTCTCTTCGCCCTCGCGGGCCAGCAAGGTGAGCGCTGTCTTATCGACTTTGCCAATGTGAGTTCGGGGCAGTTCGTCCACGATGCGAATGGCGCTGGGGATCTTGAACGACGCGAGGTGGACACGACAGAAGCGAAACAGGTCTTCGAGATCGACGTGTGTGTGCGCACGAGGCACGACGAAGGCAACCCCCGACTCGCCCCAGCGAGGGTGCGTCACACTGACGACCGCCGCGTCGACGACGTCTGCGTGGGAGGTGAGCACTCGTTCGACCTCGACGGGGTAGACGTTCTCGCCGCCGGAGACGAACATCTCCTTCGTGCGGCCACTGATGCGGTAGAAGCCCTCGTCATCGCGTTCGGCCACGTCTCCCGTGGCGAGCCACCCGTGGTGTACGACCGCGTCTGTTGCGGCCGGGTTCTGCCAGTATCCCGCGAAGACGTTGGGCCCACGAACCCATAGCTCGCCGCGTCCGGCGCCCACGACGGTCTCGCCCGTGACGACGTCGTGCAGGGCGACTTCGACGTAGGCGTAAGGCTTGCCCACAGAGCCAGGACGTTGGGCAGAGTCCGCGGGTGCGAGACAGCAGACGTTGGGCGACGCTTCGGTGAGTCCATATCCCTGGGCCACTCTCACACCTCGTTCGCGCCACAGGTCAGCGAGCGATGGGGGCATGGCTGCCCCGCCGACGATGACCGTGTGCAGGCTCGAAAGGTCAGCGCTGTCGAATCCGGGCTCCTGGCTCAGTAGCAAGTAGTTCGTGGGCACTCCCATCATGGTGGTGACGCGCCGACGCGCAATGAGTTCTAGCGCGCGTCGGGCAGAAAACGACTGCTCAAGAATGACCGTCGCACCCTTCCACCACGCTTGCAGCGGCTGAACGTTCCAACCTCCGACGTGATACTGGGGCAAAACCTGGAGCACGACGTCGTCGTGGTCGAGGGGTAGGTTGAGATCCAGCCCGAGGTTCGTCCAAAAGCAGTTGGCGTGAGTCAGCGTCGCAGCCTTCGGTGTGCCGGTGGTGCCTGATGTCGCCATGAGCAGTACCGGGTCGTCATCTTTGATATCTGGCAGTGCGGTGGCGGGAGCGCTGAGCAGGTCGTCGTGCAACGTCTCGAGCTGATGAGTCGTGACGGGAAACGTGCCGGCGAACTTGCGTTCCTGCTCGCGCGAGAGCACGAGCAGGCCCGGCGTGAAAATGGCAAGTTGTTCGGAAAGCTCGCCCGCGGTGAGGTGCCAATTCAGCGGCGCCATGATGAGCCCAGCCTTGGCGCAAGCGAAGAACAAGACAACGTGCTCGGGGTGATTCTCCGTGAGAGTCGCGACGCGGTCGCCGGGCGAGAGCCCGGCGCCGAGGAGTCGCCGGGCGAGATCGTTTGCCCGCGAGGCCATGTCGGCGTACGAGAGCGCCGCATCGGCAAATTCAATCGCCGTGCGCGTGGGCGACAGTCGCGCCCGCTCGTCGATCATGCGCCCGATGACGTGCAGGTCGCCGGGTACCGTCACGGGTGTGGAGGGAGATCGCTCGTCGGGCGCATCGCTCCTCTTTACACCGTGGACGGCGACGGCGCTGGGCGGGTGGCGAGGCACGGGTCTAGGCGGTGACGTCCGGACTGGACAGGTCGGCGGGTGATGCACCGTCGTGCGCGGTGGCGACTGTCTCGCCCAGCATCCGCGCAATGATCGCCATCATCTCCTCGAAAACCGCCGGAGGTACCTCGTGGGCATCGTTCCACAAGATCCAGCGCATGCCAATCGCCTCGCCCACGGCGATGAGCGACCACGCGAGTACCATCGGATCACCCGCGGCGACCTCGCCGGAGTCCATGGCCTCGCCGAGGTAGGGAATGTAGCTCTCGATGATGGTCTCGTAGTGATTGCGTAGGGCTTGGGGTGAGACGAATTCCGCCTGGCGGATAACTCGGTAGAGGGCGGGGTGCTCAGCGGTGAAGCGAAAGAACCCGGCGAAACCCAGCCGCTCAGCCTCGAGTCGCGAGTGCGCGCCGCGCGCGGCTTCGGACATGGCGTGTCGCACTTGCTGATTGAGATCGGCCACGACCTCGTCAAAGATCTGCAGCTTGCTCGAGAAGTACAAGTAGAAGGTTCCCTGCGCGACTCCCGCGAGCTCGGTGATTTTCACGATCGAGGCGTCATGGTAGCCAACCGCCCCAAAGACGTCTTCCGCGGACTTGAGCAGGGCTCGACGCGTGCGCTGGCCCTTGCCCTTGGCACGCGCGGTGGGAGCGTTCGGCGCGTTCGTCGCCAACTCGCGATGGTCTGGGGGACCGAGGGCGCCGGATGGGCTCGGCTCGGACATCATTGGGCCCGTGTCGGGCGCTCGCCAAGGGTGTGACGCGAACGGGGACGTTCGGAGGGGTTCCCTGTTACGACGGTCAAGTGCGGCGACACGAATTCGACACTACTGAACGATGGACAAGTTCGTGGAACCGATCACGTCGGGTAGTTGAGCGAATCAACTCACGACTCATCGACATTGAAGTCGGCGTCGGTGGCGAGGCGTACCTCCTCGAGTGAGACTCCAGGAGCGCGCTCGCGCAACACGAGTCCCGACGCTGTGACATCAAAGACGGCGAGGTCTGTGATGATACGCCCGACGCAGGATCGTCCGGTGAGAGGCAACGTGCACTCGCGCACGATTTTGGGGCTGTTGTCCTTGGCGACGTGCTCCATCATGACGATCACGCGTTTCGCGCCGTGCACGAGATCCATCGCGCCACCCATGCCTTTGACCATTTTGCCCGGAATCATCCAGTTGGCCAGATCTCCCGTCGCTGACACCTGCATAGCGCCCAGTACCGCGACGTCGACGTGGCCACCTCGAATCATCGAGAACGAGACGGCCGAGTCGAAGAATGACGAGCCGGGCATGACCGTGACCGTCTCCTTGCCGGCGTTGATGAGATCGGGGTCCACGTCGTCGTCGTGGGGGTAGGGACCAACGCCGAGGATGCCGTTCTCCGAGTGCAGCACGACGTGCAAGCCGCGCGCAACGTAGTTGGGCACCAGTGTCGGCAGCCCGATACCCAGATTCACATACTCACCGTCGCGAAGTTCTTCGGCCACGCGCGCCGCCAGTTCTTCTCGGGTACGAGTCACCGTGCCACCGTCCTCTTCTCAATGAGCTTTTCGATACCGGGCGCGTGTACGACGCGATGAACGAAGATGCCCGGCGTGTGGACGTGCCGCGGGTCGATTTCACCGGGGGCGACGAGCTCTTCAACCTCGGCGATCGTCACTCGTCCGGCCGAGGCGCACAGTGGGTTGAAGTTCGCGGCGCTCTTGTCGTAGACCAGGTTGCCGTGGGAGTCGCCGTAGCGCGCGTGCACCAGTGCGAAGTCAGTCGTGATTCCTCGCTCGAGAACGTAGGGGCGCCCGTCAAACTCGCGAGTCTCCTTGGCCGGCGACGCCAGGGCGACGCCACCCACGCCGTCGTAGCGCCAGGGTAGGCCACCCTCGGCGACTTGGGTGCCCACACCGGCGGGAGTGTAGAAGGCCGCGATGCCGGCTCCTCCGGCGCGTAGACGTTCGGCGAGCGTGCCCTGGGGGACGAGCTCGACTTCGAGCTCGCCAGCGAGGAACTGGCGCTCGAACTCTCTGTTCTCGCCCACGTAGGAGCCGGTGGTGCGTCGGATGCGTCCGGCGCCGAGTAAGACACCCAGTCCCGCTCCGTCGACCCCGCAGTTGTTCGAGACTGTCTCGAGGTCTCGTGAGCCGAGCTCGAAAAGAGCATTGATCAGTGAGGTCGGGATGCCGCAGAGGCCAAAGCCTCCCACGGCGAGTGAGGACCCGCTCGCGATGTCGGCGACCGCGTCAGCAGCAGACGCCACAACTTTGTTCATCTCTTCTCCTTTGAAGCGTGTGACCGCCGACTAACGGGTACGAGGTCGGGGTGCGCGGGCGTCATCACTCAATCACTCAGTGACGCGTAGACGAGCTGTTGAACCTCGCGTCGAATCGGATAGATCCAACTGGGAAGTAGCTGGGTGTAGAGACCCACGCTCAGCTCTTCGACGGGGTCAACCCAGAAGTAAGTTGACGCCGCCCCTCCCCACGCGAATGAACCCTCAGAGGTGAGGCTTCGGTTGGTTGGTTGGTGGGTGACGACAGACATTCCGAGTCCAAAGCCGACGCCAGACTGACCGACCTCGCTAAAGGAGTCGCGCGCGAAGGTGCGCAGGTCGCTTTCGCCGGGAAGGTGGTTTCGCGTCATGAGAGCCACGGTGCGACTCGAGAGCAGTCGCGTTCCTTCCAATTCTCCCCGGCGCAGCATCATGGTCATGAAGCGCTGGTAATCGTGAGCAGTCGACAAGAGTCCGCCGCCTCCTGCGAGGAGCGTTGGCCAGCGTGTGGCGGCCTCGGCAAAAGCTTCGAAGCGCGTGGCCCCGCCCTCGTGGTGGGCGTAGAGCATGGCCAGTCGATCGAGCTTGTCCGGCGGGCAGTACCAGTCAGTGTCGTCCATGTGAAGTGGATCGAGGACGCGGGTGCGAATGAACTCATCCAGACGTTGCCCACTCCAAATCTCAATCAGTCGACCGACGACGTCGGTGGCGACGGAATAGTTCCAGGCACTTCCCGGCTCGAATAGCAGTGGCGCCGAACACCAGTCGTGAACTGCGTCTGTGAGGGTCACGTGTTCCGGGTAAGCGAGGTCGTAGCCCATTGAGCGATAGAGCTCGTCGACGGGGGTCAGGTTCTGGAATCCGTAGGTGAGGCCGCTCGTGTGGGTGAGCAAGTGATGGATGCGCACCGGTTCCACGGCGGGAACGGTGATCGGCGCGCTCGCGGGTCCGCTGACGTAGACGCGCGCTTCACTGAGTTCATCGATCCAGCGTCCCGCGAGGTCGTTGAGGTCAAAGTGCCCCTCTTCGTACAACATCATGGCCGCGACCGCGGTGAGGGGCTTTGTCATCGAGTACAGGCGCCAGATCGTGTCGTCGGTAACGGGCAAGAGTCGCTCGCGATCTCGGTATCCGCCTCGACCTACCCAGCACAAGTCGCCGCCGCGAGCCACCGTGGTCAGCCAACCACTGAGACGTCGATCGGCGACGTAACCGTTGAGGTGATCGGCCAAGTGCGCCAAGCGCGAGGAGTTGAGGCCGACCTCGGAGGGGTCACGGACAATCTCCAAGTTCTTCATGTCCAGCCCTCCCGCGTGCCACGCCTCACAAATCCAACTTAGTGCAAAACTGAGACATGAATCACTTGACATTTTAGTGCGACCCTGCTTAACTCAGGGTCGCGCGGGTCGTGGGGTCGCGTTGTCCTGGGAGGATTCAATGAGAAAGAACGTGCGAATAACGGTGGTGCCGATGGTGGCGGCAGCTTTGGCGCTGACCGCGTCAGTGGGTACTGCCTCGTGGTCGGGAGCCGCCACCAAGTCCAAGCCTCCAGTGAAGGTGGGCATAGTCACCGAGAAGACGGGTATTTTCTCGGCCTACACGACTGAGTGGCTCCAGGGAGTCAACATCGGGCTCAAGTACGCAACGAAGGGCACTGGCAAGGTGAACGGCCAGAAGATCTCGCTCAGCGTCGTTGACGATGCCGACAATCCGACCACGGCCGCCACTGACTTCAAGAGCTTTGTGGGGGCGGGCTACAAGATCATCGGTGGAACCGTGGACTCGAGCATCGCCACCGAGTTGGCGCCGCTGGCCCCGCAAAACAAGGTCCTCTACATCTCGGGACCGGCCGCCGCCGATGAGGTGACGGGAGCGAATCGCTACACGTTCCGCTCGGGTCGCCAGACGTACCAAGACGTCCAGACTGCGAAGTCCTACATCAAGGCGCTCGGAACAGGCAAGACAGTCCTCGTCCTAGGTCAGGACTTCGCCTTTGGCCAGTCCTACGTCACCGACGCGACGGCCGCCTTTGGCTCACTGGGCGACACGGTCAAGAGTCTCCTCGTACCACTGACGACGACGGACTTCACGCCCACGGCCCTTCAGGTTCAGGCCATGCACCCCGACATTGTGTTCCTCGCCTGGGCCGGTGCGACGGGAGCCCCGTTGGCGCAAGCCCTCGACCAGCAGGGAATCTTTGCCAGCTCCAAGGTCATCACCGGTCTCGCCAACGTCGCGACGTACCAGTTTTACGGCACCGCGGGCTTGAAGTTCAACTACCTATCGCTCTACAACTGGCAGTCTCCGCACAACGCCGTCAATGACTATCTCATCAAGAACATGCGTTCGACGTATCACCAGTATCCGGACTTGTTTACGGCGGACGGTTTCGTCTGGGCCCAAATGGTCGTGCGCGCGATACAAACTGGTCAGGGTACGAACGTGCTGAAGATGATCAAGGGGCTCGAGGGATGGACGTTCCAGGCACCAAAGGGTATGCAGACGGTGCGTGCGTCGGATCACGCGATGCTTCAGCCCATGTTTCAGGTGCAGCTCGTATCGAGCGTGACCGGCGTGTACCAGCCGGTGACCCTGGCGACCCTTACGAGCGTGCAGACGGCCCCGCCCGTCGCCGCGCACTTTGGCGGCTAGGGCACCGGTCGCTGTGAGTACTGACGTGACGCCCCAGCCCCTCGCGCTTTGTGCGAAGGGGCTGGGGTTTCACGTAGGTGGCGTGCGCATCCTTGACAACGTCGAGCTCGCCGTGGCCACGGGAAGCTTTCTCGGTGTCATTGGTCCCAACGGGGCGGGCAAGACGACCCTCTTGAATCTCTTGAGCGGCGTCGTGCGCGCTAGCGAGGGATCGGTTGAGATAGAGGGGCGAGACGTGACCCGCGAGGGACCGGCTCGACGAGCTCGCCGGGGCGTGGGGCGGACGTTTCAGACCTCGAGCCTTTTTAACTCCCTCTCGGTCTTTGAGAACGCGCGGCTGTCGGCGCAGGCGCGCTTTGGCGGCAGTGCGAAGTTTTGGCGACTACCAAGAGCGAGTGACGATGCCAGCGCCGCGGCACACGGAGCCCTCGAACGTGTGGGACTCACCAGCCAGGCGGCGCGGATTGCCGGTGGGCTGTCGCACGGTGACAAGCGCAAGTTGGAATTAGCTATCCTGCTGGCCGGCGAGGCTCGTGTGCTCTTGCTCGATGAGCCGATGGCGGGCGTCAATTCTGAAGACGTGCCCGCACTGACCGCGCTGATCGACCAATTGCACGGCGAAGGCCGCACCGTCATCATGGTTGAGCACCACATGAGTGTCGTCGTTGGTCTGGCCGACACGATCGCGGTGCTTGACTCCGGACGGATCCTCGCGGTCGGCGATCCCGAGACGGTGATCGCCAACGATGACGTCCAGAGTGCGTACCTAGGGCAGCCGCTGTGACCAACGCCGTACATGTGGAAGACCTGCACGTGAGCATCGCCGGCTCTCACGTACTCCAGGGCGTGTCGTTCGAGGTGCCCAGCAGTGGCGTGACCTCTTTGCTCGGCAGAAATGGTGTCGGCAAGACCACGACGCTAAGGGCCCTCTTGGGTCTCGTCGCAGGCACAGGGAGTGTGCACATCATGGGCACCGAGGTTCTGGGGTGGCCCACCCATCGCATCGTGCGCCTGGGGGTTGGTTACGTACCCGAGGATCGCGACGTCTTCAGCGCCCTTACGGTAGAGGAGAACCTTCGACTCGCCGAGCAGACTTCCGAACCACGCTACGACGAGGTGTACACGCTCTTTCCCGAACTGCGTGAGCGCCGACGCCAGCGGGCCGGCACACTCTCTGGCGGCCAACAGCAGATGGTGTCGATCGCCCGAGCACTGCTCAACGGTTGGCCGCTGCTCCTGGTAGATGAGCCCTCCAAGGGTCTCGCGCCGCGGCTCGTGAGCGAACTCGCCGAGGTTCTCGAGCGAGCGGCCACCCTGGCGACCATCCTGCTCGTCGAGCAGAATCTCGCTCTCGTGAAGCGGTTGGCTCAGCGCATCATCGTTCTCGACCACGGCGAAGTCGTACACGTTGGGGTTGCGGGCGAGTTGGACGACCCGCTGATGGCTCGTCGATTCTTGGGTGTGGCGGGAGCGTTGTGAGCGTCTTCGTCGCTCTCACCTTCAGTGGCGTCGCCCTCGGCGCCATCTACTTCTTGGCCGCGTCGGGCCTCTCGCTCATCTACGGGCTCATGGATATCCTGAACTTCGCTCACGGCCTCTTCATGACGCTAGGTGCGTACGCCGCCTGGGACGTCGCGACGCACGTCCCGGTGTCGTGGGGCGCACCGTTCGTCTTTGTCGTGGCGCTAGTGGCTGCGGTGGCCGGAGGCGCGTTAGCCGCTGGCTTAACTGAGGTGCTCGTCATTCGTCCTCTCTATGGGCGTCCCGTGAGCCAGATCCTCGTGACGATTGGACTGGACCTTGCGGTGACTGGGCTTCTCCTGGGGGGCTTTGGCAGTAACTCACTGTCGGTTCCCGTTCCCTTGTGGATGATGGAGGCGTCGCACATCGGTGGAGTGAACCTTCCCAACGCCGACTTCGTAGCCCTGCTGGGCGGTGTCGTTATCCTCGTGGCCCTCGAGTGGTTCCTACGGCGCACGCGCTACGGGATCATCATTCGCGCCGGGGTAGAAAATCGCGCGATGGTGAGTGCGCTGGGCATCAACGTGGCGCGCGCGTTCTCGGTGGTGTTCGTGATCGGCGGGGCTATGGCGGGTGTGGCCGGACTCTTGTACGCCGTGGTCTTTAGCGGCGACCTCATCTCGCCTACCCAGGGAGACAGCCTTCTGATCTTCGCGTTCATCGTGGTGGTGATCGGTGGACTTGGATCGATTCGCGGTTCGGCGATCGCCGCGCTGATGGTGGGTCTCGTGCAGGACTACACGAACTTCTACTGGGGTAGTCACTCGGGCATGGCCGAGATCGGCAATCTCTCCGTGGTCCTACTACTGGCGCTCGTACTCGAGTGGCGCCCGCGCGGACTGTTCGGCAGCACGTTGTGAAACTCACACGCTCGCTCGTTTTCGGTGGCGCCCTCTTGGTCTTCTTCGCCGCTCTGCCCTACATTGGCCTGCACGTCGCCTGGGTGCTTCCGAGCACGGTCAACGTTGTGAACTCGACCGGCACCTTGGAAGTCTTGGCGCTCTGCTTCATCTTCGCGGGAGTGGCGCTTGGCTACGACGTCATCTTCGGATTCACCGGACTCCTGTCACTGGGACCCGTCATGTACTTTGCTACCGGCGTCTACGTCTTTGACATCACCCTTACGCGTTGGAACTGGCCGCTCGCTCCCGCACTTGCTCTCACCTTTGGCGTGTCTCTTGTGCTCGCAGTGGTCCTCGGTGCGATCGCCCTACGCGTCAGCGGCATCGCGTTCACGATGGTGACGCTGGCCTTTGCGCAAGCGTTCTACTACCTCATCGAAGACAATCCCCACGGGCTGACCGGTGGTGACACGGGTCTCGCCCTCAGCAGCGTGCGGCTACCGGAATTCATGTCCGGGGCGGTGTCTAACACGCGCAATCTGTACTGGATCGCCTTTGGTTTCCTCGTCGTCGCCTACGCCGTCGTTTGGCTGGTCACCGAGTCAGCCACCGGGCACGTACTCGTCGCAATTCGTGAGAACGAGCGCCGGTTGGAAGTTCTTGGGATCGAACCATTTCGCTACAAGCTGGCGGCCTACACACTCTCCTCCATGGTGGCAACCGGCGGAGGTGTCGCCTACATTTTGCTCATTGGCACGGCGGTGCCTAGTGCCGTGGCATCGACGACCGTGACGCTGTCGATACTCATCATGGTGGTTCTCGGCGGAGCGGGGACGCGTTGGGGCGCTGTGACCGGTGCGATGCTCTATGTCTACCTTCAGCAGTACTTGCTTAAAGTGGCCGCTGAGCCATCGTTCGCGTCAATGCCGAGCGTGCTTCGCGTGCCGCTGTCCCAGCCACAGTTCTTACTCGGAACGATCTTCGTGCTATTTGTCATCTTTGTTCCTGGCGGACTCGCGGGGCTCGCGAGTCGGCGTTCGCGTTCGTTGAAAGTCACCCAGCGAGAAGGGAGGAGACGAGTATGACGCTACGAGGTCGATCGGCTCTCGTGACCGGGTCGACGAGCGGCATTGGCCTCGCCATTGCGCGCTCGCTGGCTGGCGAGGGAGCCAACGTTATGATCAACGGCTTTGGCGATCGCGAGGAGACTGTGCGAGTGTGTCGCGCCATCGCCGAGAAGTACTCGGTTGAAGTGGATTACGACGACGCGGATCTCAGCGTCGCCGATGGAGCCGTGGGTCTCGTCGCGCGAACCCAGGAGCGCTTCGCACAACTTGACATTCTGGTCAACAATGCCGGTATCCAGTACGTCGCGCCCGTCGAGGAATTTCCGGCGGACCGCTGGGACGCAGTGATCGCGATAAACCTCTCAGCCGCCTTCCATACAATGAGAGCCGCTATTCCCGGGATGCGAGCCGCGCGTTGGGGTCGAATCATCAATGTCGCTTCAGCCCACGGTCTCGTGGCAAGTGCCCACAAAGTGGCCTACGTGGCGGCCAAGCATGGACTCATCGGCGCGACCAAGGTCGCGGCGATCGAGCTGGCCAACGACGCGATCACGGTGAACGCGATTTGCCCTGGGTGGGTGCTCACGCCTTTGGTGGAGCGTCAGCTGGCCGATCGGGCTCGCGAGGGCGGCACTGACGTGGCTCGTGAGAGCACGAAGCTCCTCGAGGAAAAGCAACCGATGCACCAGTTCACTACGCCCGAGTCCATCGGCGCCATGGCCGTGTTTCTGTGTTCGGACGCGGCAGCCACGATCACGGGTGCGCCGCTGTCGATCGATGGAGGATGGGTTGCCCAATAGGTGCCAGAGCCACTAGTCGATTGTCCTGTGAGCACGTGAAGTAGTAGAGAGGGGATGAGGGGCGGATTGGAAGTGTGACATGTCGACGCCCCTCTACAAGCGCCCCGCGGTGATCGTGTTGGCCGTGGTCGTGATTATTGCCTTCCTCATCGTGGGTGTGCTGGCCGCGCGCTCGACGGTGTCGGTGCCGAGCGCCCCCCGGTCAGTTCACGCGGTGGCGGGTAACGCCCGCGCGACAATCAGCTGGACGGCCCCGAGCAGCGACGGTGGCGCTGCGATTACGAAGTATCGAGCGAGTTCTACCCTCGGCGCGAAGTCCTGCACGAGTGCCACGACGTCGTGTGTGGTCCTGGGACTGACTAACGGCGTCGCGTACTCCTTTCGGGTGACGGCGACGAACAGCGCGGGCACCAGCGTGTCATCGGTTACCTCCAACTCGGTGACGCCGCGCTACGGCGCGTGCGTCGCGTTTTGGAGTCTCCCGTCACGTCCAGTCTCCGCAGACGTTCTCGCCGCAATCACGCATTACTACCGCGCGAGTCATCTCACGCCGGTCTCCGTGGTGAAGAACCGCGAGATGATTCTCTCGGTCGCCGATCAGAGCGTCGGTGTGCACCACTGCTCGAACGCCGATGGATCAGTGGCGAGTTACGTCGGCATGGTGCCCGCCAACTCCGCGGAGGCGGTGATGCTCGAGGTCACTCACTTGCCCTATCCGGTCACCGGTGGCTCCGTTAGCTTCATCACTCTCGCCAAGACCGCAAGTGGCTGGCGAGTCGTGAACGAGGGGACCGGCCCCTAGGAGCCGAACGTCTGTGCCGGGCGAGTCGCGTGCCTAGGATGGCCCACGTGACGGCGTCACCCTGCGCGGGTCTGCCTTGACGCACCCGCGCGTGGGCCGACTGGTGCGAAACGCCACCGCACTCATGGTGAGCGGTGGTGGTACCGCCGTCTTGGGGGTGGTGTTTTGGGGCGTCGCCGCTCACCGCGTCGCACCGGCCACGATTGGGCGCTCGTCGGCGGAGATCTCGGCGATCACGCTGGTCGCCACGTTGGCCCAACTGGGTATTCCCTCGATGTTCGAGAGGTTTCTGCCCGTGTCGGGACCACGAACCCACCTCATCATCTTGCGCGCGTACGGGGTGTGCGTCGTCGCGGCTCTGATTCTCAGCGTCGGCTACCTGGTCGGCGGATTTGGCACCGCGTTCGTCCCCTCGGCGTTTTTCTGGCGGGCCTTCTTCGTCGCGGCGACCGTCCTGTGGACCCTGTTCGCGCTGCAAGACTCCGTGCTCGTTGGTTTGCGCGCGACGCGGTGGGTGCCGGTGGAGAACATCCTCTACTCGGCGGTGAAGTTGGCGCTCCTGCCGCTCGTGGTGGCGGCTGCCGGGGCCAACGCGATCCTCGTCGCCTGGGTAGCGCCCGTGGCCGTGGCGATCCTCGCGGTGAACTGGTACCTCTTCTCGCGGCGCGTCCCCTCCCACGAGTCCCGTGCGACGCTCGTCGCGGAGTTTCCGGCGCCGCGCCACTTTGTCTCCCTGGCGGGCGCCCAGTACGCGGCGTTGTTGATCAACGTCCTCACGCCGCTCATTGCGGTCATCATCGTGATCCGTCGCCTGGGTCCGGTCGCCGGGGCGCACTACTACTTGCCGGCGCTGGTGGCGAGTGGAGTGAGTCTCTTTCTGGGCAGCATCATTCGCTCCTTCCTCGTCGAGGCGTCGACGGAGCCCGAGCACGTGGCCCGACACGCGAGGGTCGCCCTGCGCGCGATGGCCCTCGTCGTGATCGTCAGCGTCGGCCTGGGTGTCGCGGTGGCTCCCCTCCTCCTGCGCATCTTCGGCGCGTCCTACGCCACCGAGGGCGTGACGCTGCTGCGTCTACTGCTCGTGTCCCTGGTGGGGTTCGCGGTAACGGACTTCTACTCGGCGTTCGCGCTCTTGGACCAGAAGGTGTGGCGCATCGTGGTGCGCGAGGCACTCGCCACCGCACTCTACTTTCTCCTCGTCATCACACTGATTGGGCGGTTGGGAATCGTGGCCCTGGGCATCGCCACTCTCGTGAACGCGAGCCTGCAGGGCCTCTTCTTCCTGCCCGCACTCACCTCGCGTCTGAGGTCGCTGCGCGCAGTGGCGCGCGAACGAGGGGCGCGCGGCGCGCCGTGAAGATACTCACCGACTCCGCGCTGCTCGACGTCGCGGGGGGCATTGAGTGGAACACGCTGCAGATGGCCACCGCCCTCGCGGATCGCGGTCACCAGATACGCGTGGTGTACGCCCACGACGGGCCCCTGCGAACCCGCTACGAGCGCGCAGGCATCACCCTCGACGGGCCGGTGGACTTCACCTTCGACGCGCGCCACCCACTGGCCACGTCCGCTCGCTTCGCTCGCTCGATCGTCATCGCCCGGCGCTTCGCCCCCGAGGTGCTCTGGTTGAATCGGGTCGAGCACGTCCAGTGGGCCGAGGCGGTGGCGATCGGCTCGCGCTGTCGCATCGTCTGCCAGCTGCACCACCCTCCGCGTGACGGGCGCGAGTCACGCCTCCTGGGTCGTGTCGCGCACTTCGTGGCGGTCTCGGCCTACGTGCGCGACGTGTGGATCGCGGCCGGCGTGAGCGCCAAGAAGATCACCGTGATCTACAACGCGTTGCCGAGCCAGGACTACCCCTACGGCGACGAGCGCGAGCGGGCCGAGGCTCGTGAACGCCTCGGCCTGCCCGCCGAGGGCGCGATCGTTCTCTCCTACGGGCGAATCAGCGAGGACAAGGGGATCGGCACTCTCCTCGACGCCTGGGCGACGCTGGGACTCGATTCGCGCGAGGCGCTCTTGGTCCTCGTGGGTTCGCCGTCACCCTTCGACGTCCCCGCCCTGGCCGCGCGCCTCGCGCGCCTCGCCCCGGGAACGGTGCGCTACGTGCCGGCTCAGGAGGACGTCGTGCCCTACCTGCACGCGTCCGACGTCGTGGTCGTCCCCTCGGTGGCGCCCGAGGCCTTCGGGCGCGTCGCCAGCGAAGCCTTGACGTCGGGGCGACCCGTCGTGGCGACGCGCGCCGGCGCCCTCGGTGAGATCCTGGCCGGGCCGATGAGTCGCTTCCTCGTCGATCGCGGTGACGCTCGTCAACTGGCGAGTCGGATCTCTTCGCTGCTCAACTGGCG
The DNA here is from genome assembly GCA_021779735.1 of Actinomycetes bacterium. Taxonomy (GTDB): domain Bacteria; phylum Actinomycetota; class Acidimicrobiia; order Acidimicrobiales; family RAAP-2; genus RAAP-2. The sequence continues at coordinate 32,239 of JAJYAC010000005.1, forward strand.
CGAGGCCGAGCCTCACCTGGGCGAGGAGTGCCACGTCTGGGCAACCTCGACGTTTCCCTTCGAGGAGACGACGAGCAGACTCGAGAGGGCCCTGGCGCGCGTCGCGCACGCGCCGAGACGAGGGCGCGTCTAGCGGCTTCTTCTACTTCGGTTGCATGCGGATGCCGGCGTCGATGCGCACTGACTCGGCGTTCATGTAGCTGTTCGACAGCAGCTCCACGGCGAGCGAGGCGAATTCGGCGGCGTACCCGAGGCGCTTGGGAAAGAGCACGCCTGTCCCCAGGCGCGCCTTGAACTCGTCGGAGGCCTCGCCCGTGCCGTAGATGGGGGTGTCGATGAGTCCGGGCAGGATGCAGTTCGCGCGCACGCCAATGGCCGCGAGGTCGCGCGCGAGCGGCAAAGTCAGGCCGACGACGCCCCCCTTGGACGAGGAGTAGGCGACTTGGCCGATCTGACCGTCTTCGGCAGCCACCGAGGCGGTGTTGAGGATGGCGCCGCGCAGTCCGTCGGGGTCGGGAGTGTTGTGGCTCATCGCGGTGGCCGTCAGTCGGCACACGTTGAACGTGCCGACGAGGTTGATCTCGATGACCTTGCGGTAGATGTCGAGGTCGTGGGCGCTGGCGTACTCGCCGTCCTTGCCAATCGTGCGCGTCGCCCAGCCCACGCCGGCGCAGTTCACGACGCTCCACAGGGGAGCCATGGACGTCGCCGCGTCGATGGCCGCGATGACCTGGTCGGTGCTGGTGACGTCGCAGTGCACGTAGGCGCCGCCGATCTGTGCGGCGACGGCCTCGCCGTTGGCGTCGTTGAGGTCCGCCACCACGACGGACACGCCGCGGGCGGCGAGTGCTCGGGCGGTGGCCTCACCCAGACCGGAGGCGCCCCCGGTCACGATCGCTGAGGTCTTGGTCAATTCCATGGCTATCTCCTTTGTCGCCGCTCGCACCTTCGAGTCAAGCAGATCACGGCGAAGTCCCGCGACGTCGGGTGGCCCTCGCCTACCCCGCGGCGTCGCGGCCCTTGCGTACGGCGAGGAGGACACCGTGTCGATCGGCGAGCACGCGAAACGGTCCGCGTGGGCGCGTGAGACGATGCAGCAACGCCAACTGGCTCGAGGTGTTCTCGCTTGTAAAGACGAGGAGGTAGTTGGCGTCGGTCCCCGACTCGGGGGGCTGACCCGCTCCCACTCCGTAGTTCGAGCGCACCCACGGGTTGGGCCAGGTGTAGATGCGATCGCGGTGAGTCAGGTGGGGTTCGATGTTGTACGACGCCGAGACCGCCGCGTTGGCGGGAATGCGCCTCAGGAGTTTCGTGGCTTCACGGGACTGCGCGCTCGGCTGCAGCGCCCAGACGCCACTGTTGAACACGCGCTGATTGAGTGACGACGGCGAGTACGTCGCGTTGGTGATGAGCGAGGCGCCCGCGAGGACGAGCGAGGCGAGAACGAGCAGCCCGCGTCGCGTGACTCGCCCGAGGCCCTCGATCATCGCAATGAAGAGCCCCGTGGCGATGAATGTCGTGTACTGGAAGCGAATGTCGGCGGGGTAGCCCTGATTGTTGGCGACGTTGAGTAGAAACGTCGGCACCACGAGAATCAACGTCACGGGCGAGAGCACGAAGAGGAGTCCGAGAGGTAGGGCTAGCTGCTCGTAGTAGTGGACGTGGCTCCAGGTGAAGATCGCGTTGACGATGTGGCTCGGGTGGCGCACGATGTTGACCAGGATGCTCCAGAAGGACGAGCCGAATTGGGAGTACATGTAGAGGTAGATCTGCGTCGCGTTGGGCGTGGCCAGGGGCATGATGACGCGCACGCTGATCACGAACCACGCCGCCGCGACCCCGATCGTGGCGAGCGCCACGCGAGTCTGGCGACGAGCGAGCAGTAGCGCGCCGAGGGCGATGACGGCGAGCGCGGCGTCCTCCTTGGTCGACAGGACGAGGGCGACGCAGACCCAGTAGGGCCACCAGCGGTGGCGGTCGGCGAACCAGTAGGCGTAGACGAAGGCGGGCAAGGCCAGGTACTCCGGATGGAAGGCCCACCAGGTCATCCACTCATTGGCTGGGTAGAGCAGCCACGCGAAGGGAACGACGAGCGCGAGTCGATCCGAGTGGAGGCGAGCGCGCGCGAGTTGGTAGAGGGGCACGGCGACTGACGCGATGGCCGCGACCTGGACCAGGTAGAGGAAGTGGGGTCCCGCGCCGAGCCAGTAGAACGGCACGAGTAGGTAGATGACGGGGTTGACGTGGTTCGCCCACAGAGGGAGGCCCCTCACCGTGCCCAGAGCGTTGAGGTGGTGTGCGGCGAGCCAGATCTGCTGATCGAAGATGCCGAGGTCGAAGTCGAAGGTGCCGAAGTTCGATTGCTGCGCCCAGGTGAGAACTCCGAAGTAGGCGACGTAGAGAGCGATCATCGTCGCCAGGACGACGCGGGGCTTGACCCACTCGTAGGAGATACTCGGAGGGCGCACCCGGGGAACGCGCAGCCGGATTTCAAGAACCCGGCCCGACGCCACAGACTCCTCGGGCGCACTCGACGCGGGGCGATCGGTCGCGTCGTCGGGACTGTCACCCACGTTCACGCCCCCCATTAAATGAGTTCGTCGCGCGAGACGTCCGCGCGGTAGACCGACCCTACCGCGCGTCGATTCCCCGAGGCCGGAGGAAGGCGTCCCGGCTGCGTTGGCCCGGCTCGGGAAACGTCATGCGGGTCTAACGTGGAGTGGTGAAATCTCTCTACGAGCTGACACGGACTGAGCTCGCCGAGAGTCTCGCGGGTGAGCCGCGCTTTCGCGTCGATCAGCTCTGGCGGGGGCTGTGGAAGGAAGACCGTTACCCCAGTGAGGTCACGACCTTGCCGCGAGCCCTGCGCGAACGTTTGGCGAGTGACTATCCCTCGACCCTCACGCCGATAAACGAGGTCGTCAGTGACGGTGGAGCGACGACCAAGTGGGTGTTCGCGCTCGGTGACGGGGCCACCATCGAGACCGTCTTGATGGCCTACGAGGACCGCGTCACCGTGTGCGTGTCGTCCCAGGCGGGGTGCGCGATGGGTTGCAGCTTCTGTGCGACCGGCCAGGCCGGCTTCACCCGCCAGCTCAGCGTGAGCGAGGTGATTGAGCAGGTCGTCGTCGCCGCGCGCGCGGGCGCGCCGCGACGACTCTCCAATGTGGTCTTCATGGGCATGGGCGAACCCCTCGCCAACTACGACGTCACGGTGGGTGTGTTGCGCCGACTCCACGAGGAGCGAGGTATGAGCGCTCGCCACCTGACGGTGTCGACCGTCGGCGTCGCCCCGGCGATCGAGCGTCTGGCGCGCGAGGGCCTTCCCCTGACGCTCGCGGTGAGCCTCCACGCGGCCAACGACGAGTCGCGCAACGAGCTGGCGCCGATCAATCGTCGCTACAACCTTGAGCGACTCGCGCGGGCCTGCGAAACGTGGATCGAGGTGACGGGTCGGCGACTCAGCTTCGAGTGGGCGCTCATTGACGGGGTGAACGACACGCCGCGCGCTCTTGATGAACTCGCGGCCTACGCGCGTCCACTAGACGCCCACGTCAATCTCATCCCTCTCAATCCCACGCCGGGCTACCTCGTGCGAGGTTCGACACCAGAACGCGTGCGTGACTTTCGTGACGGTCTCCTCGCGCTCGGGGTGAACGCCACGGTGCGCAACACCCGGGGGCGCTCGATCGACGCGGCCTGCGGGCAGCTGGCCAACGTGACGCGCGGCAAGCAGGGGCTTCGCCGCGACGGGTCCGTGACGAAGGTTGCCGTGCGCGCCAAGCCACCGACGCGTTAGGCGACGGCTCGCGGGCCATCGCTCACTACGTGGCGCGGCGAGACGCGACGGTGTCGCGAATCACCCGCGCCGCGTCGTCGGGCCACACCACGAAGAACGTGTCGATATCGGTGGCAATCAACGTCTCGACCCCGCGACTGGGGCCGTGCGTGACGATGTCACCCGTCCACGCGGTCGTTCCAGAAGGCGCGACGCCATCGGGCGAGGGCAAGAACGCCGACGACGCAGGCGACGCCCCCCGACACGATGGCGAACTCGGTTGAACTGAGAGAGGCGACGACCCCGGACTCGAGGTCGCCGAGGCGTGGGCCCCCGGTGACGACCGCCATCTGGATTGAGGAGACGCGGCTGCGAAATTCGTCAGTGATCGCCATCTGGAGAATGGTGTTGCGCAGCACCGTCGAGATGACGTCCATCGCACCGGCCAGGGCGAGACAGGCCAGCCCGACCCACACAACGCGAACGAGGCCGAACACCGCCATGGCGACTCCCCACGCAGCGACGGAGAGCACCACCAAGCGGCCGCGTCGACGCACGCGCACAATCCACCCCGTCACGAGGGCCATCACCAGTGCCCCCGCCCCGGGAGCGGCGTAGAGCAGTCCGAGTGTGCGCGGTCCCGCGTGGTACATGGTGAGGGCCACGGCAGGAAAGAGCGCGCGTGGCAGGCCGAACACCATGGCGTTGAGGTCGGCGAGGTAGACCACTTGAGCCACGGCGTGGTGGCGCACGTACGTGAAGCCTTCGCCAATGGCGCGTAGCACTGCGACTCCGGCATTATCGGCGCTCGGGGGCAGGCTACTCATCGAGCGAGTGGCACCGGCGAGGACGAGAAAGCTCGCAGCGTCGAGCCAGTAGCACGACGCCAGAGAGACGCTCGCGAGCAGCACCCCAGCAATCGCCGGTCCCACGACGGTGGCGACGTTCATCACCACCTGGTTGATCGAGTAGGTGGCAACTAGTTCGTCGCCCTCGACCAAGCGAGGAATGGTCGCCGAGCGAATCGGTCCGGCGAATCCGCCGGCGCCGGCGGCCAACGCGGCGAGGATCAGCAGCACTGTGAAGTGCCCGTGCGCGCTTTGGGCGTTGAGAGCTAACGCGCCCGAAAAGATCCCGAGCACGAGCGCGCTCGCGACGAGCAGGCTGCGACGGTTCAAGCGGTCACCCATCGCGCCGCCCCAGAGGGACCCCAAGATGAGGAACGGTAACTGGATCAGGCTCGCGAGTCCGACCCAGAGACTCGAGTGAGTTTCGCGATAGACCTGGTACGGAACCGCAACAATGGTGAGGCTACTGCCGAGTAGCGAGACGAGTTGTCCGCCCACGAGTAATCGTATATTTCGGTGTCGGCGCAACGGACCAAGATCCACGAGAAGCCTAGACACCCCCTCATGGTAGGGGGGTAAGGTTGCTCTGGAGTTTTCCCCAAGGAGGGTGAATGATCGGCGAGGAACTGATTCAGCTCTTGACGCCCGAGGGGCAGCGAGTTCACCACCCCGAGTACGAGAGTTCTTTGAGCGGCGAGGAGATCTTCTCCTTCTATCGCGACATGGTGATCATTCGACGACTCTGCAACGAGGCAACGTCGTTGCAGCGTCAGGGCCAGCTCGCACTGTGGGCGCCGTTGCAGGGTCAAGAGGCGGCGCAGATTGGTGCCGGTCGCGCGTTGGAGCCCAACGACTTCACGTTTCCCTCGTACCGCGAGCACGGCATCGCCTGGACGCGCGGTGTGCCGCCGGCGGACATGCTACGCATCTTTCGCGCGACGACGAACGGTGGCTGGGACCCCCAGAGGTACCGCCACTCGGTGCCCACGGTTGTCTTGGGCAACCAAGCCCTGCACGCAGTGGGTTACGCCATGGGCGTGCAGCGTGACGGCGCCGAGGAGGCCGTGATGACGTTCTTTGGCGACGGTGCTTCGAGTCAGGGCGACGTGCTCGAGTCCTTCGTCTGGGCAGCGTCGTTCAACGCGCCGGTGGTCTTCATTTTGCAGAACAACCAGTGGGCGATCTCCGAGCCCAGCACGCTCCAGGCCAAGATCCCGCTGTATCACCGCGCCCACGGCTTTGGCTTTCCGGGTTTTCGCGTCGACGGCAACGACGTCCTCGCCATGTACGAGGTGACTCGCCGGGCGCTCGAGAACGCGCGCGCCGGGGGCGGGCCCACGCTGATCGAGGCCTACACCTACCGCATGGGTGCGCACACGACGTCGGACGACCCCACGCGCTATCGCATCGACGCCGAAGTGGAGATGTGGAAGCACCGCGACCCCGTCGAGCGCACGAAGGCCCTGCTCGCACGTGAGTTCAAGGTGAAGAGACCGGCGTTCGACGAGGTCGCCGCCGAGGCCGAGACGCTCGCGCTGCAACTTCGCGACGACGTGCTCGCCATGGACGCTCCCGACCCGATCACGATGTTCGATCACGCCTACGCCGAGAGCCACCCCCTCGTGGAGGAAGGTCGGCGCGAGATGATGGAACTGGGCGTCAGCGGAGCCCGCTCATGACCACCACCACCATGACCATGGCCAAGGCTCTCAACGAGGGGCTACGTCGCGCGATGGAAAAGGACAAGCGCGTCCTCTTGATGGGCGAGGACATCGGCAAGCTCGGTGGTGTCTTTCGCATCACCGACGGCCTCCAGAAAGACTTCGGCGAGGACCGGGTCATCGACGCGCCCCTCGCTGAGTCGGCGATCGTGGGAACGGCCGTGGGCCTCGCGGTGCGCGGGTACCGCACAGTGGTCGAGATCCAGTTTGACGGCTTCGTCTACCCCGCCTTCGACCAGATCGTCTCTCAAGTGGCCAAGCTGCACAAACGCACCGACGGCGTCTACACGATGGGTCTCGTCATTCGCCTGCCGTTCCAGGGGGGGATCGGCGCCATCGAGCACCACTCGGAGAGCCCGGAGGCCTACTTCGTTCACACCGCCGGGCTTCGCGTGGTGGCGTGTTCGACGCCCAACGACGCCTACTGGATGATCCAACAGTCGATCGAGCACGATGACCCGATCATCTTCTGCGAGCCCAAGAGCCGCTACTGGGAAAAGGGTGAGGTCGACCTTGACAATCCGCCGCGGGGACTGTTCGACGCGCAGGTGCGTCGCGCCGGCTCTGACGTAACTGTCGTCGCCTACGGCGCGATGGTCAAGACCGCGCTGCGAGCCGCCGAGGCCGCCGCCGACGAGGGCGTGTCGGTGGAGGTGATCGACGCGCGCTCGCTGTCGCCACTCGACCTAGGTCCGATGATCACCTCGTTGGAAAAGACTGGCCGGCTCGTCGTGGTTCAGGAGGCGACGCGAACGGCGTCGGTGGGTTCAGAGATCGTGGCCGAGTTGAGCGAGCGGTGCTTCTACTCGCTGCGAGCGCCGGGTGTGCGGGTGAGTGGTTACCACGTTCCCTACCCGCCATCTCGTATCGAAGAGGAGTTTCGACCCAGCGTGGACCGCGTCCTCGACGGGATCGACCGAGTGATGGGATTCGAATGAGCGCTCGTGACTTCCTTCTACCCGACGTCGGCGAGGGTCTCGTCGAGGCCGAGATCGTCGAGTGGAAGGTCGCGGTGGGTGAGGTCGTGGTCCTCAATCAGGCGCTCGTGGACATTGAGACGGCCAAGGCCGTGGTCGAGTTGCCGAGCCCCTTCGCCGGCGTGGTGACGACTCTGCACGCCGGCGTCGGCGACACGATCGAGGTGGGAAAGCCACTCATCACCTTCGAAGTCGTCGACGAGGCGAACGCGCCCGTCGAGAGCGCACCCGCCGTCGCGAGTGCGCCCGGAGCTCTGGAGCGCACCGCGGTGCTCGTGGGCTACGGCGTTGCGAACGAGGACTCCGCGCCGACGAGGCGACACCGCCGACAGAACGTGGCGAGCACGAGCACGAGCACGAGCGCCATCGCGCCAGAGGAGGAGACCGTGGTGGCACTCGCGCCGCGCTCGACGCCGCCGGTGCGCTGGTACGCCAAGCAGCACGGAGTCGACCTGGCGACGGTGAGGGGTACGGGACGTGAGGGCACCATCACGCGCGCCGACGTTGACGCGGCCCGAGGCGGATCAAAGGTCACCGCCGTCGCGAGTGCCACGAGTGGGGGAACGTCGCGTTTTATCGGACGTGACCTCGCGCCCTGGGAGAGCGGGCAGGCCGAGGAGCGCATCCCCGTCAAGGGAGTTCTCAAGTCAATGTCTGAAGCGATGACTCAGAGCGCGTTCAGCGCGCCGCACGCAGTTGTGTGGCTGCGAGTCGACGCGACGAGGACCGTCGACCTGCTCGCGTCACTGAGGCAACGCCCCGCCTTGTCGGGGTTGCGGCTCTCGCCGCTGACCATCGTGGCGCTCGCCCTGTGCGACGCCGCCCGTCGCTTTCCGGGCATCAACTCGAGCTTCGACACGGCCGCGAACGAGGTGATCGTGCGTCGGCGCGTGAACCTGGGCATCGCGGCGAACACGCCGCGGGGTCTGATCGTGCCCAACATTAAGGCTGCGGATCAACTCGACCTCGTGGGTATGGCGGGCGCGATCAACGCGCTCGTGGATCGGGCGCGCGAGAACACGACGCCGCCGGCCGAGATGGTCGGCACCACTCTCACGATCACGAACGTGGGCCCCTTTGGCGTGGACGGCGCGATGCCCATCCTGCCCCCGGGTACGGGCGCGATCATGGCGGTGGGACAGTTGGCGAAGGCGCCCTGGGTCGTCGACGACGCGGTCGTCGTTCGTCACGTGGTCGAGCTCTCGATGTCCTTCGACCACCGTCAGATCGACGGCGCGCTGGCCTCCCAGGTCATCGCCCACGTGGGCGAGTTCTTGCGCGATCCCGCGCCGGTACTCATCGCCGGCTGATTAGAGCGCCGCGAGCGCCGCGAGGGCGCGATCGGCGTGGACGTTCATGTTGAGCTCGCTGGCGATGATTTCACGCACGATTCCCGAGGCGTCGATGACGAAGGTCGTGCGCCTCACACGCAACACGTCGAGGGACCGCTTGACGTCGTAGGAGCGGGCGACGGTCCCGCCGATGTCGGCGAGGAGCGGGTAGTCGAGGTGGTTGGTCGTCGCGAACGTCGCCTGCTTAGCCACGGTGTCCATGGAGATGCCCACGCGACTGGCGCCGTATTGGGCGAAGTCCGACGCGAGGTCGCGAAAGTGGCACGACTCGCGCGTGCAGCCGGTGGTCGACGCGGCGGGGTAGAAGAAGAGGACGACGGGTCCTAGAGTGAGAAACTCGCTCAGGTGACGCGTCACGCCGTGCTGATCTCTCAGGCTGAACTCGGGGGCCTCGTCACCAACGCGCACGTCTCGAGACTACGGCCCCGTTGCCAGACCGACGCGGCTTCGGACCCGGCGTCAGGGATCGAGACGAAAGCCGACGCCGCGCACCGTGACGAGGTGGCGTGGCGTGGCCGGCACGGCCTCGATCTTCTGGCGCAGCCGCTTGACGTGGGTGTCGAGGGTGCGCGAGTCGGCGAGGTCGAGTCCCCACCACAGCGTGTCGAGGCACACCTCGCGCGTCACGACGTCACCCAAGTGAGTGCCGAGCAGCGCGAGCAGATCAAACTCCTTGCGACTCAACTCAACGACCTGAGCCGCGCGCGTCACCCGACGTTTCACGAGGTCGATCGCGACGTCGCCGAAGGAGATCACCTCGGGCTGGGGTGACTGGGGGGGACGGCGCAGGACGGCGCGGATGCGCGCGACGAGTTCGCGAAGTCGATAGGGCTTCGTGACGTAGTCCGCCGCGCCAATCTCGAGCCCGAGGACAATGTCCACCTCGCTGGAGCGTGCACTGACCATGATGACCGGGGGCGCCGACACGCCGGCGATCTCGCGGCAGTAGTCGATGCCCGACCCGTCGGGCAGCATCACGTCAAGTAGCACGAGTCGTGGCGTCACGGTGAGCAGGATCTGGCGCGCTTCACCAATCGACCCCGCCGTCAGAACGTAGAAGCCCTCGTGGGTGAGTCCCACGCTCAGAGCGTCGCGGTAACTGACCTCGTCGTCGACGACGAGCAGGGCCGGACGCTCCTCGCTCGGGGCACTCGTGTGCTCGATGCTCGGCGCGACGCTCATAGCCTCACGCTAGGAATGCCGGGTAATCCGAAGGTGATCGAGTCGCGACACCGTGGTGGCGCGTAGATGAAACCTTGCCTAGTGGCCAGAGATTGTGAATCCCTGGTAGGTGGTCGGCGAGGCGAGGTAGCTCCCGACGCCCGTGCAGTGGTTCTGCGCCGTGCAGGTCATGGCGTAGACGCCGCCATCGACGCCCACGCTCGTGGCGCCACCAGGCAGCGACACTCGCTGGCCCGCGCCCCAGACGTTGCCCACCTCGCTCAGCGTGAGTGCCTGGTAGTTGCCGTGGGCGTCGAGGTACGCCGCGCCCGCGCGACACGTGCCGGCACTGGCACAGGCCAGGGCGACGACGCCGCCGTTGTGCCCGGCGGAGGCACCGGCGGGGAGGACGACTCGCGTGGCGGCGGCCCACACGCCGCTGACCTCGTTGATGACAAATCCCTGATACGTACCCGTCGCGTCGCGGTACTGGCCACCGGTCGCGCAATTGCCCACGCTCGGGCAGCTGATCCCGCCGTAGCCGTAGAAGAAGACGTGGGGGTTCACGCTCGCCGCGACCGGCAGGCGCATCATCATCGCTCGCGACCACGTTGCGCCGCGCTCGTCGACGGTGAAGCCCTCGAGGAGGCCGTCTGCCGTCTCGTAGGTGCCGATGGCGGTGCAGAACCCGGGGCGCGCGCACGCCAGCGAGCTCACTTGGGCGAGGGCGTACGGACTCGCGTTGGTGGGCTCGAGAAGAGTCGTCGCACTCCAGTGACTCGCGACCTCGTTGACGAGCAGACCGCGCGTGACGTTGTTGGCGTCGAGGTAGCTGCCCGACGCCGCGCAGTTGCCCGGGCTCGCGCAGGCGAGATTGCTCAGTGTCACCTGCGGGTCCACGTTGAGTCCGGTGGGCAGAGCCAGACTCTGGGCGCCGCGCCACACGCCGTGCACCTCGTCGACGGTCATAGCCACGGTGTGAGACAGTGGCGTGGACGCCTCGAGGTACGTGCCGACGGCGGAGCACGTGCCGGGACTCTCACAGACCACGGCGCGTAGCTGCGCGTTCTGACCCGTGGTGGCCGCGTTACTTGGCAGCGTGATCGCCTGGGAGTCGTGCCACGTGCCGTTCACCTCGGTGGCGCTGAAAGCGACGGCGCTCCCTGACGAGTTGAGGTACGAACCTACGATCGCGCAGTCGCCCGCACTCGCGCACGAGATTGCGTAGGGGGTCACGCTTGGAGTGGACGCGCCATCGGGTGGCGCGTTGACTTCGCGGGCACGTTCCCAGTGGCCCGCCACCTCGCTGGCCACGAGGGCGTGCGCGCCGCCCCGAGTGTCGGAGTAGATGCCCGTCGTCGCACAGTTGGTGGCGTCGGGGCACGACAGCGACGGCAGGTACCCCTGACTCAGTCCCGTGGCGCCCGCCGGAAGCAGAACGCGCTGGGCGTTCTCCCACGTCGGAGCCGCGGCTGCGGCCGGCACCGCCACGAGAGTTGACAACGCGAGGAGAATCACGGACCATCGTGCGCGAGTCATGGTTCCACGCTAGCGATCGACCCGCGAGACCTCCGGCGCGTGGGGGGAGACAGTGGGTACGGGAGTCTCGCCGAGCGGCAAGCGAACGTCGATCACGGTTCCCTCTTCGAGCGTCGATCGAACAATCAATTCCCCGTCGAGTAGTCGCGCGCGTTCGCCCATCCCGACGAGACCCAGGGAGGGGGTTGACGAGGTCGATCGCGACGTGGACGGGTCAAAGCCACGGCCGTCGTCCTCGACGCGCAGGTCGAGCCTGTCGCGGGCAAAAGAGACGATGACGTCGATGTGATCGGCGTTCGCGTGGCGTTGAGCGTTGCGCAGTGACTCTTGCACAATGCGAAAAGCCGCGAGCTCAATGTCGGGGTCCAGTCGGTGGGCGTTTCCGTGCACGTGCAGGTCGGCGTCGGGACCGGTCCCGTCGTCGATGTCGGCCACGAGACTCGAGAGCGCGGGCACCAGCCCTAGCTGGTCGAGCGCGGGCGGGCGCAGGTCGCGCGCGAGGGTGCGCAGTCGTGACGCCGCGTCGAGCGCCTGTCGCCGGGCCTCACTGAGTCCGTCGGCGACGTGGCGCGGCACCCCGGCGTCGCTCGCGAGCTGTTCGAGTTGGCGAGCCAGATGCAAGAAGAGTTGGAGCGGTTCGTCGTGCAGCTCGCGTGCCAGCTCGCGCCGCTGGTCCTCTTCGACCTGAATCACGCGCTGGGCGAAGTCACGCGCACGCCGCTGCTCGGATCGCTCCAGGGTGACGTCTTCGAAGGTCACCTGTCGGTCTCGCCCGTCGACGCCACCGGGAAGGTTGATCACGTCGAGGCGAAAGTCGTGGTGGTTGGCGAGACTCACGACGTTGCCTGACCACGCACCTAAGTTCTCGTGGCCGTGAAAGAGGGTGCGCGCCGAGCGACCCAGGAGGTCGGATCCGAGCAGGTCGAGCGCGGCGGGATTGGCGTCGGTGACGACGTCACCCGCGTCGAGGACGAGTGTGGGTGCGCGGTTCGTCTCGAATAGCCGCCGATAGCCGGCTTCGACGGCGAGGGCGAGACGACTGTTCTCCTCGACGCGCCGGTGAGAGACGCGCTCGGACTCCATGCGCTGACCGAAGACGAAGGAGACGATGAGCACGATGGCGAGGTTGGTCAGATCCGAGCCCGGGTGGCCCTCGTTGTGGGGCAGCATCAAATCGGGCATCCACAGCAGGGTCGCCCACACCGCCGTCGCGAAGGAACCCGCTAGGCCGAATCGCATTCCCGCGTAACCAATGGGCAGCACGAGGATGGCGACGGGGATCGCTGACGAGAGCGGCCCGCCCGCGAGGTGCGCGTTGAAGTCCAAGAAGAAGTGCAGTACGACAATGACGAGGACGATCCCCTGAATTATCCAAAAACGCGGCTCGCGCAGCGGTGGGTGGACAATTCGTTTGAGGGCGGACGGGTAGTTAATCTGCGTCGTCGACGTCGTCATGACTTCGTGCACCGACCAAGTGGTGGTTGAGGGCGTAGGTGACGGCTTCGGTGCGCGAGTTCACGCCGAGTTTGCCGAGAACGTTCGACACATGACTCTCCACCGTGCGTAGGCCGAGATTGAGCGATGCGGCAATCTGCTTGTTCGACCGCCCGCGAGCGAGCAGCTCGAGGACGTCGTTCTCGCGCCGGGTGAGCGAGCTGAGCGTTTCGGGCCCGCGTCGGCGACGGCGGATGAGCCGTTGGGAGACTGCACGATCCAGCACGAAGATGCCGTCGGCGACCGCGCGCACCGCGTCGATGAGCTCTCGACCGCTCGTGGTCTTGAGGAGGTACCCACCCACGCCCAGTTCGAGCGCTTCGGTGACGTAGGCGTGTTCATCGAAGGCGGAGAGGATGAGAACGTGAAGCGTTGGCCAGCGCAGAGCCGCCTCTCGAGCCAACTCGAGACCGCTCATGCCGGGCAAGTTGATGTCGACGAGGGCGACGTGGGCGCTCGCGTCCGCGAGGATGTCGAGCGCCTCCTCGGCAGAGCCGGCGACGCCGACGACGGTGACGTCGGGGGCCATTTCGAGAATCTGACGGGTACCTTCACGCACGAGCGCGTGGTCGTCGACGATGACGACCCGGATTCCTGCGGCGGCCCGTTCGGCGCCGCTCGACGGGGCGAGCGTGGTCGGGTCGCTCACCGCTCCCTCGCTGCTGTCGCGTTGTGACTACGGAGTTTCACTGACACCTCGGGGTCGTTCGTGACCGCAGTCTCTCACGGCATTCCCCTGTGCACTAGGGACTTTGTGCGGTGTGCTTGACAGTGATCTCACCTCAGTGGTAGTACGTAACTATACCAGTAGTTCTACGGTATTGATTAAGTACTTACGTAGTACATCAAGTTGGTGACTACACGTAACGGAGGGGCCATGGTTCTCCAGGCAGAGGTCGAGGGCGTCGATTCGCCACGCCCGGTCCATCTCATCGATCCCATCGCGGTGGCAATTCGCACTCGCCGCCCTCAGCGGCCCGGGAGTCACTTCGAGGCGACGGACCCGTCGCCGGGACACGACGTCGCCGCGCACCCGCGTGTCGCGCGCCTCTTGCACAACCGCAAGTTGCAGTTCCTGCTCATCTTGCCCAACCAGATCATCTTTTGGCTGGTGATTGGCATCGGGCTGCTCGGCACCGTGGTGCCCGGTCTCAACTTCGCCACGGCCATCACCTGGTACGTCTGGTTCTGTCTCGTCTTCGTGATGATGGTCGTCGTCGGTCGCGCGTGGTGCGCGATGTGCCCCTTCGGCGGATTTGGTGAGTGGGTGCAGCGCCACACCTTTTGGAAGCGCACGACGAAGTCAATCGGTCTGGGCCTGAAGGTGCCCGAAAAGGTCGGTCAGTACGGCTTTCTTCTCTCAGTGGGCGCGTTCCTCCTGCTGACCTGGATCGAGGAGTTCTTCAATATCGCGGGGCCCGGCAACCCGGCGTCGACGAGCTTCATGGTCCTGGGCATCGTGGGCAGCGCGCTGCTGTTCTTCCTGCTCTTCGAGCGGCGCAGCTTTTGTCGCTACGTGTGCCCGCTCACGTCGATCATCGGGACCGTGGGCTCGATGGGCTCGGTCGCTGGTTTTCGCACGAGGGACCGCGAGGTGTGCCTGAGCTGTGAGACGAAGAGTTGCATGCGCGGTGACGCAGACGGCTACGGCTGCCCGTGGTACACGTGGCCCGGTAGCGCAGACTCGAACCTCACCTGTGGGCTGTGCAGCGAGTGCTACAAGGCGTGTCCCAGCGACAACATTGGCCTCTACGTGCAAACGCCGCTCACCTCGGTAATCGCACCGTCTCGTCGGCGTGCCGACGTGGCCTGGGCCGTAGCCCTCCTGTGGGGGTTGGTGGTCTACCAGCAGGTCAACGCGCTCACCTTCTTCGGGCGTATCGATTCCTGGCTGAACGCCCACACGAACTTCCCCCAGTACCCCAACCCGCTCGACTACATCGGTGTGATTGCTCTCGTCAGTGTCGCAATGGCTGGCGCGTCGCGACTGATCCAGCTAGCGGTCCGACGCCGTGACGCGCTAGTGCCCGCGGGCGGAACGTCATTCGTCGACCGCACGAGCGCGTTTCGCCAGTACTTCGTGCCTCTCATGTACGGAGTGATTCCGGTGGTGGGCGCGGACTACTTCGCGCGCCAGCTCCCCAAGTTCTTCCAGCACGCGACACGCGTCGTTCCCGCCGTGGGCCACCTCTTTGGCGCCGGCTCGACGTCGTCGGCGCTCTACAACACGTCGATCATTGGCTCGAACTCGGGAATCATTGCGGTTCAGGTCAGCGTGGTCGCACTGGGAACGCTCGCGGCCATGTACGCGAGTTGGCGCATCGCGGGACGCGACCTCGCGGGGATTTCCACCACTCCCCGTCGCGCCCAGGTCAGCGCCGCGACCTTCGCGCTCGTCTGTGGCGTCGCCGCCATGGCGCTGTACGTACTCATGAACGCCGCGGACTAGGAGAAGCCATGACTGTCATCGAAACACCGATCCACGTCTCCGTCGTGGCCGACCGCTGCGCCGGTTGTCAAGAGTGCGTGATCCGCTGCCCTCAGGGCGCGCTCTCGATGGATCTCGCCACGTGGACGGTCGTCGCGGACGACGACGCGTGTGTCGGGTGTCGCCAGTGCGTGCGTACGTGCCCCTTCAGTGCGATCACGGTCGAGGGGCCGTTGATGGTCAGTGAGCGCCTCGACCCACCACTTCATCACTCACTGCGTCTCGTCGGCAGCGTCGAGGAGACGCGTGTGGGCTTCGCTGATCTCGCCGCGGCTCAGGCCGAGGCCAGCCGTTGCCTGGCGTGTCCGGACCCGACCTGCGTTCGTGGTTGCCCCGCGCACAACGACATCCCAGGTTTCGTCGGAGCCATTCGTGAGGGCGATTTCCTTCTGGCCCACGAGGTCCTTCGGCGCACCAGCATTCTGCCCGACGTGTGCTCGCGCGTGTGTAACCAGTCGGCGCAGTGTGAGGGAGCTTGCACGTGGTCACTCGCGGGCGGCGTTCCCGTGGCGATCGGTCGCCTCGAGCGCTTCGTGACCGACCAGGTCCCCGTGCCCGCACCGGCCCTGAGCGAACGACGTGAGCGTTCGGTGGGCATCATCGGCGCGGGCCCGGCTGCCGCGGGTGCGGCGTGGGATCTTCTCGAGGGGGGATACGGCGTCACCGTCTACGAGAAAGACGCGACGCCCGGCGGACTTCCCGTGTGGGGGATGCCGGACTTCACGTTGCCCGACGACGTCGCACGTCGGGCGTGGCGCCAACTCGAGGAGGCGGGCGTGAGTCTCGTTCTCAACACCGCGGTTGAGGCGGAGAAGTTGGAGGAGCTGCTCGAGGTCCACGACGCCGTCGTCGTCGCCGTGGGGGCGGGTGTTCCCATGCGCTTGGGAGTTCCCGGCGCCGACGCTCAGGGCGTCATCGACGCGACGAGCTTTCTCAAGAGTGCGAAGGCGGCCCTCGAGCCGGGCGGCGACAGTGACGCGCTTCTCGAGCGACTCGGTGTGCGCCAAGGCGAACGCGTGCTCGTCCTGGGCGCGGGCAACACCGCGATGGACGTCGCGCGAATGGCGCGCCGTCTCAATCTCGCCGCGACGTGCGTTGACTGGCTTGACGAGCGTTTCGCACTGGCGCGACCCGACGAGTTGGCCGAGGCCCGTCACGAAGGAGTTGACGTACGATTTTCTCGCACGTTGAGCGCGATTCACGCTCGCGACGGACGCGCGGCGCACGCGGAACTCGCGCGCACCGAGCAGTCGCGCGCCTCGCGAGCGCCTTCGGTGCTGCTCGAGGACCACGAGTTCCTCGAGGTGAGTTTGGTGGTGATGGCCATGGGCTATCGCAACGACCCCACCTTTACGGCCGTGCTCCCCGGCACCCCGATGCGCAAGAGCGCGCCGGCGATTGCCGAGGAGCGCTGGCGTGCGAGCGGCATCTTGGCCAATACGGCGTCGGAGTACGCGAACCACGCCGCGGTGGGTTCAGTCGCCCTCGCGCGTGAGTCGGGCCTGTGGGCGGCGTCACTAGCTGCGCGCGAGCGCGTGTGGGTTGTCGGCGACGCTCTCACGGGGCCCGCGACGGTGGTTGAGGCGATGGCCCAAGGGCGTCGTGCGGCCGCCGCGATCCTTGATGCCCAGCCTCGCCGTCCCGGTCGCATCAACGACGAGTCATCGTCCGCGCGCGTGCTGGTCTGTTACGAGAGTGAGGGCGGAAAGACGCGCGCGGCCGCAGAGACCATTGCGGGTGAGTGTTTCGCGAGCGGGCTCGACGTGGCGATTTCCCCCATCGATCAGGTGGGTGCGCGTGAGCTGGCGGCAGCCGACGTGTTGGTCATCGGCACGTGGGTCGAGGGCTTCGTGGTGGCGGGCGTGCGCCCGGCGCGTGCGATGCGCGCCTGGCTGGCGGGACTTCCGAACCTCGCGGGACGTCGGGTGGCCCTCTTTTGCACCTACGGCGTGAACCCGCGTGGGGCGCTCGATGAGATGGCGCGCGTGGTGAGCGCTAAAGGCGGGGTGGTGATTGACCGCCAGGCTTTCGCTGCGCGAAACCTTGCGCCGGGAGCCCTCGAGGGTCCCGACGGGTTCGCCGTGAGGGTGGCGTCACATCTTGCCAAGGAGATGGTCGTTCGGGTCGCGGGTCGCTCTTAGCCCTCTTCGAGGGCGTCGGCGACGCGACGAAGGAGAGAGCGGATCGTCGCGCGAGCGACCCGCGCGAGAACGACGTCGTCTAGGGCCTGGCCTGCGCGCCCCAGTGGCGGGCGGTAGCGCCCAGAGAAGTCCACCTCGGTGCGCTCGGCGTCAACCTCTCGCACCCGCAACTGTCCCTCGAGCCGAGGAAAGAGACCAGAAGGACCGGTGGCCTCCCACGTGAGAGGGATAATTGTGGCGTCCTTGCCCTCAAGCGCATCACCCAGGTGCACGCTGACCGTCTTGGCGAACCACCCAGGTCCCCCGGGGCCCACGCGCACGATTAGCTCCTCACCGTCGGCGCGCGCGGCCTCGAGGTGCGGAGCGAGCCAGTTGCCGCCGGCGTCGAGACGTCGCACGACTTCGGCGAGGGATCGTTCCACCTGGATGACGTCAGTGACCTCCACCACGTGCGGGGAGGGCTGGCGGTGACCGACGACGTGGTACGTGCCCGCGGCGATCGCCCGGTCTCGCTCGACCAGCGTGGCGAGGGTGGTGGCGGCCAACTCCGCGCGCATCGCGGCGCTCGCCGCCGACCACGTCTCGTGCAGTGGACAGACCGACTCCCAGTGACACGGCTCGTCGCCCAAGACGCAGGTGTCGGACTCGAGGGGCCCCTCACCGGCCTCGACGACCTCGAGCAGGGTGATCTCCTCGGGAGACCGGGTGAGCCGGTACCCGCCGTTGGCGCCAAAGAAGGAGTTGGCCAGGCCGGCCTGGACGAGGTCGCCGAGGATCTGGGAGACGAACGTGCGCGGCACGCCCATCTCGACTGATATCTGGCGCAACTTCTTGGGCGCGGGAAGTTCGTAGCCGTTCGCGAGGGCGATCGCCGAGCGTACGACGTAGTCGCCGCGCTTGGAGAGTTTGAGCCTCATGGGCCAAGAGTACCGGCTCGCTACACATCTCCGGCGGGTCTTTTCGGTTTCCTCTACCTGATTACGGTGGGGATTTTGCGCTGGCGCGCGACGCCTCGCTCAACGGAGCTGGGAGCGACGCACGTGAGACCCTTGCCGAGGCGACGTGAGTCCCCCTCGTCGTGCGCGCGCCGGTCGCGCGAAGGGGTGGGCCATGACGGGGAGACGAGTTCGCACTGCGTAGTATCGACGCGTGGAGCGACTGCTGAAGCTGTGGGCCGGCTTTCGCCACGCGACAGTGGGAACGCGATGACCACGATTCTCATTGTCGAAGACGACGTGGAAATGTCCGCCATGCTCTCGCAGTACCTCGAGGGCGAGGGTTTTGGGGTCGTGCGGACCCAGTCGATGTCGGGCGCGCTGTCGGCAACCCTGGCTAACGAACCCGACCTGGTCCTACTGGACATCGTTCTGGGCGAAGAGGACGGTCGAGACGTACTGCGTGAACTTCGTCACATCAGTGACGTTCCCGTGATTTTCATCACCGGGCGCGGTCTTGAGGCCGAGAGAATCGCCGGACTCAAACTGGGGGCCGACGACTACATCACCAAGCCGTTCTCCCTGGGCGAGGTCGAGGCGAGAATTGAGACCGTGCTGCGGCGCACAGGCGCGCCCGCCAACTCCCTCGAGGCGACGGTGCGCCGTTTCGGAGACCTGCACATCAACGAGACCACGCACGAGGTGCACCGCGCGGGTGTGCTCATCGACCTCACGTCAAAAGAGTTCGCCCTCTTGGCCTTTCTCGCGGCGACTCCGCGCCAGGTGTACTCGCGCGCCCAGCTTCTAGAGCACGTGTGGTCATCGTCGAGTGAGTGGCAGAACGAGGCGACGGTGACTGAACACATTCGCCGGGTTCGCTCCAAGGTCGAGGTAGATCCCGACCGTCCGAGGTGGATCAAGACCGTGCGCGGAGTGGGGTACCGCTTCGAACCCGACGGCCAGAGTCACTGAGTCCTAACGCGCTGACGCGCCAGCAGGTCGCTGACGGCGTCGACCAGTTCACTCGGTCGAAACGGCTTGGCGAGGAACGCCCCCGAGTGCGGCGCGAGGTCGTCGAGGGCGCTGACACCGGCGTGGCCCGAGATGATGAGCGCCACCAGCCCTGGCAGTCTCGCCTGAAGCGTGAGGACGAGTTCCACGCCGCCCATGACCGGCATGTCGACGTCGCCCACGACGATGTCGACGTCGAAGTCGTTCGCGCGCGCCGCCGCCATAGCCCGTGCGCCATTGTCGCCCTCGAGCACGCGATAGCCGGCCCGGCGAAGGACCTGGACGATCAGACGTCGTAGCGCGTCGTCATCTTCGGCGACGAGGACGGTCGCCGACGACTCGTCTGGGCCACGGGGCGCCGCGAGTACGTCAGTGGGCGTGGCGTGCTCAGTGGCGGGCACGAGGACCTCGAAGGTGCTCCCCATCCCCACCTGACTGGTGACCGCGATGGTGCCGCCGCTGGACTCGATGAGCCGTCGGGCCGAGGCCAGACCCATGCCCGTGCCCTTGAAGGGGCCCTTGGTGGTGAAGAAGGGCTCGAAGCAGCGACTGAGGGTCTCCTCGTCCATTCCCGTCCCGGTGTCACTCACGCTAAGGCGCACGTACGCGCCGTCGGCGAGATGCGTGGGGTCCTCAGCGAGCACCGTGGCCTCGACGCCCACTGTCAATTCGCCGCCGTCGGGCATCGCGTCGCGAGCATTGATGACGAGGTTCAAGAGGACCTGCTCGAACTGGTCGGCGTCGATGAGGATGTTCGTGGGCGATTCGGCGAAGTTCCTCGTGACGTTGACGTGTCTTCCGACGATGTGATCGATGACTTCGCCGTTGGACTCGACGAGGCGACGAACGTCGACGACAGTTGACTCGCGCGCCTGGGTGCGTCCGATGCTCTGAAGTTGCTGGGTGATTTGTGACGCGCGTTGGGTGGTGGCTTGAATGTCGCGAACGAGGTCTAGCGCCTCGCCGCCGCTTGACAGGGTGTTCGCCAGCATCTCGCTGTACCCGGTGATGAGCGTCAAGAGGTTGTTGAAGTCGTGGGCCACGCTGCTGGCCACCTGCGCCCGTATCTCCCCGCCGCGAGCGACGCGTAGTTCGGCCTGCATGTCGTGCTCGTCCGTGACGTCATCGAGGAGGGTGAGAAGTCGCTCTCGACCCTCGTTCGGAATCGCGAGCGACGTCACCGACGCACGAAGCTCGCGACGTCGGGCACCGACCTGGGCGCTGACATCTTCGCGAAGTGACTCTCCTCGGCGAGTGTTCGCCCACAGGCCACTCAGAGCGCTGGCGAGGGCGTGGGGAAACTCCACCACGGGCGCGCTACCAGCGTTGATCGCGGGCCAGCTGAGGATGGAAGACGCCGCCTGGTTCCACCACAAGACGGTGCCGTCGCGATCGGATTCGACGATGCCAATGGGCGCGGAGTCAACGAGGGCGCGCCAGCGAGCCTCGCTCGTGTGCATGCCCTGGCGCAGTCGTACTTCGGCAATCGCCGACGCCGTCATCTGGGCGAGCAGCGTGAGGATTTCTCCGTCGTCGACCGCCCGACCTGCCTCGTCGCTGTGGCGCACCGCGATCACGCCCTGCGCACGATTCCAACTCTCGAAGACGGGGGCACAGAGCCAGCCGCCGACGAGGTGGGGACCGACGCCAGCGTCACTCACGCGCGGGCCCTCGGCGTCGTCGTCAAGGACGACGACGGGAGATTCGCCGCGACGCACGCGCGCGGTGAGAGTGGCCGCGCTGCGCGTAACGACGGCCGTCATCGCCTCGTCGGCGTCAAAGACCGAGAGGGCGCGCGCGACAATCGCTCGAAGCAGGTCGGCTTCGCTGAGCGCGCCCGACGTCGTCATTGACGCCGCGACGAGTTGGTGGAGCTGACTCGCGATGCGTTGACTGCGTCGAATCGCGCCGGGCGCGTCGCCGGTG
The DNA here is from genome assembly GCA_021779735.1 of Actinomycetes bacterium. Classification (GTDB taxonomy): domain Bacteria; phylum Actinomycetota; class Acidimicrobiia; order Acidimicrobiales; family RAAP-2; genus RAAP-2. The sequence goes on from JAJYAC010000005.1 coordinate 53,610, forward strand.
CTGGGAGGAGAGGCGTCGCTCACGACGCGCGAGAGTGGTCTCGCGGAGCTGGCGACGCGACGCACGTCACAGGGGCTCCCCGGTGAAGATCGCGAAACCCTTCAGGTAACTGTCGATCTCGTGGGCCTCGTGGGGGGTGGCGAAGAAGAAGCCTTGACCGGCGCCGACGTGCTCGACTTGAAGAATGCGGCGCTGGTCGGCGTCTTCGATGCCGGCCGCGATGACACGGATTCCCAGCTCGTCGGCGTGCGCGACGAGTGCGCGCAGTTCGCTGCTGGATCCTGGTTGGACGCTGAGACGCGCGATGACGCGACGGTCAAGTTTGACGATGTCGACCGGTCCCAGGGCCACCGCGTCGAGAGTGGCGAGGCTCGGGTCGAAGTCATCGATCGCCACCCGTACCCCGAGGGCGTGTAGCGAGCGCAGGCGCGCGGCCACTGTCTCGTTGAGCGCTTCGCCGGCGATTTCGAGCACGAGAGCTTGCGGGGGCAAGCGGCTAGACGTGATGGCGATCGCAACATCGTCGACGAAGTCAGGCGAGTTCAGTTGGTGAGACGAGACGTTCACCGACACACTGAGTCGGTAGCCGCGCGAGTGCCACTCGGCACCTTGGTGGCAGGCGGTTGCGAGGGCCCAGCGCCCGACGGCGCCGATGACGCCGGAGGACTCGAGTTCGCGCAGGAACTGGGCGGGAGCGAGGACGCCACGTTCGGGGTGGCGCCAACGTATGAGAGCCTCGACGCCGGAAAAGGCGCTCGTGTTGAGCTCGAACATCGGCTGATAGACGAGAAAGAACTGACCGGTCACGAGGGCGTGCGCCAACTCTGGCGCCCGGTCGTCGTCCGTCGCGTCTACCGATGGGGAGTCGCTCATGGGATCCTTTCCGCGACCTCGAGGAGACCCCTGCATCGTACCGAAGCGCCGCCCACCATCAGGAAGTGCGCACCATTTGCGATACCTGAGAAATCCCTCAGTTAGAAGGGCTCTCCGAATTGGCTGAATTACCAGCAATTCGGCTGCAAAGGGCAAATCGGCGCGATCTGAGACCTCGAAGTGTCGTCTCAACGAATCCACTCAGAATTGACAACATTCTCACAATGACCAATACTTGATCGGGTATCGCAAGGGCAAGAGGAGGAAAAGCAGTGACACAGGTGAGCCCCAAGTGGCGCGCGCTGCTTTTTGTTTCAGGTCTTTTGACCCTGAGTACAGTCGCCCTGCCCGTACTAAGTTCCGGTGCTTCGACGCCTACGAGCGGAGCAGGCGCTGCGGGTGGCATTAAGACCGCTCACGACGGTGGTGATGGTGGTGACGGTGGCTGGGGCTCGGGCTGGGGGCCGACGACTACCTCAAGGTGGGATTGGGGTCCGACCACATCGTCGCCGTGCAAGACGACCACCACGATTCCGTGCCCGACGACCACCGTCTACGTCACCACCACGACTAGGCCGTGCGCGACGACCACGACGGAGCCGGTGACCTCTACGACCGAGCATGTGACGACCACGACGGAGCCGGTGACCTCTACGACCGAGCATGTGACGACCACGACGGAACACGAGACAACGACGACGGTCGCTCCGACCACGACGGTCGCGCCCACGACGACCGTTGCGCCCACGACGACGGTCGCTCCGACCACGACGGTCGCGCCCACGACAACGGTCGCTCCGACCACGACCACGCCGCCGCCGCCGTCGTCAACCACGACGGTCGCCCCCACGACGACGGTCGCTCCGACCACGACGGTCGCTCCGACCACAACGGTCGCTCCGACCACGACGGTCGCGCCCACGACGACGGTTGCGCCCACGACGACGGTTGCGCCCACGACGACGGTCGCTCCGACCACGACGGTCGCTCCGACCACGACGGTCGCTCCGACCACGACCGCGCCGGCCACAACGACTACCGATGTGACGTCGGTGTCAACTAAAATCCCGGCCGCTCCTGGTACTGTTCCGCCGAGCTATCACATTCCCGCGAAGGCTCCCGAGACGGGTGCCGGCGGCACGGCCAGCACGGATGCTGGTGCGACCCTCGGCGCCAGTGGACTGCTCTTGCTCTCGGGCCTCGGTATCATGGGGATTCTTGTAAGGCGCCGTAAGGCCTAAGTAGGCTGACCCTTTAGGTGTCAGTCGAGAGTAGGAATCTGTTCGTGCGATCAACACGCCGACGCTGGCTGTGGTGGACCCTCGCGTGGATCTTTGTCGCCGCCGGTGTTGTCGGCGTCGTGATCGCCGTCTCGCGTCCCGAGGTCGGTCCGTCGCTGCCGCACCCTGTGGGCGTGACTTCTCCGCAGGGCTTGGCGGCATCAGTTCCTTCCGACTGGGCGCTGACGGCACCCGTGGCGACGAGTGCCTCGGGGGACATGGGCGGTGGCGTGACGGCGAATTTCGCCTCCCTGGACGTGACGAGCCACTCGGCGTGGCCCCACATGGGCCTGACCTCCCAAGAGCGATCTGGGCGTGTCACCAAGCGCGCGGTAGCGAAGTTCGCCGCTCGGTCTATCCCGCAGCACCTGCAGATTCCTAACCTCGGCATCTCCGTCGGGGTAAGCATCCTCGGCCTGAACAAGGACAACACTGTCCAGGTTCCAACGTCATTCGCTATTCCTGGCTGGTACAAATACGGGCCGACCCCTGGAGAGCGTGGGTCGTCGGTCATCCTCGGTCACGTCGATAGTCACACCGGACCAGGCGTGTTCTACCGCCTCAATCAGTTACGCCCGGGAATGCCGGTCATCGTGACCTTGGCTGATCACGTCGTCGTTCACTTCAAGGTCATCGGCGTTCGGATGTACACGAAGAGCAACTTTCCGGACAAGGTTGTCTACGGTTCACGCACCTACGGGGCGCTGCAACTTGTCACCTGTGGCGGTGCATTCGATCCGGTAACGGGCCACTACGAATCGAACATTGTCGCCTACACGGTGATGACTTCGTTCGCTCGTCCACATCAGTAGACGGCCTCGACGCGTTTTCTCGCTAGATCGCGCAGGCGAATTGGGGCCAGATTGTGGGGGCTCTGGGACACTGCGCCCTTGATCCCACGGAGTAATAGTGTTTCTTCTTCGAACGCAACGGTTGGCAAAATTGCCATCAAGATTTGCAAAAGTCAAAGTAAATCCGTAATTTGCGTGTCATGATCAACACACCTCGCTTCGTGCGAGGTTGACTCTCAGATCCCTGAGGTGGTCCCCCAAAGCATGCCCTTGCGTGGTGGGCCACGTCCCCTCGTCAGTGAGTGTCCCACTAGGACCTGGCATCGTCGTCCGTACAAGGCCTGTGGCCAGGAGAATTGTGGAGGACACCTCCGCCGACGGTGGCCAGCTCGTTACCGCGAGCGGGGCCGCTCACCGTGCTCGTGACGTACGACTGAGTTGTTGGCGCTTGACTTCCCGGCGAAGGCGCCGCCCGGACACACCTAGGTCTGACTGGTCCGCACAGAAATTGCGTGAATTGAGCGCAAGTTTTGATTACGTAGGGAAGAGGGTGTGTCTCGTTTTTAACACTTGTGCCTATGAAGAAGTACACGCAAGGGCACAAGAGTTTGGTCGGGCCGGACGCGCGACGGCAGTCCGCGCTCGGTGGGTTTTCTGGCGCCGCACGTTCGCTGCGTCGCCGTCACGTCATTTCCGGTTCAGTCGCGCTGGGGGTCGTTGGCGTGGTCATGCTCGCAACGGCCCTACCAGTCGCGGCGATTCTGACGACGACCTCGACGGCGCCGAGCGCCACTTCCCTCCCTCGCACGACGGGCGTGACGCCAGCGCGTGTGTCCGCATCGCGAGTGCACGCGGTCGCACTGCGGCGTGAGTTGACGACGCGCGCGAAGACGAACGACGTGGCGTCGGCGCCCTCCACGCACGCGAGTGTTGCGTCGCCCGTGGCGCACGTGGCCGCGACGCGCACCAAGGCCCCGGTCGTTACGCGTCACTCCCCGGTGACGGTGACGACCGCCCCCCCGCACGCGGTGGTCGCCGCCGTTGCCACCACGACACCCGTCCCGCCCGTCAGGAAGGGTCCGAGCGCCGCGGCCAAAGCGCTGATGGCATCGCTCAATCCCTCCGAGAACATCGTTCCGTCTCCGAACTTCCTGAGCTCAGGTCCGTGCACCAAGTCCACCGGCACGTGGGTGTGTGAGAATCCCTGCGTTAGCTCGTCTCTCACGTGGCCCTCGTTCACCAATGGTGCGGGGTGCACGAACTACTTGCTGAGCGCGATCAACAGCGCTCGCTCGCTCGAGGGCCTCGCTCCCATGATCCTGCCGTCGAACTGGTACTCACTATCGACGCCTCAGCAGTTGTTTGTCGTGACCGACCTCGAACGCACCGCGCGCGGTCTCGCACCCTATCTGGGCCTCAACGCCGCTCTCTCGGCGGAGGCTCAACGCGCCGCTGTCGCCAACACTGACCCCGGTTTCGCGCCGGGATTTTCCATTGGCACCGACGCGCAGGGCGTGCCGGGAATGGGCGCGGCGTGGAGCGGTGGCTTCGCCGTGCTCGCCGCAGACTACATCTGGATGTACGACGACGGATGGGGTGGCACCCGTGGCGCCACCTCCAACGTCGCCTGCACGTCACCCACCGCCGCCGGATGTTGGGCCCACCGCGACGAGTTACTGGGCTACGACCCTGGTTACAACCCGGGTGTCGGTCTGGACGCGGCGAACGTTGAAGTGGGCGCGGGTTTTGCACTCGTCGGTGGTTCGAGTTCGTTCACGGTGCTCGCCGAGCTGCCCAAGGGAGCCACGCCGGCGATGTCCTTCACCTGGTCGGCCAACGTACTGCCCTATCTCTAGCGACTAGTCGTCACCTTCGGGTTCGTGCTCCGAGACCGAGTGAGAGGGAGCGGCGCCGCTCGTCACGCGCAACTGTGCGACTCCTGATGCGAGGAGGACCGAATTGGGAATACGCAAGATGCCATCTTCGGTGAGAACCGTGACGTAGGTCAGTCCGCTTCCGAGAACGCGTACGTCGATGACGCCCAGTGTGCCCGAGCGAATGCGAATGTCGTCGCCCACTGAAAACGGACGGGCGAACAGCAGGACCACAGCGGCGAAGACGTTCGAGAGACTCTGCTGGGCGGCGATGCCCAAGATGACGCCGGTGAGTCCCGCGCCGATGAGGAGCCGTCCGAGAGAAGCGCCGAGTACCGCGAAGGCGGCAAAGAGCAGCACCACGAGGCCGACTCCATTGACGACGAGTCGTAGCGCTCCGCCGGCACCGGGGTTGCCCCGACGCGTGAAGAGCCGGCTGAGCCCGGCGGCGAGACGACGCACGGCGAAAATGCCAAAACTCAAGAGGGCCACGGCACAGGTCACCTCGACGACTCGCGCGTACGCGGCGTGAGGGCGAAAGCGACCAAAGTGAGATCCGAGGACGACCGCCGCGACGGCGACCGCCCCCGACGCCACTCCCTCGGCCCACTCGCGCGGGGCGTTGATGTGGTGGTGCTCGATTGCCATGGCCCTCACTGTACTGAGACGGGTCCTAACCACGGTGCCGATGGTGAGACGTCGTGCGACGTAGCGTGGTGAAAGGTTGAGATGCGCGGGGGCAGTCGTGACACAGGGCGAGAATCTGGTGGGTGACGACGATCCTCGTCGCGAGACTCTTCCTGAGACCACCACGATCGTTCTGCGGTGGGCGCCGCGTGTCTCGGGCCAGACAGTCGAGGTCCTTGGCGTCTACGTCCTCACGCGACTCGTCCTGCTACTCGCCACCTACTACGGGCGCACGATTGGCAATATGGGAACGATCGGCAACCTGCTCGCGGGCTGGCGGGGCCAGTACTACCTGGACGTGGCGACGTCGGGGTACCCCGCGCACGCGGCCCTCGGCCAGTCGCCCCAGATCGCGTTCTTTCCTCTCTATCCCATGGCGATCCGTGTGGTCTCCACGATCTCACCACTCTCGCCGCTGGCGGCGGGCGTGCTCGTGTCGTGGGTGGCCGGCGGGGTGTTCACGGTGTTGGTCGTTCGTATCGTCAGTGACGCGTTCGATCGCGGCGCGGGCCGGCGAGCAGGCGTTATGGTGGCGCTCTTTCCGGGCTCCTTCATCGCGAGCTTGCCCTACGCGGAGGCGATGGCGGTGATGTTTGTCGCGTGGTCGCTATGGGCGGCGACCCGCGATCGACCCGCGCGCGCGGGGGTGATGGGTGCGCTGGCGACACTGACGTCGCCCGTGACGTTGCCTCTCGTCGTCGTGCACGCGTGGCGGGCGCGACGAACACACGATCGCCGATTCTTCGGCGCCGCGGTGCTCTCCGCGGTGGGCTTCGTGCTGTACATGTCGTACCTGTGGCTACACACGGGTAGTGCCACTGCCTGGTACCGCACCGAGCAGGTCAGCTTCGCGCATCACTTCGACCTCGTGAGTGCCATCACCCACCTCAGTGACGGGCCGGGCGTAGCTCTCACAGAGTTGGTGAGTCTCTTTGTTCTCGTGCTCGCCGTCGTGGGTTCACTGCGGGTCAAGGCGCCGACCGAGTGGGTCATCTACGGTGGACTGGTCATGTTGAGCGCGCTCTTTGACTCGACACTGTGGGCGAGTCCGCGCATGCTCTTCAACGCCTTCCCGCTCCTCATGGGTCTCGCCGTGTGGGCGCGGCGTGAGGGGGGTCGTCTGTTGACGTACTCCTTCGCGCTGCTGTTGCCGGTCGTGTTCTTGCTGTACATGACCCTCGGTAACACCATGGCCCAGCCGTAAGGTCACCGGCGGCCGCGGATTTCGTTCACTCCCTCAAGACGGTCGCGGTTCGCGCATCCAACGCCACAGCGAGACGTGACGAACATCACCGACCTTCGGGCGCCGGGCGACGAAGCACTCACCAGAGACGATGACACGAGGTGAGCTGTTTGCGTGGTGGCGTGTCCGCATCGAGGGCGTGACTAGGCGCGCGAAGACTTCGTTGCCCAGAACGTTGAGGTAGTCGGCGACGTCGCGTGCCCAATCGAGGAAGGCGTGGGCGATCTTGGGGGACTCAATCGAGGTGGCGGGGCCCACGCGAAGCTCTGGCGAGGATGCTTGATCAGGGTCTGACGCGAAGCGAACTGTACGAACTGCTCGACTAGGAGACCCACATCGCCTTCGACCAGTTGGTGCTCACGTTTGACCTCGGCGGTACCTAAAGATTGCGCTCCGACGCCCAGGTTGTGAGTTGGTGGCGGTTCGAGAGCTGAAGCTTGCGTAGCACGGACGACACGTGGCTCTCGACGGTCTTGACAGAGATGACGAGCTCGGTGCCGATGTCGCGATAGGAGTACCCGCGCGCGATGAGGCGCAGCACCTGACGCTCGCGTGGGGTGAGCTGGTCGAGTTCGGAGTCGACACTGGACTTCGTGAAGTCGGTCGTCGGCGAACCCGCAAAGGCGTCCAGCACGAAGCCGGCCAGCCGCGGGGAAAAGACGACGTCGCCGGCCGCGACGCGGCGCACCGCGTCAACGAGATCGGGACCGGAGATGTTCTTCGTGACGTAGCCGCGCGCGCCCGCGCGCACGATCGTGATCACGTCGTCCGCGGCGTCGGACACCGAGAGGGCGAGGAAGCGTATCGCCGGGTTGGCCAGATGCACCTCGCGCAGAACTCTCAATCCCCCTCCGTGGGGCATGTGCACGTCGAGCAGCACCACGTCGGGGACGCGCTCGAGGATCAGTTCGATCGCCGCGTCGACCTCGTCGGCCACCCCTACGATCTCAACGTGGCGTGATATCTCCGCTCGGATGCCTGAGAGTATGAGCGCGTGGTCGTCGACGAGGACGACGCGCGGAGTGTTCACGAGTTTCGCGGCAACGTGAGCCGCACCTCGGTCCCCGTTCCAGGGGTGCTGGAGAGTACCGCCTCTCCGCCCACCCCCGCGAGCCGCGCGCGAATGGACAGTTCAATGCCCTTGCGATCCGTGGGAACGCTCGCGAGATCGAATCCCCGCCCGAGGTCGCGCACGTACATCGAGATGACGTCGGTCTCCACCTCGGCGTAGAGGGAAATGACGCTCGCCTCTGACCACTTCGCGGCGTTGACGGTCGCCTCGCGTGCCGCGCCGAGCAGAGCGTGAACCCGGTCATCGACCTCGCAGTCGCCCACGATGACCGTTTCGACCCGCACGCCGTAGACGTCTTCGACGTCAGCTTCAATCTGACTCGCGAGGGTTGAGAACGAGGTCGGGGACGAACTCGCGCCGTCGGGAGTGAAGAGCCACGTGCGCAGCGCCCTCTCTTGAGCACGGGCGAGGCGCACGACGTCGACTTCGCTCCCGGCGGCGCGCTCGATCAGGGTCAAGGTCTGTAGGACCGAGTCGTGAATCTGGGTCGCCATCGCGGCGCGCTCTTGCATGCGCATTCGTTCGCGCCGCTCGTTCGTGAGATCGCGTACGGTCGAGAGCCACCACGGCGAGAGCAGGACGAGGAGTCCGGCGACGAACACCAGCGCGCCCGCCAGCGCGGGCACGGCCACCCCCCAGACGCCACCCACTCGATTGAGAACGTGTAGGCCCACGAAGATCAGGCCCAGTGCAGGCACGACCCGATAGAGGACGCCGCGCCACCCTCTTACCGTGGTGGAACTGACGCCCGGCGCCGCGTTGGCCACGAGCCGAAGATGCTCACGCTCGGGGCCAGAGGCACCGAACCAGACGATGACACCGGCGATCACACTCACGACGCCCGAGGAGACGAAGCTGGTTAGCGGCCACCCGGTGTTCGAGATGAGAGCGCTCACCACCACGACGACGACGGTGACATTGAATACCGGTATCGCCCACGAGAGGTGTGCCCGCGCATTCACCCGCGCGCCGATCGACTGTTCTTCACCCGAGCGGGTCACCAGTAGCCAACACAGCACGTAGATCACGAGTCCGAGTCCCCCGAGGAGGGTGCCCACCGCGAAGGCGAGTCGTGTCGTCTGTTCGCGAAGCCCCAGACGAACCGCGAGACCAGCACACACTCCCCCAAGAATCGCGCTCGTGGTGGAGCGTCGCAGGGGGGGCTGAGCGACTCCGAGAGTGGGATGAGTGGCGGTGGTGATGGTCATGGTGTCTCTCTGGGCGAAGTGCGCTGAGTGAATTCTCGCACCTCACCGACGACCTGTCACTAGGGGAGAACCCTGATCAGCTCGGCGTGAATAGGGGGTTCTGAGGGTTTCCCCCTATAGATACGTACGGGGGGCGACCGTACGCTGGCCCCATGAACGAACCGTCCACCGACACGAACGCTGAAGGCACGAGACACACGTTTCGTAGTTCGACGAACCGGGTCGTAGGCGGGGTGGCGGGGGGAATCGGCGAGCGCTTCGCAATCGACGCGAACCTCGTGCGCGTGGGCTTCATCGTCGTGACCTTCCTGTGGGGGATCGGCGCGCTCATCT
>JAJYAC010000088.1 GCA_021779735.1 Actinomycetes bacterium
CCCTTTGTGGTGCCCCCGGCAGTCTCCACCTTCATGAGATAGTGAACGGCGGTTTCAACCGGTGAGCGCAACGAGTTCGTTGAGTTTCTCCTCGGGCATCCTATAGCCGAGGGTCTTTCGTGGTCGCCCGTTTAGGCTGCGCTGGATTGCGAGGAGATCCTCCTCATTCAAGGCTGACAGATCAGTCCCCTTGGGCATGTACTGGCGAAGCAGGCCGTTAGTGTTCTCGTTCGATCCGCGTTGCCACGGTGAGTGCGGGTCACAGAAGTAGATGGGCACGCCCGTCGCCACGCTGATCGAGCGGTGTCGTGCCATCTCCGGTCCTTGGTCCCAAGTCACCGATCGCATGAGCTCGGAAGGCAACGTCGCAATCGCCCTGCGCATCGCGGCCTCGACCGTGGGCGCGGTGTGATCGTTCGCGAGGTGCAAGAGCAACACGAAGCGAGTGGTTCTCTCCACCAGGGTGCCGACGGCACTGCGGCCACCGGCGCCCACGATGAGATCTCCTTCCCAATGGCCGGGAACCGCGCGGTCCTCGACTTCGGCCGGACGTTCCGAGATCATTACCATGTCGGGAATCTTGCCCTGTCGATTGACTCGTCCCTGGGGACGGCGCTGGGTGCGTCCCGAGCGCAGGCAGCGGGCGAGTTCGCGACGTAGTTCGCCTCGTCCTTGCACAAAAAGCGACTGGTAGATTGTCTCGTGACTGACGTTCATCGTGGGTTCACCGGGAAACTCGATCTTCAGACGCTCGGCGATCTCCTGGGGCGACCAGAGCATCTCGAGCCATGAGGTCACTGTGGCACAAAGCAGGGGGTCGCTCAACTTTGACTGCTTGGGTCGCCGAGTCTCTTCTCGCGCACGCTCGTGGGCCTGCCAGATTCGATAGCCCCCGGTGTCCGCGTTGTTCTTCACCTCTCGAGTGATCGTCGACGGGGAGCGGCCGAGGCGTCGGGCGATGGATCTCATCGACTCGCCCATGCGAAGCCCGAGAGCGATCTCCTCTCTCTCGTCGAGACGCAGTCGACCCTCGCGCGGTGTCCACGGGTCGTCACGTGCCTCGCGTCTCTTCGCCGCCAGCGCGATCAGCACGCCCGACGGCGATGCCAAACCGATGTCCTTGGCGATGCTACGAAGCGAGTCGCCCTTCTGGCGCAGTCGGTGCGCTAACGCTCGTTGATCCTTTGTCAGGTGCACAGTCACGCGGTCTCCTCTATTGTCAACTTCTTACAGTTGACTCACCGAGTGTTGCGCTGACCCCCTGAAGCCACCGTTCACTATCTCATGAAGGTGGAGACTGTAGCGCCCACTTCGAAGCGGAAGAGGAAGAGTCTGACTTCTCGGAGCGACGCCGAACTCTAATTGGCGAGGTCTTCTGTCGCCGACTCATTCATCTCCGCGCTGGGCGCGATCCTGGGACTGCGGATCCCGCGTTTGGCACGTTCGCGGGAACTCTTACCGGTGGCTGATCGCACGTTTGTCGGTAGCGACGTTGGGGCCACTCCATCACACGGGGGTCGAGGGCCGCGGAACGTGACCCTCGCTGCACGTGCAGTCGTCGGCGCGCTGAGAGATGCGCCCTCGTGGGCACCGACTGCGCCGACGACACGACTCGTGGGGCTCCTCGAGACGACGCGGGTTGCGAGCTCGAGCGAGGCGCGAGGTACTGGCGTCGTATGCTCAGTCGTGGAGGACGGATCGTGTTTCCACCACCCGCGGAACGAGACAGCCTGTTGCAGGATGGCTCGACGATCCGAATCCGATCGATACTTCCCGACGACGTCGAGCGCCATCGTCGCTTCATCTCGCGAATGAGCGAGGAGTCAAAGCGACTTCGATTCTTCGTCGTGCGAACGGAGCTCTCGGAGTACGAGACGCACTACTTCACTCACGTCGACAGCGTCAAGCGAGTCGGTCTCGTCGCGTTACGTCGCGATGACATCGTGGGAATCGGCCGTTTTGATGTGGTGAGAGAGGGTGTGGCGGAAGTCGCCTTCGCTGTCGCGGACGCCGTGCAGGGACTGGGCGTCGGCAGTCTCCTCTTGGACCGCCTCGTGGTCGAGGCCCAAAAGCGCGAGGTCGCGACCTTCGTCGCCCACACGCTTCCCGAGAATGAGCGGATGCTCGAACTCTTCTACCACTCAGGACTTCACGTCGCCTCGAGCATCGACGCCGGCGAGTGCAACGTCACCATGGACCTGGTCGACCTTGACGAGTGGAAGGTGCGCGCCGAGGCTCGCGATGACACCTCGGGACGTCGCTCGCTCGCGCGCATTCTCGAACCCTCTCGCGTCGCCGTCGTGGGCGTCGGGCGTTCGGCTTCCTCACTTGGTCGAAGTGTCGCGACGAACATCCTCGCCGAGGGGTTCGCCGGCGTGATGACCCCCGTCAACCTCGAGTCGCCCGTCAGCGTGGGCGACATCGCCTCGGTGCGCACGGTCTTTGACATTCCGGAGGTGCCCGACGTGGTGGTCGTGGTCGTGCCCGCGCCCGCGGTCTCTGACGTCGTCGACGCCTGCGGGGAGCGCGGGGTGGCGGGCTGCGTGATCATCACCGCCGGCTTCGCCGAGACCGGAGCGGAGGGCCGACGCCTGGAACGTGAGATGGTGAGCCGCGCCCACTCCTACGGCATGCGCATCATCGGCCCCAACTGCATCGGCATCGTGAACGCCGAAGTTGGCATGAACGCGACCTTCATGCCGGGCCACATTCCCCGGGGGAACATTGGTTTCGCGTCTCAGTCGGGGGCGATGGGCATCGCCCTCCTCTCGCGGGCGCGAGAGACGGGGATTGGCATTTCCTCCTTCGTGAGTCTCGGAAACGCCTCTGACATCTCCTCGCACGACGTGATCCGCTACTGGGGCGAACACCACTCGACGAGGGTGGGCCTGTTGTACCTGGAGTCCCTGGGCAACCCGCGAACTTTCGTGCGCGTGGCCCGTCACGTCGCCGAGGCCAAACCGATCATCGCTCTCAAGTCTGGGCGCTCGGCGGTGGGCCAGGCCGCGGGGCGCTCGCACACCGCTGCCCAGGCCACCTCCGACACCGCCGTTCAGGCGGTCTTTGATCGAGCCGGCGTCGTGCGCGTGACCACGCTCGGGGAGCTGCTCGAGACGGCGGTGGTCTTTTCCGCGTGCGACCTGCCCGCGGGCTCGCGCGTCGGCGTGGTGAGCAACGCGGGCGGACCGGCGATCCTGGCGGCCGACGCGTGCGCCGACGCCGGACTCGAGCTGGTTGCCTTTTCCGACGACCTCCAGCAATTCCTTCGTGCAGTGGGTTCGGCGGGGGTGCGTAATCCCGTCGACCTGGGCGCGGGTGCGCTGCCCGACGCGTACCGCGCGACCGTGCGCGAGATCTGCCGTCACGACGCCGTGGACGCACTCATGATCATCATCGCCCCGCTGCCCGAGGTTCCGGTACGTGAGGTGGTGAGGGCCGTGACCGATCCCGCCGTAAACCCCCAGCGCATCCCCCTCGTGGTCGTGACCCTCGCGGTGCCCACCGAGGCCGAGCGCCGTGACGCGCACGAGACTCCTCTCATTGCCTACCCGGAGAACGCCGCCTACGCGCTGGGTCGCCTCGCCCAGTACGCGTCGTGGCGCCGCGAACTGGGCAACGACGAT
>JAJYAC010000089.1 GCA_021779735.1 Actinomycetes bacterium
GTGGCGGCGCCGATTGCCCTCGAAGCGGCCGATCAGCACGTCGTCGGGTGCGTCGAGGAAGAGGATCTTCGCGCCGTCGTGCATCAACTGCAGCTCGCGCTCGATGGCCAAGAGGGCGTCGGGCTGGACGCGTCCACTGCGACCCACGATGAAGGCCACCCCGGCGTAGTCCGGAGAACCGGCCGCCGCCAACTCGCCGACGCGCGCAATTAACTCGAGCGGGAGGTTGTCGATGACGAACCAGCCGAGGTCCTCGAGGGCGGCCGACACCGTCGAGCGCCCGGCGCCCGACATCCCGGTGACCAGCAAGACCTCACTCATCGCGCTTCCTTCGCGGGCCGTGGCGGTTCCGGAGCCCGAAAGTGATCGTAGATCCTGCGCGCCACCTCTTCGGGCAACCACGAGAGCGCGGCCAACTCCTCGTAACTCGCCCGGCGCACCGCGTCCAGCGAGCCCATCGCCACCAGCAGGCGCTCGCGGCGCGCCGGCCCCAGTCCCGCGACGCCCTCCAGTGAGCTCTCGAGCATCGAGCGACCACGTTTGGAGCGGTGAAACGTGATGGCGAAGCGATGCGCCTCGTCGCGTAGGCGTTGGACGAGATAGAGGCTCTCGCTCGCTCGCTCGAGCACCACCGGCTCGGCGCGTCCGGGGCGAAACAGGAGCTCCTCGCGCTTGGCCAGGGCGGCGAATTCGACTTCGCCCTCGATGCCCAACTCGCGCGCGGCCGAGGTCGCCGCGCTCAACTGGGCCGGCCCACCGTCAATGATGATCAGGTCCGCGCGGGAAAACTTCGTCGCCCCCTCGTCTCGCCAGTGCGACAGGCGCCGACGCACCACCTCGTGCATGGCGCCCACGTCGTCGTTGCCGAGGATCTCCTTGACGTTGAAGTGTCGGTAGTCGCTCTTCTTGGCCACGCCGTCTTCGAAGACCACCATCGAGCCCACGTAGTTCGTTCCCTGGAGGTGGCTCATGTCAAAGCACTCAATGCGATACGGCGCGCGCTCGAGCGCGAGGGCCGCGCCGAGCTCCTGGAGGGCCCGTGAGCGCACGTTGTGATCACTGGCTCGGCGCAGTGTGTCGCGCGCGATCACGGCGCGCGCGTCGGTCGACGCGAGGGCCAGGACGCGCCGACGCCGTCCCCGCTGGGGCACGACAACATCGACCGGGCGCTGACGGGTCGCCGCGAGGTACTCGAGAGTGAGTGTCGACAGGGGCGCCTCGACGACGAGCACCGCGGGCACCGCGTCGGACTCGGGGTAGAGCTCGGGGGCGGCTCGCTCGAGAATCTCGGCGTGCGTCTCGTCCATGGACCGATCGATCAGCGACACGCTACGGCCCACGATTCGCCCGTGACGCACGCGAAAGCGCACCAGCGCGGCGCGAGAGCCCTCGACGGCGACCACCAACACGTCAAGGTTCGAGTGGTCGTCGAGCACGACGCTCTGGTCGCTCGCGGCGCGCTCGAGCGCCTCGAGCGAGTCGCGAAGTCGCGCTGCCGCCTCGTAGTGACGCGCCGCCGACGCCGCCTCCATCTGGGCGCGCAGCGTTCGGGTGAGGTGACGCACGTCCCCCTCGAAGAAGCGCACCCACGAGCTCACGAGGTCGCGATACCCCTCGGGATCGATCTTGCCCGCACAGGGCCCCGAGCACTTGTGAATGTCGAAGAGCAGGCAGGGACGGCCAATGCGCTCGTGGTAGTTGTACTTGTGCGTCGTGCACGAACGGAGGGGGTAGGCCTGGAGCAGCTCGTCGATGGAGCGCCGCAACGCGCCGACGTTGACGAAGGGTCCGAAGTAGCGCACCCCGCGTTGGCGCTGGCCGCGCGTCACGAAGGGCGCCGGGTAGGTGGCCTTCACGTTGATTCCCACGAACGGAAAGGTCTTGTCGTCCTTTAAGAGCATGTTGTAGCGCGGCTGATTCGCCTTGATGAGCTCGTTCTCGAGCACCAAGGCGTCGATCTCACTGGGGGTGACGATCCACTCGACACTCGCGGCCTCATCCATCAACGCCCGGGTCTTCACGCTCAGTCCCGCGCGTTGGAAGTAGCTCGACAGGCGCTGGGCCAGTACGCGGGCCTTGCCCACGTAGATCACGTCGCCGCGAGCATTGCGAAAGAGGTAACAGCCGCTCGCGCGCGGAATGCCCGAGGGCTTGTTCACGACCGCCCGAGAACCTCGGCGAGGACGCGCCCGGTCGCGGTGTCGAGGCTGGCCACGTGCTCGGGCGTGCCCTCGCCGACCACGCGCCCGCCGCGTCGCCCACCCTCGGGGCCCAAGTCGATGACCCAGTCAGCCGTCTTGATCACGTCGAGGTTGTGTTCGATCACGAGAACGGTGTTGCCCTGATCCACCAGTCGGTGCAGAACGCTGAGCAGCCGATTGACGTCCTCGAAGTGCAGCCCGGTCGTCGGTTCGTCCATCACGTAGAGCGTGTGGCCCGTGGGTCGGCGCGCCAGCTCCGTGGCGAGCTTCACCCGCTGGGCTTCGCCGCCCGAGAGCGTGGGTGCCGGCTGGCCGAGTCGCACGTAGCCCAGCCCCACGTCAAAGAGGCTCTGCACGTGGCGAAGGATCGCCGGTTGACGGTCAAAGAACGTGAGCGCCTCGTCGATGGGCATGTTCAACACGTCGGCGATCGACTTGTCCCGGTAGCGGATCTCGAGGGTTTCGCGGTTGTAGCGCGCTCCCCCGCAGTCCTCGCAGTTGACGTAGACGTCGGGCAAGAAGTGCATCTCAATCTTGATCGTCCCGTCACCCGCGCAGGTCTCACAGCGACCGCCCTTGACGTTAAAGGAGAAGCGTCCCTGCTGGTAGCCGCGCACCTTGGCCTCGGGCGTCTCGGCGAAGAGCTTGCGGATCTTGTCAAAGACTCCCGTGTAGGTCGCCGGATTCGACCGCGGAGTGCGTCCAATGGGCTGTTGGTTGACCGCCACGACCTTGTCGAGGTACTCGACGCCCTGAATCGTGTCGTGCTCGGCGACGACCGTCTTGGCTCCGTTGATCTGTCGTTCCAGCGAGGCGAGGAGGATCGAGTTGATCAGCGTCGACTTGCCCGAGCCCGAGACGCCGGTGACCGCGACAAAGCGCCCGAGGGGCACGTCGACGCTGACGTCACAGAGGTTGTTGGCCCGCGCGCCCTTGACGCTGAGTAACGTCCCCTCGCCCGCGCGTCGCGTGCTTGGCACGGCGATCGAACGTCGACCCGAGAGGTACTGGCCCGTGAGCGAGCGCTCGTTGGCAAGCAGGTCCTCGAAGCTTCCCGCGTGCACCACCTCGCCGCCGTACTCCCCCGCCCCCGGACCAATGTCGACCACGAAGTCCGCCAGGCGAATGGTCTCCTCGTCGTGCTCGACGACGATGACCGAGTTACCGAGGTCACGCAAGCGCTCGAGCGTGGCGATCAGGCGGCGGTTGTCGCGCTGGTGCAGGCCGATCGAGGGCTCGTCGAGCACGTAGAGCACGCCCACGAGGTAGCTGCCGATCTGGCTGGCCAGACGGATGCGCTGAGCCTCACCCCCCGAGAGCGACGCCGAGGCCCGGCTCAGGGTCAGGTAGTCCAGTCCCACGTCCATCAAGAAGTTCAGGCGTTCGACGATCTCCTTGA
>JAJYAC010000029.1 GCA_021779735.1 Actinomycetes bacterium
TCTGAAAGAGTTCAAGTACGCGCATCGATTCGTTCGATGACGCCACGAACTGGAGCTCGCCGCCGGGCATGGCGAGCATGACGCCCGCAGCGTCGACGTCGATCGCCTCGACGCACCGGTTGCTCATGAT
This sequence comes from Actinomycetes bacterium, assembly GCA_021779735.1. Classification (GTDB taxonomy): domain Bacteria; phylum Actinomycetota; class Acidimicrobiia; order Acidimicrobiales; family RAAP-2; genus RAAP-2. The sequence goes on from JAJYAC010000029.1 coordinate 131, forward strand.
GGTCAAGATGTCGATCACGTCGTAGTTGTCGACGAGGTTGTCCGCCAACTCGACGAGGGTCGCCACCAGGATGGATTCTCGGGCCATGATTTAGCCTCTCTCTGGTGCGCTGCGCTGGGGCCGTTCCTGCGCAAAGTTGGTCGCGCGCCGCCGGGACGAGCGACGTGACGCGGTGCTCACCGGCCGTCCTTCAACCAGATTCGCCCCACGAGTTGATAGCGTAAACGGCGCTCGATCACGCTGGTCGCCACGTCGGAAAGGCTGAGGTCTTCGGCGAAGGCGTGCATGCGCAACGCGACGATCGCGTCTTTCACTGACATGTCGCCCTGTGCGGCGACCATTCCCGCCGCCTGGTGGACGGAGAAGTCGAACATCGCCTCCTCCAACAACGCTGAGGACAGTGAGTCGCGGGCTGCGCCCGCTTGCAGCGACAAGACGCCCCACCCGATGACGGCGGCCATCGTGAAGGCGTCAGCGAGCTGGTCGTCATCGAGTTCCCCCGGGCTGTCGCGATAGAGGCTGAGCGCCCCGAGACGCACGGCGCCCATGCGAACGGGAAACCCGAAGACCGCCCTGGCCCCCAGATCGACCGCCATGGGCCCGTAGGACTGCCAGCGTGAATTCGTCGAGATTCGAAGATCCTGCTCTTCGACCGCGGTTCCGAATCGGTGCGCCTCGACGCACGGACCCTCGCCAAGGGTCATCTCGAGGTCCATCAGCGCAGATCCAACGACGCCGCTCGTGCAGTAGCTGGTCATGGAGGGATAGTCCGACGCGAGGGCGATGCCGGCCCCGCTGAGGTGCGTGACGTCAGCGGCCACCGAACAGAGAAGTCCGTGGACGTCAGCGTCGCGCTCGCGCAGCGCGATCTTGTCGAATATCCGCAACGATCGGTTCGTGGTCACCGCGTTGGCCGCGTCACGACTTCGACTCGGGCACCAATAGCTGGACGACCTCACCAATGGGTTGGGTCCGAGACGCGAAGTCTGGAACGGGCCGATCTGCGTTGATCTCATAGCGATTTCGTCGGCCAACCTTGACCTTGATGAGATAGTCCGAATCGATCAGGTCACCCAGGATCGCGTGAACCCGCCGTTCGGTCAGGTCCACCGTGGTGGCGATGTCGCGCAGGCGCATCTGAGGATCCTGGGCCACGCTCAATAGCACTTGGCCGTGTTTGGTGAGCAGACTCCACGCCGCCACCGCGCCCGGCGAGGAAAACATCTGCATTTTATTTCTTGTCACTGAGTTCACATGATACACTGGCTCAGCAGCTCCAGACACCGGCCGCTGAACTCGCGGCGGCGACGCCGTCCTGGGAGCATCTTGCAATCACCAACCACCGCCAGAAGCGATCGATTCTCGGTCGCCCCCGACCCTCTCCAATTCGGACGCCACGGGTCACTCGCCACGTTTCGCCGGCCGTGCTGTGAACATTTCGTCGCTGGCGCCGATCGGTCCACGAGGACTCCCCCGGCCCGTACCGGCGACGCGTCGCTGGCGGCACCATCGTTATAGGAATCGCTTCTGATGAGGTGGGCCTCGCTGCTCGTTCGCGCGGGAACTAGAGGCGAGGCATGGAACGTTCCTCACTACAGCGCCGGATCAGTCGAATCCTCCAGTGGCTCGGCGACATCACGTCGCGCTCTGGCGCGGCCGCGCTTGTCGCACTCATCACGCTGATATTCCTCGTCGCACTGTCGGTCGCCGGATTCCCCGGCCGCTGGCAGATCGCCTTCGCCACGTTGGTGGCCGCCATCACGCTGGTGATGCTCTTCGTTATCCAGCACACCCAGTACCGCCACCAGATCGCCCTGCAACTGAAGCTCGACGAGCTGATACGCAGCTCACCACACGCCGACGATCACCTCGTTCACATCGAATTCGCCGACGAGGCAGAACTCATCGCGCGAGAGCTCGGAGAGATCGCACATCACGAATCCCTACGAGAGACCGACAGCGACGTCGATGAGACACCCCCCGATCCCGACGCGTGAGTTCGCGAACCATTGGCCGACTAAAGATCTTTCGGTACGTAGTGCGCGCACGCCGTCTGCTTAACTATGCGCGTGCCACCTCAGAACCTCGTTCGTCGGGGCCTGCGTCTCGAGTACGCCACTCTCGCCTGGAACGTGGTGGGTGTCGTCGTCCTCGCGGTCAGCGCGCTGGGCGCTCGCTCCGTCGCTCTGGCCGGCTTTGGCTTTGACTCTCTCGTGGAAATTGGCGCGTCCACCGTGGTCGTGTGGGAGTTGCGCGACGTGTACGGTTCACGACGGCGGCGCGCTCTCGGGCTCATCGGCGCCTCGTTCATCGTCCTCTGCGTCTACCTCGTCGTTCTCACGGTGACGCTGTTGCTTCGCCACGTGCACCCCCACCACTCACCCGCGGGAATCACGTGGACCGCCCTCACGGCGGTCGCGATGTTCACCCTCGCCTACGCCAAGGCGCGTACGGGACGTACTCTCAACAATCCCGTCTTGATCACCGAGGGCCGAGTGACGTTCGTCGACGGACTCCTCGCGAGCGCGGTACTGCTCGGGCTCGCCGCCAACTCGCTCTGGGGCTGGTGGTGGGCTGACCCGGCTGCCGGACTCGTCATCATTTACTACGCGCTACGAGAGGCGCGCGAGGCTCTCTCTCACTACCGAGCCGCGAGCTGAATGCGGCGGGTGCGACGCGTGCGCACGCACGCTGGGTCATCGGCGAGCACGTCCCCGGTGCGGGCGTAGGCCCGCGCCCTCGACCCCCCACAGAGGCGTACGTAGTCACACTGGCCACACCATCCGGTGAGGGCCCCCGCGCGCAACGTCGTGAGTAGATCACTGGTGGTGTAGATCTCACCCAGACCGACCTCTCGGACGTTACCAAGGGATACCGGAAGAAACCCGGACGCGTGCACCTCGCCGTCGTAGCCCACGAAAACGATTCCTCGTCCGTCACCCGTGGCGAGGGTGGCGCTGTGGCCGGCCCGGTCGGGGAAACGTTCGCCCAGGGACCCACTGAGGTCGCGGTAGAGCGAGCCGAGGCCAAAGTGCACGGCGGGGTCATCCACCGCCGCCGCCAGGCGTTCGGCTTGGACGCGGCGAAAGAAGGGTGCCTCGACCGTGCGCACCGTCATGCCCCGGTTGGCCACGTCGACGAGAAAGTGGCCGATGTCCTCCGCGTCCTCGGCGCTCACTTCGTCCACGTCAGCGCCCCGTCCGACGCCGACGAGAAAGAAGACCTCCCAGATGCCCACGCCCAGATTCTCAAGGAGGTGCGCGACGTCGGCGAGTTCGTGCGCGTTGCGCCGCATCACCGTGGTGTTGACCTGGATCCGAAAGCCCATCTCGACGAGCATGGCGAGCGCCTCCAGGGTCTTCTCAAAGTGCCCCGGAATGCCTCGTAGGGTGTCGTGAGAGGCGGGAGTCGAGCCATCGAGGCTGATTGACACGCTGCGCACGCCCGCTTCGTACAGGCGAGACATCGTCTCGCGCGTCAAGCGCTCGGTGACCGACGGGGCAACTCCCACGCGCAGTCCCACGCCGATAGCGTGCTCGACCAACTCGAAGAGGTCGCCGCGTTCGAAGCAGTCACCCCCGGTGAAGACGATGATGGGGCGAGGCGTCATGGACGCGATGTCGTCAATCATCGTTCGGCCCTCTTGCGTGGTGAGCTCGCCGGGCAGCGCCGTTTCTTGGGCCGACGCGCGACAGTGCCGACACGCCAGCGAGCACGCCTTCGTCGTCTCCCAGAAGACCAGGTGCGGCGCGACGTCGTATCGCGCCAGGGTCCGCTCCAGCGTTCGTTCCTTCACCTCTCACCCGCTTCCCGGGCGGTGGCCAGGACCGCAGACCCGCCCGATTGTCTCCGCTTCTAGGTCACCTCCATCCAACACGGCGCCCGCGCCGTACCACTAGGGCCAAAGGTCAGAGACGCCTTGTACCCGCTAGGTGAGCGGTTCCGCGATGACGGCCGTGCCGTAGGCGAGAATCTCCTGGAAGGTGCCGGCGAGCTCGTTTGAGTCATAGCGCATCGCCACGACCGCCGTCGCCCCGAGAGCCGCCGCGCTCTCGCTCAACCTCTCGAGGGCCTCGGCGCGGGACTCCTGGAGCTGCTTGGTTAGTCCGCGCAACTCTCCACCACCGAGCGCCTTCAGCGACGCACCGATCTGCGCGCCCACATTGCGAGTGCGCACGGTGAGTCCGTTCACCTCGCCGAGGACCTTGGTGATGCGCCACCCCGCCAGATCGTTGGTTGTCACGATGAGCATGTCGTCTCCTTATCGCTCGAGCGTCACGCTAGTCCTGGACGATGTCAAAGGCGCGTAGCGATCGAATTCGCTCTTCGCGCCGTGCGCGCAGCTTGCGCGTGGACAGCTGAGAAAGCTCCACGTAGGCACGCAAGATCTCGGCGTGAACGCGTTCGACCGTCACGAAGGGGTTGGGGTCCTCGGGAATGACCCGATCGATGAGACCCAGGTCCAGCTGGTCTTGGGCCGTCGAGCGCATGGTGGCGAGAGTCATCTTGACCTGTTCGTGTGTCGGAGTAGCCGTCTTGTAGAGGATCGACGCGGCCGAACGGGGCTCGGCGACGTAGGCCATGGCCTTTTCCAGCATGACGACGTGGTCGGCCATCGGAGTGGTGGCCAGTCCTCCCCCGCTGCCCAGGGCGCCCGCCACGAGCGAGATCACCGGTCCGGAGTAGTCAATGCCCTTGAGAATCGAGCGCGCGATCGCGCGCGACTGGCCCCGACGCTCGCTTTCGAGGGTCGGCTTCGCACCGAGAGTGTCAGTCACGAACAGCGCGGGGAGCCGAAGCCTCTCGCCCATCTCGAGAAGCCGGTCCATGTACTCGAAATCCTCGGGCCCGGGGTTCGAGGGACGCTTCATGACCGTGTCACCTAGTCGTTGGTAGGACGGCTGCGTGCCGATCACCACGAAGGGCTGGGAGCCAATCTTGCCGAACGCTCCGGCGATGGCCGGGTATCGCTGGACGTCAGTGTCTTGGACAAAGTTGTAGACCGCGACGGCGTCGCTGAAGGCGAAGCGAACGATGAACTCGAAGTCCACGCGATTCGCGTCGGTCATGAGATCCTGATACTGGGTGACCAAATTGGTGGCCTCGTCGCCGTCGCGCCGACGGGGTGGCGCGGCACGGAAGATCTGACCCTCAGAGGGATCCGCGAAGCGTGGGCCGTGGATGCCCACCATGCCGAAGGGAAAGACGCGCCGCTCGTCGTGAGCGCCGATGTTTCGCACCATGGGTGGCGTCTCAGCCGTCAGCTGGTGGGCCTTGTCCGGGCGCGCCGTCGCCGTCAGCAGATCGTCGAGGTAGTCCACCACGTGGCCAACGTCGGGCAGCACGACGTCGATGTTGCGATCCAGGAGGTTCGCTTCCGCGCTTTGAGAACCCGCGGGCACACTCGCACCCTCGAAGGCCTCAATCACGTTGGGGCCGGCGAAGCCAAAGTTGGTGCCCGAGGTGGCGAGGATCAGGTCGGCGTTGGGCACGGCGCTCGCCGAGACTCCCCCCCACACGTTGCCGAGCAACACCGCCACCTGTGGCAGATCGACCTTCTCTTTGTAGTGGCGAATCGCCTCGACCATGCGAGTCATCTGCGTGAGACCCGCAAAATTCTCGTGCTGACGCACACCGCTCGAGGCGTATACCGAGACGAACGGCAGCTTCTTCGATACGGCCAGGTCCGCGGCCGCCTGGAACTTCTCTCCCGAGACGACGCCGAGCGAGCCGGCGAAGAAGTCCCAATTCATCGCGTAGAGCACCACCGCGTGTCCGCCGATGCTCGCCAGGCCGTAGGTTGACGACTCGGACTTGCCACGACGCGACTCGCGACGCAACTTGTCACCGTAGGATTCGTCAGACTCTCCACCGTGACCGCGTCGCACCAGACCGACGAGGTCCTTGGCGATACGCCAGCGCCCGTGGCTGGCCTTGAAGTGAACGAGATCTTGAAAACTCAACAGCTCCGTCGGGCTGTTGACGCGGCGTCGATTGTGCAGGTGCGCTTCGACCTCGGGTTCAAAGACCGGAAGGCCCACGGGGTGACCTTCGCCAATCAGATTGAGATCGAAGTCATCGTGGGGGCGGCCGCCGACAGCGTCCGTGGACTCAGACATGGGAATCCATTATGGCACGCGACCACTCGACGTCGTCCCCGCGGCACGACGTGGCGGGCTGTTGATCACTCCGCTCAGCGTTTAGAGGCATTACGCGCGAGTAGCGTCGCGATTTCCCCAACGGGACGAGCCGCGTCAGCGACGCCCTTTTTTCTTGCGCTTCTTGTCTCGCTTCTTCTCTCTGTGGCCCATCGCGGCCGCTTTGGACTTGCCCTTCTTCGAATTCTTCGCCTTCGACTTTGACTTCTCTGCCTTCGACTTCGATTCTGGCTTCTTCGCCTTCTTGGACGGCACCACTGGCTCCGGCAGTTCCGTAAGCCCCGAATCGCCCTCTTCCTTGACCGACTTCGTCTTCTTGGTCTTCTTCGTCTTCTTCTCACGACGCTTCGTTTCGCCGAGGTGAGTTTCACCGAACTCCAGGTGTGACCGGCCCGTCGCGTCAGAGGGCAAACTCGCGCGAACCAAACTCTCATCAGAGGTCGCCAGGGTGACGGTGGAGACCTTTTCGGGAGCTGTGTCGAAGTAGACACGTTCCACCGTCGCCATGTCATTACGCGCCACGCGCCGCGCACCCACGCCGCGAAGCGCCGTGGGAGCGATTCGCGTGTCATCGCCGAGGAGGGTGCGGCGCGCCTGAGCCACGCACGTCGCGCCGTAGAGTTCCAAAACCTCCACGAGACCGATCTCGAGAAAGTGCGCGAGCGAGCGCAGAAACTCGGGCGAGACTCGCCTCAGGTCGCGTTCGTACGCCGCGTACGTCGATCGGCTGATGCCGATCGCCTCGGCGGCCCCGTCGTGTCCCACGCCGAGTTCGCGGCGTCGACGTTCGAGGGCCTCACCAATGGTGCCCGTCGCCAACGACAACGTGTCCACTGGGTCGCCACTGCCCGAGAGCGCTCGCCCCTTGGTCATCGCCACGGCCCTAGTCTCGCAGTTCCTCTCGGACAAGTGTGAACTTTGCACCAATGGCCTCCGTTCACGGATCCGTCGCAGGCGTGGGCCGAGCAGCCCACTCGCGCGGCCCACGTCGAAGTCGGGCGAGTCACCTGGATCTGGGAAGTCGAGTATCGCCGGAATCCTCGCACGTCGCCCGGCCAAGTGAGGTGACGGTCCCGGAAACCTAGGGTGCGCCGGTGAGCGAAGACACGTGGGCGGCTCTGGCGGGTCCCTTCGTCGACGGCGCCTACTCGTCGATGAGTGTCGTGACCGAGAGCCGTCGGCGCAGTTCCGCCTTTTGCACCTTGCCCATGGCGTTTCGTGGCAGCTCTTCCACACAAATGAAGTGCTTGGGAACTTTGAAGCTCGCGAGTGAGGCTCGCGCGAACTCCCTCAGCGCCGCGACCTCGAGTCTCGCGCCTGATCTCGCCACGACGACGGCCGTCACCACCTCACCGAAGTCAGCGTCGTCGAGTCCGATCACCGCCGACTCCAGCACGTCGGGGAAGGAGTCGATGACCAACTCGACCTCTTTGGGATACACGTTGAGTCCCCCGCTGATGACGACGTCCTTGGCTCGACCCACTATTTCGAGGAATCCCTCGTCGTCGAGGGAACCAATGTCACCAGTCTTGAACCACCCGTCGGTCGTGAACTCCGACTCTCGCAATTCGGGGCGGTTCCAGTAGCCGGCGAACACGTTCGGACCGCGCACTTCTACGCCACCCACCAGCCCTTGGTCAATGCGAACGTCGACCCCGGGTAGCGCCGGACCCACTGAGCCGACCTTGAGGGCGCCGTCGATCCGATTTGACGTAATCATTCCCGTCTCGGTCATGCCGTAGCGTTCGACTATCTGATGCCCCGTTCTCTGGGTGAACGCTTCGTGCGTCGCGCGCAACATCGGGGCCGAGCCTGAGGTGAAGAGTCGCACTGACGCTGTCCGTTCCCGATCGAGAGCGGTAGTGGCCAGGAGTCGCGTGTAGTGCGTGGGCACTCCCATGAAGACGGTTGCCTCGCAGAGACGTCGCGCGACCGCGTCGGCGTCGAAGCTCTCCATCCAGATCATCGACGCGCCGCAGCTCAGGGCGCAATACGCACCGACGAATAGACCGTGGGTGTGAAAGAGGGGAAGGGCGTGTAACAAGACGTCGCTCGATGTGAAGCTCCACACGTCGTTGAGCGTTCGACAGTTGAACGCGAGGTTGCCGTGAGTTAACACCGCGCCCTTGGGCCGGCCGGTGGTGCCCGAGGTGAACAGGATCGCGGCCGGTGTGTCCGCGTCGCACGGCACGTCGTCAAAGTCCGTCGACGCGTCGCGGGCGGCGGCCTCGAGTTCTGCGAAATCCGCTCGGCGTGTGGCGTGGGCAATTGGCGTAGGGCGAACGAACAGCGAGGGGGCAGCGTCGTCGAGAAGGGCAAGCACCTCGTGATCCGTGTAGCCGGTGTTGAGCGGCACGTAGACGGCCCCGACGCGCAGACACGCGATGTGCAGGGCCAGCAGCTCGGGCACTTTGTTCCACTGGACCGCGACGCGATCCCCGCTGACGATGCCATATCGCTGGGTCAGAACATTGGCGAGTTGCCCAGAGAGCCGATCTAGATCCCCGAAGGACAGTTGCCGAGCGTCATTGGTAACGATCGCCACCTTCGTGGGTGCCCGGCGGCCGGCGCCGAGAAGTATCTCCGACACCAGGTTCATACCTTCTCGACCTCCGCGAGGCTCTCCTTTGGCGCCACCGGAGCGCCACCGTGCACGCTAGGCGACGCCATCGACAAACTCGCGTGGCGCTACCTCAGTTCCACTGGCCGCCTCACGCTTCGAGTCAGCATCCCAACGACCGGCGAGGGCCGGCGCCGTCGAGGTGCCGTCGAACACTCAAGGACGTGGGCGGGCGCGGCCATGGCCTTACCCCGCGCCACCAGCTGTGCCGTTCGGCGTGGCCGAGTCTTCGTTACTGTGTGGGCCTGTACCGATGGGGTTGGCCGCGACCACGTAGTAGTAGTACGTCGTCCCGTTGGCGAGCCCAGTGTCCGTACAGGTCAGCTCAGCCCCCGGGTTGCCGCAGCCGCCCGACGTCAGGCGCGTCTCCGTTCCAGACGACTTTCCCCGGAACACCTCGTAGGCGTTCACCGCTTCCCCGCCGTCGCTCGACGGTGCCCTCCAGGTGAGGGTCACCGACGCGTCGCCAGCGGTCCCGATCACGTAAGTTGGCGCCCCGGGGACCGTGCCCCGGGCGGTGATGGTCACCGTCTTCGTGACGCTGTTGGCCGGGCCCGCGCTGTCACGCACCGCGAGCGAGACGACGTAGGTCCCCGCCCTCGTGTATGTGTGAGACGCACTCCGAGCGGAACTCGTCACCGACCCGTCGCCGAAGTTCCAAAGGTACGTGTAGGGGGCCACGCCACCGGTGGCGGTCGCCACGAAGGTTGAGGTCAGCGGGACCAAGCCCGTGGGGGTGCTGGCGGAGGCGCGGACCGACAGCGACATCGCGCGCCTCACCCAGAAGTCCTCCAGCGGGTCTCCCAGGGCACTTTTGTCGGCGGAGGTCATCGGGAACGTGGAGAGTCCGAGCGCCCCGTTGGGGTTGAGGATCCCCGGCTTGACGTTGTTCATGACCCGCTCCATGGCGGCCAGCACATTGCTGGTCGTGTAGGCGACGTGCGAGAGATAGTGCTGCTTCACGTACGTCGCCGATCCGATCACGACGAGCGGAACCCGGTAGGTGTTACTCACGTGATCGGGCCCACTGCTTCCGTTCTGGGTGTCGTCTTCGGTGACGATGATCAGCGTGTTGTTCTTGTACTTCGCGTTTTGCATGATCGAGTTGACAATGTCGTAGGTCTCCACATCGTTTTCGGGGATGTTCTGGGCGGAGCCCGGGTGGTCGTTGAACAGACCCACGTAGCTGTACGCCGGCAGACCGTAGGTCTTGACGAAACTCAGGAAGCCGCTCGCCACCTGCGAGTCCGCAACCCTCCGGCCCTGGCAGGCGTACTGGTTGTAGTTCAACTCCTCGGGAATCGTGGTTCCCGGGCGGTCGATCGGCAGCACCTCGGCCCGGGCGTCCGTCGGGTTCTTCCAGTAGCCGGACCCGGCGTTGAGCATCGAGTAGATGTCCCCGCTGACGACGAAGGTGTACGGGCTTCCGCCGGACCCCGAGTTGGTTGTCTGTGTCGAGCAGGCGTTCGTCCCTTGCGCGGGCACGGTGTCGCCGTGGAGGAATCGGTCGAAGACGGTGCCGTGCGCCGACGGGTAGGACTGCCGCTGCGAGTTCGAGGCGGACTGGCCAGAGAAGAGCCACCAGTGGTTGGGGCCGCTTGGGGGTTGGGTCCCGGTGCTATAGGAGTCGTCAAAGGCATAGGTTTTAGCCAGTTTGTGAAGGTCGGGCACCGAGCTGAGGTGATTGGGGCTCATGACCTTGCCCTTACAGCCCGCATGGACCGTCATGGCGCAGTCTCCGAGATAGTCATCGAAGGTGTGCCCGTCGCGCACGATGATCACGAAGTGTGTGAACGGCGGGAAGTAGGGCGACGTGCGGGGACCAGACAGCTCAGCGGAAACGCTCGAGTGACGTTCGTATGCGGAGGCCAAAGACGATGAGAACGTTATTGTTCCAAGCGTGATAGCGGCGACTAAGGCACGAACTTTTGCAGAATCAAGACTCTTCATGAATCCCCCGTCTCGAGGTTCCGATCACGTAATCGAGGCGGGCACAACGAGCCTAATTCCAAGTTCCGCTGGACTGGGGCCCGCAGTTAATCACGGATACGAACCACTGTACCGTCGTTAGTCCTCACCATCCACGCGTCGGCCAGGGCCTAGAGGTACGCCTCATGTTCATGCACTTTTGTACTAGGTGATGTCGACGGCCCTTCCAGTTCCATGTCCTGGTGGCGGCGATTGGCTCTTGTACGCACGTTGCACTTTCGCGAGCAATGGCGATGTCGCGAGCATTCGCGTTGAGCTTCTGGCAACGAAGTGGACCTTGAGGGACACAATAAGAACCGGAGCCTCACCGTGGCGACTCTCAATCATCGCCCGTTGTGACGAATGAACCGCTGGACGCTCTCTCTTGAACACGCTTTCGGTACGACAGCTCAAACGTCAAGTTCAACTGAAGCGCCAATTTCTGGCGTAGCACTGCGTCGCACAATCGGCTACACTACTCTCATGTCCAAAACCATTGCCCAGCGTGAACTACGCAACGAGAACGCGAAGGTGATCGACGAGGTCGTCGCGGGCGAAAGTTTCGTGGTGACCCGCAACGGAGTCCCGGTGGCCGAATTACGCCCTCTTTTCGCGCCACGGCGAACCGTTGTTCCGAAATCCGCCATTGCTGATTTCGCCGAGACCGGGTCGCACATTGACGCAAAGCGATTTCGAGCCGACTTCGACAACTTCGTTGACCAAGAGTTCTAGATGACTACGGGCCTGCTCGACACTTCAGTGGTCATCGACTGGGATGAACTCGCGGTTCAACAAGCCTTGCCCGAGGAGATCTCGGTGAGTGCGATCACCCTTGCAGAGTTGGCCGCAGGACCAATGCTGGCGTCGTCGGTCACCGAGCAAGCAAACCGCCAGGCTCGCCTTCAGCAAACGGAGGCGACCTTCGAACCCATCCCCTTTGACGCTGCGGCCGCGCGTAGTTTTGGACAAGTAGTTGCGGCTGTTGCCAGCACCGGCCGAACCCACCGGTCACGCATGGCCGATCTATTGATCGCGGCAATCGCCCACGCCAACGGTCTGACGCTCTACACGCGCAACCCGGACGACTTCACTGGTCTCGAAGAATTGATCCGCGTAATTGCCGTCTGAACCCAGTGTGGTCCATTCGACTCAACATCGTGGACCTTAGGTCACACAATAAGAACCGAGTTCGGGCAACTACCAATTCAAGAATCTACGTGTCACACTCAGTTGAAGCAATCCGACCGACCCGAAAGTGATCAATCGCTCAGCGTGCCCTCACGCCCTGGCCATCCGCGACGATGGCGGCGGTATCGATCGACCACTCGACGATGCGGCCTCAAGCCACGCAGCAATTGCAACTTCGACTTCGGCCACGGCGTCGTGCGGTGTGTCGCCTAGCGCCGAGCAATACGGCAGGTCGGGGACGTCGGCCACCCACGCTTCATCTTCGCTGCTCCAGAACGCGTTAATCGGATAGACGGGAAGCATCACTCGGTCTCCTCGATTGTCAAATCATACCGCTTCACCAGAGAAATGAGTTGGCGAAGTTAATAGGGCTTCGCCTGACCTCGCCGATCTTGCAGGTTCAACTGTTCGGGAATATCGAGTCGCGCGTACAGGTGATGGCTGCCAGTTACTCTCACTTCTTCGAAGCCAAGCGCCTCGAGCAGTAGTTGCGCATCGCAGAAGTCAACATTCGTAACCGCCCCGCTCATCAGTCGAAGAAGGAGTCTGGACGGCTTCATTGACCGCGATGGTATCGGGCCGCTGTGACTTCCTCGCTAGCCGACCTCGCGGACGGCGACGATCAGGGTTACCAACCATCAAACCGTCGATTCGGAGTGGGCGCTGAGGGACTCGAACCCCCGACCTGCTGAGTGTAAATCAGCTGCTCTAACCAACTGAGCTAAGCGCCCCGGGCAAACCAGCCTACCGGCCCTGCAATCGCGCGCCCCGTGACGACCGTCCTTGAGGAGATCAGTACGAGTTAGATTCAACGTGACGGGAGTGTGCATGGTTGTCAGACACCGGCGTGACCACCGCAGTACCTCACTCGACGATGCGAAGTGCCAACGTGCCTGAGTTGAACGTCGACGAACTCACTCGCCGAGTCCTGACCCGCGAACTCGCGACGTGGATGAAATTCGACCCGTCGGCGCGCGATGGAAGCGATCCCGAGGGAGTTCACCAACTGCGCGTGACCTCTCGTCGACTGCGCGCTGAACTCGACGTGCTCGCGCCGGTGCTCGATCCCACGGCGGCGCGTACGCTCGCCAAGGAATTGCGCTGGATTGCGGGCGTCCTCGGGCGCCAACGGGATCTCGACGTCTTGCACGATCTCTTGTCCGATCTCGAACACGAAGAGTCACCCTTCGACGAGAGCGTCTTCGCACGCCTTCGTCGCCAACGAGACGCCGAGCGTTCCCGTGTCCGTGACGCCCTCACGCAAAAGCGCTACCGACGGCTGGTGAGTGAGCTCGCGCGCTGGGCGGTGTCGCCGCCGCTGCGCGTACGACGCCATCGGTCCGCGCGCGACGTGTTGGGCCCCCGACTGCTCAAGGGACTCTCCGCTCTCTTCTCCGACATCGACGCACTGGGCCCCAACGCTCCCGACGACGAGCTACACGAGCTGCGCATCGCCATCAAGCGCAATCGCTATCGATCTGAGGTCGCGACGTTCGCGTTCGGCTCCGGCGCGGCGGACGTGGCACGAGACCTCGCCAAAGCCCAGGGGGTCCTCGGAGACCTCCACGACTGCGTCGTGGCCACCGACTTCTTGCGCGCCTGGAGTGCCTCACGGTGGCCGGTAGACGCGGAGGACCAGGGTCGGGGACCCATCGACGCGGCACTCGAGGAACTGGCACTGCGCATGGACGAGCTACGTAGCGCCTGGCGAGCGCCGCTAGCCAAAGCGCGACGACGAAGTACGGTGCTCTATCTCAACGTCGAGGCAACGGCGCCGTCGACAGACATTTAGAGAGGACCTTGGTCAAGGAGTGACGCGAGCAGCGCGTCACTTGCCGCGAACACCGGCCGGCGGCCCACGTCGTCGGTCACCTCGAGGGCGTCGGCGCGATAGTCGGCGGCGGCGCCTCCCGCCTCTCGCAGTATCAGTAGTCCCGCGAGATAGTCCCACGGGTGCAACGTCGACTGCTGGGCCACCGCGTAGGCGTCGAGCGACCCGTCGGCGACGAGACAGATCTCGAGGCTCGCGGCGCCCATGGCTCGCGCCTGCGCCCATCCCAGGTGCCGTGACGGTGTGCCCGAGAAACTCACGATGGCGTGGGAGATCTCTCGGGCGTCGCTGGAGTGAACCCTCTCGCCGTCGCGCCACGCTCCCGAACCCACCTCGGATTCGAAGATCTCTCCCGTGGCCAGATTGGCCACCAGTCCCGCGACGAGCTCGTCGCCGTGCAGCACCGCGAGGCTCGTGGCGAAGAACGGCACTCCGCGGTCACAGTTCGTTGAACCATCAATGGGGTCCACCACGATCGTCACGTCACCGTATCCACTGACCCCGGACTCCTCGGAGACCACCCGATAACCCGCGCCCGTGAGAACTCGCACCGCGACTGCGTCGGTGGCGAGATCTAAGTGGTACTGCGTTGGCCGCAGCCCCGAGAGGCCCCGTCCGCGGTACTCGCCCACCACTTCGCCAATCTCTCTCGCACACGAACGCAGCGTCTGCATCAACATGTCGGACACGTTCGTACGCTACCGGCGTGAAGCCACCACAGCGCACGGATCTCGCTGAAGGGGGGCCAGTAGAATCATCGAGGTCGTTCTCGCGACGATGCCCCCCGAAGAAGGTCTCCGCAATGCACATCACTTCGCGATGGGTGCGACGCTCCAGTGTGTCGCTCGTCCTCGCCCTGACGCTCGCACCCCTTGGCCCGCTCGACGCGGGCGCCCTGCGGCCCGCCCACGCCACGGCGGCTTCCCAAACCCTCGCGCGCGCGCCGGGATGCCCGTGGTTGACTCAATCGCTGCGTCACCTCGCTTCGCCCG
>JAJYAC010000090.1 GCA_021779735.1 Actinomycetes bacterium
GTGCACGATGCGCAATCGATGAAACAAGAACTTCCTGATCCGCGGGCATGGTGAAACTCGAGAACGTCGTGAAAACTGCTTTAGCGCGCCTGGCAGTCAAGAGGTCAGGGGTTCGAATCCCCTTACCTCCACCCAATGGCTTTAGCCCGTTCGCGCGGACGTCAGGACTCTGATTTCTCCGACGGTGTAATGACGAGTGGCAATGGCGGCGTGCGAAACGTACCTCGACCCTCAATGCTGACGGGCACCTCGATCTCCCATCGACCGGGCGGGAGGGCGTATCCGAGACGAGTCGCAGTCGACGCGGTGCCCACGAGTGAGTGTGATTACCTGATTTGGCCCCACCGTGATTATCTGTTCTGGCCCCACTCGGCCTCCGGCATCGGTGGTGTACGCGTTCATTGAGTGCGGGCTGGAAGCCTTGGACCATGAGAAAGCTGACCAAGGTGGAAGTATTCGAGCAGATCCGTCGGGCCCACTTCGGACCTGAGAAGACGTCGATCCGTGAGTTGTCACGGGTGTTCAATATTCACCGGCGCACGGTTCGTCAAGCGCTGGCCTCGGCAGAGCCACCGCGACGAAAAGAGGCAGCGCGCGAGGCGCCCTCACTCGGTCCCTTCAAGGCGACGATCGAAGAGTGGCTCGAGGCCGACGCCACCATGCCTAAGAAGCAGCGTCACACGGCGCGGCGAATCTTCCAACGCCTCGTCGAGGAGTTCGGAGCCGAGGTCTCGGAGTCGAGCGTCCGGCGTTACGTCGCGGAGATGAAGCGGCGCACGACGATGACGCCGATTGAGAAGGTGGCCATCTCCCAGACCCACCTCCTCGGGGTGGAAGCCGAGGTCGACTTCGGGGAGTTCTCGTTCTTCCTCAATGGCGTGCTCACCAAGGCCTGGATGTTCGTCATGCGTCTTTCGGCCAGTGGCAAGGCCTTTCACTTCGCCTCCTTCAACCAGGCTCAAGAGGTGTTCCTCGAAGGTCACGTGCGCGCTTTCGACTACTTCGGGGGTGTTCCCTCGCGCGTGCGCTACGACAACCTGAAGACCGCGGTCGTCCGGGTACTGAAGGGACGCTCGCGCGTCGAGTCCGAGCGCTTCGTCGCGCTGCGCAGCCACTACCTCTTCGACTCGTTCTTCTGCCTGCCCGGCGTCGACGGTGCCCACGAAAAGGGCGGGGTCGAAGGAGAGATTGGACGTTTCCGCCGGCGCCACCTCGTCCCGGTGCCGCACGTCGCCAGCCTGCGTGAGCTCAACGCACTCATCGCCGCGGGTGACGTGACCGACGATGCTCGTCGCATCGACGCGAGGTCGATGTCCATTGCGGAGCACTTCGAACTCGAACGACCCCGGTTGCAGCCCCTGCCCGAGGAACCCTTCGCCAGTGAACTGCTGCTGAACTGTCGAGTGGACGCCAAGAGTCGCGTCTGCGTGCGCCAGAACTTCTACTCCGTCCCCGTCCCCTTTGCGGGCAGACGCGTCAACGTGCGCCTCGGCGCCAACGAGGTCGTCGCCTACGACGCCGCTAGAGAGATCGCTCGACATGACCGCGTCCCGGGACGCAGCGTTGAAGTCCTCGAACTCGATCACTACCTCGAGACCCTCGTCGCGAAACCCGGTGCCCTCGAGGGTTCGAGTGCGCTACAGCGCGCTCGCGACGACGGTCGCTTCACCACGCTGCACGAGGAGTTCTGGCGAATGGCGCGACGTCGCCTGGGCGACACCGACGGCACCGGAGCACTCATCGAGGTACTGCTGCTCGAGCGCCGAGTGCCTCCGGGTCTCGTGCACCAAGCCCTGCGTTCACTGCTCGAGGTCGGCTCGCTCGACACCGAACTCATCACCATCGAAGCTCGGCGACTGCTCGAGAGGACGCCCGACGTGCTCGACACGCCCCTCGCGCGCTTTGACCGCCCGCTACCCAGCACCTCCGCCTACGACGCGTTGTTGGTGCGACCGTGAGTGGGGCAGCGACCTCCATCGAGAGCTGCGCCCTCTCGCTACGCCTGCCGGCGGTTCGACGCCTGGGCTCTTCGCTCGCGAAAGAAGCCGAGCGCCAACACCTCACCTACGAGGAGTTCCTCGCCAAGGTGCTGCTCGCCGAAGTGGACGAACGCGACGAACGCCGACGCCAGCGCCGCGTCAAGAGCGCGGGGTTCCCGCGCCTCAAGTTGCTCGAGGACTTCGACCTGGCGGTCTCGGGGGTGAACCCGGCGACGATCGCGACACTCGCCTCGGGCAGTTACCTCGAGCGCACCGAACCGGTCGTGTTGCTCGGGGACTCGGGCACCGGCAAGAGTCACCTACTCATTGGCCTGGGGATGAAGGCCTGTGAGATGGGCAAGACCGTTCGCTACGTCACCTGCGCCCAACTGGTCAATGAGCTCGCCGAAGCGGCGGACGCGAAGCGCCTCTCGCGCCTCGTCGCCCGTTACGGACGCGTCGACTTGTTGTTGCTCGACGAGCTCGGTTACGTGCAACTCGACACCCGCGGGGCCGAGCTGATGTTCCAGATCCTCACCGAACGCGAGGAGCGCTCCTCGGTCGCCACCGCGACCAACCTGCCGTTCTCGGAGTGGGGCAAGATCGTCCCCGACGCGCGACTGGTGGCGGCCATCATCGACCGGCTCACCTTTCACGCGCACATCATCGAGACCGGCTCCGATTCCTACCGGCTGCGCGCCACCAAGGCCAAACGCACTCGCTAGTTGCGGCTCTGAATCTGACCGTTGACGTCAAAGAGGCTGAACTGATCAGGCTTGAAACGCCCACCTTGCCAGGCCACCATGTCCACGTATTCCTCGTCACGAGGGTTGTTCATCACTTCGAGGAAATGCTCGAACCCCGAAACGCCGCCCACGTCCTCGGGCGGACGGGCCCTCGCGCCGTCCAGGCACACTGCCTTCTTGAGCGTCCGTGACACGTGTTCGGCGCCTTCGACCTCGATGTCGTGAACCCAGTGGTCGCCGAAGTCATAGACATAGGTGAAGTGGTCGTGAACCTTCAGAAGTTGGTGGAGGCGCCACAGCTCCTCGTCGAGCAATTCGTCGTCCACGTCCCAGTCGTTCTCGGGCTGTCCATAACGCTTGCCATAGATCTCGAACTGGTGCAGGTGATAGCCCTCCCAATCAAAGGCCCCCTGGATCACCAGGTGGAGTTTCGCCAAGGTCAACGATCCCGGCACCATGACTCGCCGCCAAATCTGGGGTTCGATGTCACGCAAATGGATCCGGAGCTGGAAGGCGCTACGGGGACCGAATTGTCGCTCGCGATTCACCCCATCAGATTAGAAGTTGCCGCCCCGACGGGGTGGGGCCAAATGTGGTGCGCACGGTGGGGCCAAATTGACTTGACATTCCCACACGAGGAGCGGAATCGACACGGTCTCGCCGGCCGACACCCGGAAGCGAACCAGCGGAGCCGTCTGCCAGCCCACGAAGCCTCCGACAATCTCACCCGTCGCCGCGTCGATCACGGTTGCGGTCAAG
>JAJYAC010000006.1 GCA_021779735.1 Actinomycetes bacterium
GAGTTTCAAGCTGCGCGAGGAGCAGCCCATCGGCGTCAAGGTCACCCTGCGCGGGGACCGCGCCTGGGAGTTCTTCGACCGGCTGCTGAGCCTGGCGATCCCGCGTATTCGTGACTTCCGTGGCCTGTCGCCCAAGTCCTTCGACGGACACGGCAACTACACCTTCGGCGTCAACGACCAGTTGATCTTCCCCGAGATCGACTACGACAAGATCGACGCACCGCGTGGCTTTGACATCACGATTGTCACCACCGCGGCGAACGACGAGCAGGGTCGCGCATTCTTGCGCGCCTACGGCTTCCCCTTCAAGCAGGAGAATCGATAGTCATGGCGAAGAAAGCTCTTCGAATCAAGCAGCAGAAGACCCCGAAGTTCTCCACGCGTGCCTACACGCGCTGCGAGCGCTGCGGGCGTCCGCGCTCGGTGTATCGCAAGTTCGGGCTGTGCCGCATCTGTCTGCGCACCATGGTCCACGCCGGCGAGGTTCCCGGCGTCACCAAGGCGAGTTGGTAGGAGGACCGCGATGACAATGACTGACCCCATCGCCGACATGCTCACGCGCATCCGCAACGCCAACGCGGCCATGTTCGACACGGTCAAGATGCCCAGCTCGAAGCTCAAGGAGAACCTGGCCAAGGTGCTCGTGAAGGAAGGCTTCATCGCGGGCTACACCGTGAACAAGGTCGAGGGCCGTCCCGGTTCGACCTTGGAAATCAGCCTCAAGTACTCCGAGGACCGCAAGAAGACGATCATCGGCATCAAGCGCGTCTCGACGCCGGGACTGCGCATCTACAAGAAGTCCGACCAGATGCCCAAGGTCCTCGGTGGCGTGGGCGTGGCCGTCGTCTCGACGAGCCACGGACTCATGACCGACCGCGAGGCGCGCCGCGCCAAGCTCGGCGGCGAGGTGCTGTGTTATGTCTGGTAAGTCCCCGTTTTTCCAGGAGGTTCGCTGATGTCGCGCATCGGACGTAATCCGATTACCGTGCCCGCCGGCGTGAACGTCTCGGTCGCCGAGAGTGTCGTGACGGTCTCGGGACCCAACGGCACCATGTCGCGCACGCTGCCCGAGGGCATCACGCTCGCCCACGAGGGCGACGTGCTCACGATCGAGCGCGCCAGCGAGGAGACCCGTCACAAGGCGCTGCACGGCCTGACGCGCACGCTGGTCGCCAACATGGTTACCGGTGTCACCACCGGTTGGACCAAGGAGCTGGAGATCATCGGCGTGGGATATCGCGCGGCCGCCGCGGGCGCCGACGCGATCGACCTCGCGCTGGGCTTCTCGCACCCGGTGAAGTTCACCGCGCCTCAGGGGGTCACCTTCGAGGTGCCCACTCCGACGCGCGTGATCGTCAAGGGTGCCGACAAGGAGGTCGTCGGCCAGGTCGCCGCCTCCATTCGTAAACTCCGCAAGCCCGAGCCGTACAAGGGCAAGGGCGTGCGCTACCTCGGTGAGCGCGTACTGCGCAAGGCCGGAAAGGCGGCTAAGTAATGGCCCGTTCCACTCTCGAACTACGCCAGCGGCGCCACGCGCGCGTGCGTCGCCACGTCTCGGGCACGCCCGAGCGTCCGCGCGTCGCGGTGTTTCGCTCCCACAAGCACATCTCGGCCCAGATCATCAATGACGTCACCGGCCACACCCTGGCCGCGGCGTCGTCGGTCGAGCCCGCCCTGCGCGGCGCGGGAGGCAACATCGAAGGAGCCAAGAAGGTCGCCAGCGCGCTCGTAGAGCGCGCCCTCGCGGCCGGCGTGACGACCGTGGTCTTCGACCGCGGCGGATTTGACTACCACGGCCGCGTCGCCGCCTTTGCGGAGACCCTGCGCGCCGGTGGACTGGAGTTCTAATGGCTGAAGAGCAGTACGAAGAGCGCACCATCAAGGTGAACCGCGTGTCCAAGGTCGTGAAGGGTGGTCGACGCTTCTCCTTCACCGCCCTCATGGTCATCGGCGACGGCAAGGGCAAGGTCGGCCTGGGCTACGGCAAGGCCAAGGAGGCCGGTCTGGCCGTGCAAAAGGGCATCGAAGAGGCGCGCAAGAACCTCTTTGACGTGCCCCTCGCCGGCTCGACGATTGTCTACCCGGTGCTCGGCGCCTCGGGCGCGGGCCGCGTTCTCATGAAGCCCGCCGCCCCGGGAACCGGCGTCATCGCCGGCGGCGCGGCGCGCGCCATCCTCGAGATGGCCGGCGTCAAGGACATCATCGCCAAGTCGCTGGGTTCTTCCAACGGCATCAACGTCGCCCACGCCACCATCGAGGGACTCAAGCAGTTGCGCAAGCCCGAGGACATCGCCGCCTCGCGCGGTCAGGCACTCGACCACGTCATCCCCACCGGCACGCTGCGGGCCTACCGCGAGCGCCAGCGTGAGGGCGACCTGTTCAAGACGGAGGGTTAGTCATGGCGCTCAAGGTAACCCAGATTCGCTCGTCGATCGCCACGAAGCCCAAGCACCGCGGTACGCTGCGTGCGCTGGGACTTCGCGGGATCGGCCAGACCAACGTGCTGCCGGACCGTCCCGAGATTCACGGGATGATCGCTCGCGTGCCGCACCTGATCAAGGTAGAAGAGGTTTCGTCATGAAGTTGCACGATCTGCACGCGCCCGAGGGCTCGACGCACCGCAAGAAGATCGTCGGGCGCGGCATTGGCGGCAAGGGTGGCAAGACGGCCGGGCGTGGCACCAAGGGCCAGAAGGCCCGTCGCCAGATTCCGGCCGGCTTCGAGGGTGGACAGCTGCCGCTCGTCCAGCGCATCCCCAAGCTCAAGGGGTTCACGAACCCGTTCCGCGTTGAGTACACCCCGGTGAACCTCGACGCCCTGGCCGGCCTCGGCCAGAGCCAGGTCGACCTCGAGGCGATCGTCGGCGCGGGACTCGCGCGCAAGGGCGACCTCGTCAAGGTCCTCGGGCGCGGTGCCGTTTCCTCGGCCCTGCACGTCTCGGCCCACGGCGTCTCGGCGTCGGCGCGCGCCGCCATCGAAGCGGCCGGCGGGTCGATCACGATTCTCGACAAGCCCTTCAAGGTGCGTCCGGCGGCCGCTGGCAACCAGCACCAGAACCGCTAAGCCCGTGCTGACGCGACTCGGCAACATCTTCCGGGTACCGGACCTTCGCAACAAGGTCCTGTTCACGATCGCCATCATTGGCCTCTACCAGTTGGGCGCCAACCTGCCGATTCCCGGCGTGAGCTGGTCCCAGGTGACCCTGCTGCAGTCAAAGGCCGGCGCGAGCGGCGTGTTGGGATTCCTCAACCTCTTCTCGGGCGGCGCCCTGACGCGCCTCGCGGTATTTGGACTGGGCGTCATGCCCTACATCACGAGCTCGATCGTGATCCAGCTGCTCACGACGGTGATCCCCAAGCTCGAGCAGTGGCGCGACCAGGGTGCGGTGGGCCAAAAGCACATCACCCAGACGACGCGCTACCTGACGATCGCCCTCGCGCTGCTCCAGTCGACCGGGCTCATCTACGCGTTCCACGGACACGACCAGGCGCTGCTGGGCTTTAACATCGACCTGATCCCCAAGTTCAACCTCTGGCTGGGCTTCTTCATGGTCGCGATCATGACCGCGGGCACCGCGTTCGTCATGTGGCTCGCCGAGTTGATCACCCAGCGTGGCATCGGCCAGGGCATGTCGCTTCTCATCTTCGCCAACGTCGTGGCCGGCCTGCCCTCGGGTGGACGCGCGGTCTACAGCGAGGGTGGTCCCTTCAAGTTCTTCATCATCGTGGCGATCTCGATCGCGCTGCTGGTGCTCATTGTCTTCATGGACAACGGCCAGCGGCGCATCCCGGTGACCTTCGCGCGTCGGGTCGTGGGCCGCAAGGAGATGGGTGGTAACTCCACCTACATCCCCCTGAAGGTGAACCAGTCGGGCGTGATCCCGATCATCTTCGCCTCCTCGGTGCTCTACATCCCGGTGCTGATGTCCAACGTGGTGCCCTGGGCGAGCTTTCAGAACTTCGTGAACTCCTCGCTGCGCCCGACGAGCTTCTTCTACATCCTCTCGGACTTCGTGCTGATTCTCGCCTTCACGTTCTTCTACGTCTACATCGCCTTCGAGCCCCACCAGCAGGCGGAGATGCTGCGTCAACAGGGTGGCTTCGTGCCGGGCATCCGCCCGGGCCTGCCGACCGAGAAGTACTTCGCGCGCATGCTGAGTCGCATCACGACCGTGGGCGCGACGTTCCTCGCCTCGGTGGCCGTAGTGCCGGCGATCTTGATGGCGCTGTGGAGCATCAACCGCTTCCCGTACTACGGCACGACGCTGCTGATCGCAGTGGGCGTGGCGCTCGAGACGATGCGCCAGATTGACTCTCAGCTCATGATGCGCAACTACGAGGGCTTCCTCAAGCGCTAGTGATGTCGCGACTCGTCCTCGTCATCCTCGGTAAGCAGGGGGCGGGCAAGGGCACGCAGTGCGCGCACCTGGCCGCGCACTACGCGATCCCCCACGTGTCGACCGGTGACATCTTGCGCGCCGCAGTCAAGGCCGGCAGCCCTCTGGGCCGCGAGGTCTCCTCGGTGCTCGAAGCCGGCGGGCTGGTCTCTGACGACCTCGTGAATCGCCTCGTGGCCGAGCGCTTCGAGGCGCCCGACGCTCAGCGCGGCGCCCTGCTGGACGGCTACCCGCGCACGCCCGGCCAGGCCACGGCCCTCGACGAGATCCTCGGCGAGGGGGGCGTGGGCCTGTGTCTGAACCTCGAGGTGGCCAACGACCTCGCGGTCGCTCGCCTGTCGAGCCGGCGCGTGTGCGTCGAGTGTGGGGCGATCTATCGCGACGCCGACCCCGAAGGCGTCTCGGGCACGTGCTCACGGTGCGGCGGCGACGTCGTCCAGCGCAGTGACGACCTGCCCGAGGCCATCGCGGCGCGCCTCGCGCTCTACGAACGTGACACCGCGCCCCTGCTCGACTTCTACGACCGGCGCGGCCTGCTCGTGACGGTGGACGGCGCGCGCGACGCCGACGAGGTCAGCGCGGACATCATCGCCGCGGTCGCGGCCCGAGGACTCGCGTGAGACGCAACGCTGAGGAGCTGGCCAAGATGCGCAAGGCCGGTCGCGTCGTCGCCGAGATCCACGAGGCGACCCGCGCGGCGATTCGCCCGGGGGTGACGACGGCCGAGATCAACGAGGTGGCCGCGGACGTCCTCGCGAACCGCGGCGCGCGTTCGAACTTTCTCAACTACCACGGATTTCCCGCGGTGATCTGCACGAGCCCCAACGACATGATCGTTCACGGCATTCCCGGGGACTACGTGCTGGAAGAGGGCGACATCCTCTCGGTGGACTGCGGGGCGATCGTCGAGGGGTACCACGGCGACGCCGCTTACACGGTGGGCGTGGGCGAGATCAGCGACCTGGCCCGTCGACTCATCGAGGTGACCGAGCGCTCGCTGTGGGCGGGCATCGACCAGCTCGTCGCGGGCAATCGACTCCACGAGGTGGGCCGCGCGGTCCAAGAGGTCGCCGAGGCCGGTGGCTTCTCGGTGGTGCGTGAGTACGTGGGACATGCGATCGGCACCGCGATGCACGAGAGCCCCCAGGTGCCCAACTACTGGCCGGGCAGTCCCGGCCCCACGCTCAAGACCGGCATGGTCTTCGCCGTCGAGCCCATGGTCAACGTCGGCACGTTTGACACCTACGTCCTCGACGACGGCTGGAGCGTCATGACCGCCGACGGCAAGCTCTCGGCCCACTTCGAGCACACGATCGCGGTCACCGACGACGGACCCGAGGTCTTTACCCGCCTCTGATCAGGCGTCGAGTGAGCCGCGGTGGCGCGACTGCTGGCGCTGGGCGAAGAGCGCCGCTTCGGTGCGGCGCTGGAAGCCGAGTTTGGCGAGCAGGTTCGAGACGTAGTTCTTCACGGTCTTTTCCGCGAGGAACATCACGGCGGCGATCTCGCGGTTCGACAGGCCCTCGCTCAAGAGTTCGAGGATGCGTCGCTCCTGGGCCGAGAGGCTCTCGAGGCGCACGTCCTCGGTGATCTGGCGGCGCAACCTCTCGCGGGCCCGCTCGATCTGTCCGGCGGTGAGCAGCATCTCGCCCTCGGCGACGCGCTTGATGGCGCTCACCAGGTCGTCCCCGCGCACGTTCTTCAACACGTAGCCCTTGGCGCCGGCGAGCACCGATGCGTTGAGGGCCTCGCTGTCGGCGAAGGAGGTGAGCATGAGACAGGCCAGTCCCGGGCGACGCTCGCGCAGGGTGCGACACAGGTCGACGCCGCTGCCATCGGGCAGGCGCACGTCGAGCACGGCCACGTCGACGTTGTCTAGCGAGAGCGTCTCGGCCTCGGCGAGCGAGCCGGCCTCGGCGACGACTTCGAGGTCGCCGTGGGCGTCGAGAACCTCGCGCAGCCCCCGGCGCACGATCTCGTGGTCGTCAACGAGCAGCAGGCGAATCACGTCAGTCCAGTCGGTTGGCGGTCCATCGCACCAGTGTGCCACGACCGGGCGCCGAATCGACACGACAGTCTCCGCCGAGCTCGCGGGCGCGCGAGACGAGATTGCGCAGCCCCCGACCCGCGCCCACGGGGGCGGTGAAGCCCACGCCGTCGTCAGAGACCTCCACGACGACGTGGTCCGCGTCGACGCCCACGACGACGCTCGCGTGACTGGCCTGGGAGTGGCGCGCGACGTTGGAGAGCATCTCGCGCAGGGCCTGGACGGTGTGGTGCCCGCAGTGCTTGCCCACCAGGTGGTTGATCGTGGGCGCGACGTCCAGGCTGACGTCGATGCCCAGGCGCGTGCCGACCTCTTCGGAGAGGGTCGTGAGGCGCTCTTCGAGATTGCCCGCGTCGAAGTCGTCCTGGTCGATCTCGAAGATGGTGGTGCGGATCTCGTGGATCGTGGCGTCGAGGTCGTCGAGGGCCCCGTTGATGCGCTGGCGGCTCGCGTCGTCGATCTCGGCGCCCAGGGTGACCTGCAGGGCCAGCCCCACGCCAAAGAGCCGCTGGATCACCGTGTCGTGCAGGTCGCGCGCCAGGCGCTCGCGCTCTTCGGAGAGGGTCAGCTCGCGCAGCTCGTGTCGCAGGGTCGCCTGGTCGATGACGAGGCCCGCGGCGCGCCCGAAGGCCTCGACGAGGTCCTGATCCTGCTCGTCAAAGGCCGCCCCGTCGAGGCGGTCCGTGAGGTAGAGGTTGCCAAAGACGTGGCCGTCGCCGGTGATGACGGGCACGCCGAGGAAACGCTCCATGATCGGGTGCTGCGGGGGAAAGCCCGAGGAGCCCTCGTGGGTGAGCAGGTTGTCCACGCGCACCGGCGACGCGTGACGAATGGTCTCGCCGAGCACGCCGTGGCCGTGCGGGTTGTGTCCGATCGCCGCGCGGGTGCCCTCGTCCACGCCGTAGGTGACAAAGCGCGTCAGCGTGGTGGCGTTGGAGCCCACGACCCCCAGCGCGCCGTAGCGCGCGCCCACCAGGTGGGCCGCGGTCTCGACGATCGTGCGCAGCAGCTCGTTGAGGTGCGCGTCGGTCTCGATGAGCAGTATCGCATCGAGCAGCGCGTGCAGGCGCTTGGGGTCATCGATGTGGTGATACGGCATTGACCCAGACTGTCACATCAGCCGACGCGCTCACCGACGACGACGGCCAGGGGCAGGGCGACGAGGGTCGCGCCGTTGGCGACGGCCGCGGCGAGCGAGCTCGACTCGCTGGTCGCCTCACCGACGGGCCCGGCGAGGCCCGAGGCCATGACCGACCAGGTCGCGCCGCCCTCTTCTAGGCCGTCGATCTGCACCGAGAGCACCTCGCCGCGGCGCGCGGCCACGAGGACCGCCTCCTCGGTCGAGGCGAGCAGCAGGAGGTTGTCGTCGACGACGTCGATGCGCGCGGGTAGCGCCGCGGGCAGGCAGCGCACCGAAATCACCACCCGGGCCAGGTCCGCACCGCGCAGTAACTCCAGGCACGTGGCGCGCGAGAGGGTGGTGCGGCGAACCCGTTCACTTCTCGTGCCCATCTGCCCAGCATGAACGGAAATTCGCCGTACCTGGTAGGGTCCCCAGTCACAAATGGGCAGTTTTTTGGTCCTCGCGCTCGGGCGCGAGAGCCCGCGTGGGGTGCCATTTTGCGTTGGCCGAAAAATTCGGTAGAATGGTCAGCCGACCTCTGGGCGTGCCCAAGAGAGTCTGTGGAGCACTCACGCCCCACGCCCGCAGTTCATAACAAGGAGAAGGAACCTGAGTAAGCCGAAAGAGGACGCGTTCACCGTAGAGGGTACCGTCGTCGAGCCACTTCCCAACGCCATGTTCCGCGTGGAGCTGGAGAACGGCTACACCGTTCTCGCCCACAGCTCGGGCAAGATGCGCATGCACCGCATCCGTATCCTGCCCGGCGACAAGGTCCAGGTGGAGATCACGCCCTACGACATGACCCGCGGACGCATCACCTATCGGTACAAATAATCAGGTTTCGCCAGTCGAGAGAGTTAGACATGAAGGTTCGCGCCAGCGTCAAGACCATGTGTGAGAAGTGCAAAGTCATTCGCCGGGCCGGTCACGTCCGTGTGATCTGCGAGAACCCCCGTCACAAGCAGCGTCAGGGCTAGGAGAGGAAGAAGATGGCCCGTATTGCCGGAGTGGACATTCCCCGTGACAAGCGCACGGTGATTTCGCTCACCTACATCTTTGGAGTCGGTCCCACCACCGCGCAGCAGATCTGCGCCGCGACGGGGATTGACGAGTCCACTCGCGTCAAGGACCTCACCGAAACCGACGTGAACAAGTTGCGTACCTACATCGACCAGAACGTCACGGTCGAGGGTGACCTGCGCCGCGACGTGGCCCAGGACATCAAGCGCAAGATGGAGATCAACTGCCTCCAGGGGATCCGTCACCGCAAGGGCCTGCCCGTGCGCGGCCAGCGCACCCGCACCAACGCCCGCACCCGCAAGGGTCCCAAGCGCACCGTCGCCGGTAAGAAGAAGGTTACGAAGTAATGGCTAAGCCCACCGCTGCCCGCAAGGGTCGCCGCAAGGAGCGAAAGAACGTCGCCTTCGGCGTCGCGCACATCAAGAGTTCGTTCAACAACACCATCGTCTCGATCACCGACCCCGAGGGCAACGTGCTCTCGTGGGCGTCCTCGGGCAACGTGGGCTTCAAGGGTTCGCGTAAGTCGACGCCCTACGCCGCTCAAATGGCGGCCGAGAAGTGCGCGCGCGCCGCGATGGAGCACGGAGTGAAGAAGGTCGACGTGCTGGTGCGCGGACCGGGCTCGGGTCGCGAGACCGCGATCCGCTCCCTGGCCGCCGCCGGCATCGAGGTTGTGGCGATCAAGGACGTCACGCCGCTGCCACACAACGGATGCCGCCCCAAGAAGCGGCGTCGGGGGTAGGACTAATGGCTCGTTACACAGGACCCGTCTGCCGGCTGTGCCGCCGTGAGCGCACGAAGCTCTACCTCAAGGGTGAGCGCTGCTTCACCCTCAAGTGCCCCGTTGCCGAGAACTCCGACCGTCAGACCCGCGCGTTCCCGCCGGGCATGCACGGTCGCGACCGTCAGCGTCAGGGCTCGGAGTACTTGACCCAGCTGCGCGAGAAGCAGAAGGCTCGTCGCACCTACGGCCTGCTGGAAAAGCAGTTCCGCAACCTCTACGAAGAGGCCAACCGTCGCCCGGGCATCACCGGCACGAACCTCCTGCAGTTCCTCGAACTGCGCCTGGACAACGTCACCTACCGGGCCGGCTGGGGCGCCTCGCGCGCCCAGGCGCGCCAGCTGGTACGCCACGGCCACGTCTCGATCAACGGCAAGCGGGTCACGATCCCCAGCTACCGCGTGCGCCCCGGCGAGGTGGTGACCTTGAAGGTCGCCACGCGAGAGAACTTCAACGTCAAGCGCAATCTCGACACGTTGGACCGGCGCGTACCGGGCTGGCTCGAGACGGGCGATGGGGGATTTAGCGTCACCGTGCGCGTCGTTCCCCAGCGCGAGCAGATCGACGAGTCGATCCGCGAGCAGCTCATCGTCGAGTTGTACTCAAAGTAAGCCGACGACGAGGAAGAAGGAGTCACCATGTTGATCATTCAGCGACCCACCATCGAGGCCCTGGGCGACGAGATGGACAACCGTCAGTCGTTCGGCGTCGGTCCGCTCGACCCCGGTTTCGGCCACACGCTCGGCAACTCGCTGCGGCGCACCCTGCTCTCGTCGATCCCCGGCGCCGCGGCGACGCGCGTGAAGTTCGACGCCGTGCTGCACGAGTTCGGCGTCATCGAGGGCGTGAAGGAAGACGTCCAAGACATCTGCTTGAACTTAAAGGACCTTCTGGTCAAGGTCTACAGCGACGAGCCCGTCACGCTGCGCCTCGACAAGCGCGGCGAGGGCCCCGTCACGGCCGCCGACCTGTCGACGACCGCGGACGTGGAGATCCTCAACCCCGACCTGCACCTCGCCTACCTCACGTCGGCCAAGGCCACGCTCTCCTTCGAACTGACCGTCGAGCGGGGCAAGGGCTACGTCGGCGCCGAGGCCAACAAGGGAACTTCTACCATCGGCGTCATCCCCCTCGACGCGATCTTCTCACCGGTGCGCCGCGTGAGCTTCGAGGTCGAGCCGGTACGTGTCGAGCAGTCCAAGGACTTCGACCGCCTGGTCATCGAGATCGAGACCGACGGCTCCATCAGCCCGCGCGAGGCCCTGGCCTCGGCCGGCAAGACGTTGGGCTCGTTGGTGGATCTCATCGGCAGCTTCGACGACGAGGCGCCGGCGCTCGAACTCGGTGACGTGGGCACGGCCCAGGCCGCCGCGAGCGAGCTCGACATCCGCATCGAAGAGCTGGGACTCACCGAGCGCTCGCGCAACTGCTTGAAGCGCGCGGGCATCAACACCGTCGCCCAGCTCATCAACGCCACCGAGCGCGACCTCACCTCGATCACCAACTTCGGCGCCACGTCCCTCAAGGACGTGACAGACCGACTCGACGAGCGCGGCCTCTCGCTGCGCGTGGAGGACTGACATGCGCGGTACCCCGACTCGTGGTCGTCGCTTCGGCGGCGACAGCGCCCACCAGAAGGCCATGATGGGCAACCTGGTCGCCTCGATGATCGCGGCCGAGTCCATCGTCACCACCGAGGCCAAGGCCAAGGCGCTGCGTCCCATTGTCGAGAAGGTCGTCACGGCGGCCAAGAACTCGCCCGAGGGCTCGGTGCACGCCCAGCGTCGCGTCGTCGCCTTCATCCGCGACCAGGACATGGCCCACAAGCTCTTCGCCGAGATCGCGCCGCGCTACGTGGAGCGTCCGGGTGGCTACACGCGCATCCTCAAGCTCGGCCCGCGCCAGGGCGACAACGCGCCGATGGCGCGCATCGAGTTCGTTTGAGCCGTGGCCACCTCGCGGTGGCGTCTCGATCTCGCCTACGACGGCGCGGCCTTTAACGGCTTCGCCCTCCAGCCAGATCAGCCCACCGTGGTGGGCGCCCTACGCGCGGCGATCGCGCGCAGCCTGCGACTGAGCGAGGCCCCCTTCCTCGTGGGCGCCGGGCGCACCGACGCCGGCGTGCACGCCATTGCCCAGGTGGTGTCGCTCGACCTGCCCGAGGGGGCCCTTGCGCCCGCGGGCGTCACGTCGTTCCTGCGCTCGCTCAACGGACAGTTGCGCGGGGAGATCGTGGTCACGCGCGCCCTCGCGACGCACGAGGGGTTCAACGCGCGACACAGCGCCCAGTGGCGGGCCTACCGCTACCTCGTCGCACCCGCACCGCGCCTCGCCTCGAGCGCGGCGTTCGCCTGGTCGGTTGAGGGCCCCCTCGACGAGGCCGCGATGAACGAGGCGGCGTCACTGATCCTGGGCACACACGATTTTCGTGCGTTCTGCAAGCGTCCGGCCGACAAGGGCCCCGGCGAGGCGCTCGTGCGCCGCGTCGACGACGCGTCGTGGACTCGGCGCCCTGACGAGATGAGCCTGAGCGTCTCGGGCGAGGACTTCCTCGTCTTTTCCATCCGCGCGAAGGCGTTCTGTCACAACATGGTGCGTCGCCTCACCTCGACGCTCGTCGCCGTGGGACAGGGCCACCTCGCCCCGGCCGAGATCTCTCGACGCCTGGCGTCGCTCTCGGGCGTGGGCCTTCCGGCGCCCGCGCCCGCCGCCGGGCTCTGCCTGGTGGGCGTGGGTTACGAGGTGCTCGATGGTGGGCCGGCCGGGCGTTGGCGCGAGTGAGTCTCGCTAGGCTTCGCCCGTGACGCAACGCTCCGGCATCAATCTCGACGACCTCGACGCGCAGATTCGTCCCCAGGACGACCTCTTTCGCTACGTCAACCAGCGCTGGATCGAGGCGACGCCCATCCCCGCCGACAAGGCGAGCTACGGCACCTTCTGGATGCTCGCCGAGGACGCTGAGGCCGCGGTGCGCGAGATCCTCGAGGCCGCGCGCGAGGCGACCACGCCCGAGGCGCGAAAGATCGGGGACCTCTATACGAGCTACCTCGACGAGGAGCGCATCGAGGCGCGTGGAGCGACGCCCCTCGCGCCACGACTAGCCGAAGTCGCGGCGCTGTCGTCGATCGACGACGTGCTCGCCCTGGTGGGGCGGCTCGAACGAGAGGGTCTGGCGGGCTTCTACCAACTCGTCGTCGACACCGACCCGGGCAACCCCGATCGCTACGTCGTGCTCGTCGAACAGGCCGGGATCTCGCTTCCCGACGAGAGCTACTACCGCGAGGAGCACTTCGCCAGCGTGCGCGAGGCCTTCGTCGCCCACGTGGCTCGCTCGCTCGCCCTCGCGGGCCTTGACGACGTGCAGGCGCGCGCCGCGCGCGTGATGGACCTCGAGAGCGACCTCGCCGCTCGCCACTGGGACGCGGTGGCCTCGCGCGACGCCGAGAAGACCTACAACCTACGCACGTTCGACGAGTGGTTGCGCGCCGCGGGCACTGACTTGGGGCCCTGGATCAGGGCTCTCGGTGCGACCCCGGCCCTCGGCGAGGTCGTGTTGCGCCAGCCGAGCTTCACCGAGGGGCTCGGGGCCCTCTTGGTCGCCGAGCGACTCGACGCGTGGCGCGACTGGCTCGCCTGGCAGATCGTGCGCGCCGAGTCGCCCTACCTCGCCTCGGCCTTCGTCGAGGCCCACTTTGACTTCTACGGCCGTACCCTCACCGGCGCGCTCGAGATGCGCGCGCGCTGGAAGCGCGCCGTGTCCCTCGTCGAGGCCGCGATGGGCGAGGCCGTGGGGCGTCTCTACGTCGAGCGCCACTTCGCGCCGAGCGCGCGAGCGCGCATGGATGAACTCGTCGCGAACCTCGTCGAGGCCTACCGCCAGTCCATCACGGCGCTGTCGTGGATGGGCGAGGACACCCGACGCCGCGCGCTCGACAAGCTCGCGGCCTTCACCCCCAAGATCGGCTACCCGGCGCGTTGGCGCGACTACGGCGCGCTCGAGGTGGACGCGCACGACCTCGTGGGCAACGTGCGCGCCGCCGCGAGGTTCGAGTTCGAACGTCAACTGGCCAAGATCGGCTCACCGGTGGATCGTGACGAGTGGTTCATGACTCCCCAGACGGTGAACGCGTACTACAACCCGGGCATGAACGAGATCGTCTTTCCGGCCGCGATCCTCCAGCCGCCGTTCTTTGACGTGACGCGCGACGACGCGGCCAACTACGGGGCCATCGGCGCGGTCATCGGACACGAGATCGGCCACGGCTTTGACGACCAGGGCTCGAAGTACGACGGCGCGGGGCGACTCGCGGACTGGTGGGACGACGCCGACCGGGCGGCCTTTGAGGAGCGCACGCGCGTTCTCATCGACCAGTACGGTGTCCTCGTACCTCACGGGGTTGACCAACCCGTCAACGGGGAACTCACGATCGGCGAGAACATCGGCGACCTCGGAGGACTCGGGATTGCCTGGAAGGCCTACCAGATCTCTCTCGCCGGCGGCCCGTCGCCGGTCATCGACGGACTCAGCGGCGCCCAGCGGTTCTTTCTCGCCTGGGCCCAGGCCTGGCGCGACGTGGTGCGCCCCGAGATGATGCTCCAGTGGCTGGCCATGGATCCCCACAGCCCGTCAGAGTTTCGCTGCAACCAGATCGTGCGCAACGTCGAGCCCTTCTACGAGGCCTTCGCGCTCGCTCCGGGCGACGCCCTGTGGCTCGATCCGGCCGATCGGGTCGTCATTTGGTAGGGATTTCGGCCAACTTGCCGACGGGGGCCGAAAGTTTGTAGGCTAGAGAGTCCCCTGGGCGCCACGGCGTGCCCGGTCGTTTCTGAAGGAAGAGTTGTGCGCACCTACACACCGAAGGTCCAGGAGATCACGCGCGAGTGGCACGTCATCGACGCCGAGGGTCTCGTCCTCGGACGCGTGGCGACGGTCGCCGCCTCGCTGCTGCGCGGCAAGCACCGCACCTACTTCGCCCCCCACGTGGACACCGGCGACTTCGTCATCATCGTCAACGCCGACAAGGTTGTCGTGACCTCGAACAAGGTCGACCAGAAGTTCGCCTACCGCCACTCGGGATATCCGGGTGGTCTGCGCGCGACGTCGTGGAAGAAGTTGCTCGCCGAGGACCCCGCCACGCTCGTCTTTGACGCGATCAAGGGCATGGTGCCCAAGAACCGCCTCGGGCGCGCCCAGATGGGCAAGCTCTTCGTCTACGCCGGTCCCGAGCACCCGCACGCGGCCCAGCAGCCCAGTTCATTCGACACCTCCGCGATCCGCCGCGGCTAAGGAGACTTTCGTGACTAGCCCTCTGACTCAGACCACCGGTCGACGCAAGGAGGCGGTGGCGCGCGTGCGCCTGCGCCCGGGCACCGGGACGATCACCATCAACTCGCGCGCCTTTGACAACTACTTCACCTCGGCCACGCACCGCCAGATGGTGATGGAGCCACTGCGCCTCATCGACGCCCAGCAGACCTACGACATCGACGCCACCATCGAAGGCGGCGGCGTGGCCGGTCAGGCGGGGGCGCTGCGCCTGGGCATCGCGCGCTCGCTGCTCGACATCGACGAGGCCACTCGTTCGGTGTTGAAGAAGGCCGGACTCCTGACGCGCGACGCGCGCAAGAAGGAAACGAAGAAGTACGGCCTCAAGAAGGCCCGCAAGGCCCCTCAGTACTCGAAGCGCTAATGTCGCGCGCCGTGCGCTTTGGCACGGACGGGATCCGGGGCCGGGCTCACGACGAGGTCACCACCGACGTCGCCTATCGACTGGGCTGGGCCGTGGCGCGCGTTCTGGGCGCGACCCTCTACGTGGGCTACGACACGCGCGAGAGCTCGCCCGAACTCGCCGGGGCGGTGCTCGCGGGCGCGCGCGCCGGTGGGGTGACGGCGGTGAACCTCGGACTCTTCACCACGCCGGGCGTGGCGACCATCGCGCGCCAGCGCGCCGGGGCCGGGATCGTCGTCTCGGCCTCGCACAACCCGTACTACGACAACGGCCTCAAGGTGCTGGGCGTCGGCGGGGCGAAACTCGATGTCGCCACGGAAGAGGCGATTACCGAGGCCCTGGCGCGCGCGCCTCACGCCGAGGGGCCCTTCGAGGTCGTGGGGGTGGACGAGAGCGCCGAGGGGGACTACCTCGCGTTCTTGCGCGCCCTCGTGCCCGCGGATCTCTCCGGTCTCACTCTCGTGCTCGACTGCGCGAACGGCGCGGCGAGTCACGTCGCCCCCGCGCTCTTCGCCTCGACGGGCGCGACGATCACCGTGCTCCACAACACGCCCGACGGGCACAACATCAACGAGCACTGCGGCTCGACCAACGTGACGGACCTCGTGGCGAGTGTGCTGCGCGAGGGCGCTGACCTGGGACTGGCCTTCGACGGCGACGCGGACCGTCTCATCGCGGTCGATCACCGCGGCCACGTGCGCGACGGTGACGACCTGATGGTGCTCTTCGCGCTGGATCGCGCGGCGCGCGGGGAACTCGGCGGTGGGCTGGTGGTGACCGTGATGAGCAATCTCGGGTTGCGCCGCGCCCTCGGCGCGGTCGGCATCGACGTGCGCGAGACCGAAGTGGGTGACCGCAACGTCATGCTCGCCCTCGACGACGCCGCGTGGCGCCTGGGCGGCGAGCAGTCGGGACACATCATCTTCGCCGACCTCGCCTCAACCGGTGACGGGCTGCTGACGGGGTTGATGGTCGCCGAGCTCGTTGCGCGCCGTGGCGCCCTCTTCGACCAGGCCGACGCGGCGTGGCGACGAGAGCCCCAGACTCTAGTGAACGTGCCGGCGGCGAGCTTTGACGCCGCGACCGTGCACGCTCTCTTTGACGAGTTGATCGCGCGCTACGGCGTGGCGAGTGACGAGGTGCGCCTCCTGGTGCGCCCCTCGGGCACCGAACCGGTCGTGCGCGTGATGATCGAGTCAACCGACGCGCGAGTGGTCGCGGAGTTCACCCAGCGCCTCCACGCGCACTTCAACGCGCCCCGGGGGTCGGTGAAGTCCCCCGAGTAGGCTGGGCCCATGTGCGGCATCATCGGCGTGGTCGGCGCCTCTGACACCCTCGCCACTCTCCTCGAGGGCCTCGAGCGCCTCGAGTATCGCGGTTACGACTCGGCCGGCGTGGCGCTCTCGGGCGCCGGAGGAACCTGGCGGGCTCGCGCGGCGGCCGGTACCGAGTCCGTGCTCGCCCTCAAGCTCGAGTGCGAGGACGCCCCCACGGGCTTTCGGACGGGCCTCGGGCACACCCGCTGGGCCACCCACGGCGCTCCCGAGGCCATCAACGCCCACCCCCACCTCGACTGCGCGGGCAACATCGCGATCATTCACAACGGGATCATCGAGAACCACGGCGAACTGCAAGAGGAGCTCGAGTCGCGCGGGCACGTCTTCACGTCGGTGACCGACTCTGAGGTGCTAGCGCACCTCATCGAGGAGGCGCGCGCCGCGGGCCAGGACCTCACCGAGGCCGTGCGCACGAGCCTGCTGACGGTACGCGGCGCGTTCGCGCTCGCGGCGCTGGACGCGACCGAACCCGACGTGATCGTGGCCGCGCGGCGCGTCTCGCCCCTCGTGGTGGGCACCGCACCCGGGGTCACCTACCTCGCGAGCGACGTACCGGCGATCCTTGACAAGGCCAGCGCCTTCTACGCGGTCAACGACGACGAGATCGTGCGCCTGGGCCCCGAGGGCTTTCGCGCGATCGATCTCGAGGGCGCGCCGGTGCGCCTGCGCCCCCTGTCCATCGACTGGGACTTAGAGACCGCCCAAAAGGGCGGCTACGACGACTTCATGACCAAGGAGATCAACGAGCAGCCCGACGCGTTGCGCGCGACTCTGCTCGACCGTCGCCACCGCGACAACGTCATCACCTTTGACGAGATGTCCCTAAGCGACGACGAGCTGCGAGACGTCACGCGCATCGTGCTCGTCGCGGCGGGCACGTCGTACCACGCGGCGCTCGTGGCCAAGTACGCCATCGAGCGCTGGGCGCGCGTCAGCTGCGAGGTGGACATCTCAAGTGAGTACCGTTACCGCGACCCCGTCGTGGAGATCGGCACGCTGGTCATCGGGGTCTCCCAGAGCGGCGAGACGATCGACACGATCCAGGCCACGCGCGAAGCTCAGCGCCGCGGCGCTCACGTCGTGGCGGTCTCGAACGTGGTGGACTCCTCGCTCGCGCGCGAGGCCAACGCCGTCATCTACACCCGCGCCGGCCTCGAGGTCTCGGTAGCCTCGACGAAGGCCTTCGTGGCTCAGGTGGCGGCCCTCGAGCTCTTCGCCCTGCGCCTGGCTCAGCTGCGAGGCACGCTGCCCGAGCGAGACGTCGAGGCCCTCTACCTCGGACTCCAGGCGGTGGGCGCTCAGGTGGCCGTCGCACTCTCGCGCCGTGACGACGTGACGGCCGTGGCCGACGCGCTCGCCGGCGCGCGCGACTTCTTCTTCCTCGGGCGCCACGTCGGCTTTCCCACCGCGCTCGAGGGCGCTCTCAAGTTCAAGGAGCTGACGTACCTGCACGCGGAGGGGTATCCGGCGGGGGAACTCAAGCACGGGCCCCTCGCGCTCATCGAGCCCGGCGTCGTGGTCGTGGTGGTCGCGACCGATCCCTCGGTGCACGAGAAGATCCTCTCGAACATCTCCGAGGTCAAGGCCCGCGGCGCGAGCGTCGTGGCGGTGGCGACCGACGACGACGAGACGATCAGCTCGGTCGCGGACTTCATCTTGCGCGTGCCGGCCACCGAGCCGATGTTCTCGCCGATGATCGACATCGTTCCCCTGCAGATCTTCGCCTACGCGACGGCGCGGGGACTTCACCACAACGTCGACCGGCCGCGCAACCTCGCCAAGACGGTCACGGTCGAGTAGTGGCAACCCTGGGCGTGGGCGTGGACGTGGTTGACGTGCCGCGCTTCGCCCTGGCGCTTTCGCGGCGCGCGCGCATGGCCTCGCGACTCTTTTCCGACGGCGAGCGCGCCGACGCCAAGGACGCCCCCGAGCGTCTGGCCGCGCGCTTCGCGGCCAAGGAGGCCGTGATGAAGTCCCTCGGCGTGGGGCTAGGTCTGCCCTTTCACGCCATCGAGGTGCGCAAGCTCGCGAGCGGCGCGCCCTACGTCGAGCTGCACGCCGAGGCCGCTGAGCTCGCCGCCTCGCGCGGGGTCACTCGCTTGCACCTCTCGCTCACTCACACCGACCAGACGGCGATCGCGATGGTCGTGGCGACGGACGAGGGGACCCGTGCCGGTTGAGGGCGTGCGCCGTCCGGCGTGGGCGGAGATCTCGCGCTCGGCCATCGCCCACAACGTGGGCGTCTTGTCGGCGCTGCTCGGTGACACGGCCCTGTGCGCGGTCGTCAAGGCCAACGGCTACGGTCACGGTGCGCCGCTCGCCGCCAAGGCGGCGCTCTCGGCCGGCGCGGACTCGCTGGCGGTGGCCATCGTTGACGAGGGCATCGAGCTACGCGGCGCCGGCGTCTCGGCGCCAATCCTGCTGCTGGCCGAGATTCCGCCCGAGACGATTCCCGACGCGCTGAGCCACTCGCTCACCTTGACCATTGGCTCGCTCGCGGGGGCGCGCCACGCGG
Source organism: Actinomycetes bacterium (assembly GCA_021779735.1). Lineage (GTDB taxonomy): Bacteria > Actinomycetota > Acidimicrobiia > Acidimicrobiales > RAAP-2 > RAAP-2. Next base: position 18,949 of record JAJYAC010000006.1, read on the forward strand.
CCCAGATGGCCGCTCGCTTGGGAGGGCTCCATCGCGTGCACGTCAAGGTCGACACCGGTATGCACCGCATGGGCGTCGCGCCCGGCGAGATCGACGACGTCGTCGACGTTCTGCTCGCCGAGCCCACCCTCGACCTCGAGGGGATCTACACGCACTTCTCAGTCGCCGATGGACCCGACGAGGACCAGCGGGCCTTCACGCGCCACCAGATCGCGGTCTTTGACGAGGTGCGAAGGCAATTGGGCGCGCGCGGCGTCGTCCCGCGCGTCGTGCACGCGGCCAACTCGGCCGGCGCGCTGGGCTATCCCGACGCGCGACTCTCGATGGCGCGCATCGGTCTCGCGCTCTACGGCTACCTGCCCGACGCGTGGCTCGGCGCGGCGCTCGCGAGCGCGGGTGCGGTCCTCGAGCCGGCCCTGTCGCTGCGCGCGCACGTAGTGGCCACCCACCGCGTGGCGGCCGGGGAGCGTCCCAGCTACGGGCGTCGCCGAGCGCTCGCGAGCGACGCCACCATCGCGACGGTGCCCTTCGGCTACGCCGACGGCTATCCCCGGCGCCTCTTCGAAGCGGGGGCCCACGTACTCATCAACGGGCGCCGCTACCCCTTGGCCGGCACGGTGACGATGGACCAGATCCTCGTGGACTGTGGCGACGACGCGGTCGGCGTCGGTGACGAGGTCGTTCTGCTGGGTCGCCAGGGCGAGGAGGCCATCAGCGCCGAGGAGTGGGCGAGCCTGGCCTCGACGATCACCTGGGAGATCCTCTGTGGCATCGGCGCGCGGGTGCCGCGCGTGCTCGCCGACTGATGCTCGAGCTCGACGGCCTGACGAGCTGCACTCGCTGTGAGCTCGCGAACTCGCGCACGCGCGTCGTGGCGGGCTCTGGTCCGAGCGACCCCGCGCTCGTCGTGATCGGCGAGGCGCCGGGGCGCCACGAGGACGAGGGTGGTGAGCCCTTCGTCGGACGCAGCGGCCAGCTCCTCTTTCGCCTTCTGAGCGAGATCGGCCTGACGCGCGAGCGGTGCTTTGTCACCAACGTCGTCAAGTGCCGTCCGCCCGCCAATCGCACCCCGCGCCCGCGCGAGGTGGCGGCCTGTGCGCCGTGGTTCGACGCGCAGTTGGCCAGCGTCGGCCCGGCGCCGCTCTTGGTCCTCGGCGCGACCGCCGCGCGCGCCGTCTTTGGCCAGCGTCTGGGCATCGGCGTGATCCACGGACGCGTCCTCGTCGCGGGCGCGCGCCGCGGACTCGCCACCTACCACCCGGCCGCGGCGTTGCGCGCCGGTGAGCGAGTGGTGGCGCTGATGCGCGAGGACTTGGCGACGCTGCGCACACTGGTGGACGCGTGAGAGCCGTGCGCGTGTGCGCGAGCGCGGCCGAGACCGAGGCGGCCGGCGAGGACTTCGCGGCCCTGTTGCGCCCGGGAGACGTGGTCCTGCTCTCGGGGCCCCTCGGCGCGGGCAAGACGACGTTCGTCAAGGGCGTCGCGCGCGCGCTGGGCGTGGCCGAGCGCGTCACGAGCCCCACCTTCACCATCGTGCGCCCCCACCAGTGCCACAACGACCGCGGCATCGAAGTACTGCACCACGCCGACGTCTACCGGGTCGCGTCGATCGACGAGGTCTACGACCTGGGCCTGGGCGAGCTCGTGGAGGAGTCGGCGGTTGCCATCATCGAGTGGGGCGAGCTCGCGAGCGCCGCCTTTGGCGAGGACGTGGTGCGTGTGCGTTTCACCGACGAGGGCGAGGGGCGCCGTCTCGAGCTCGAGGCCGACCGCGACGACGTGGCGAGGTGGGCGTGATCACCCTCGGTCTCGAGACCGCGACGAGCGCCTGCGCGGTGGGCCTGTCGGGACCCTTTGGCGTCGAGGTTCGCGTGGTCAACACCGAGCGGCGCCACGGTGAGTTCCTCATGCCCTCGGTGGCGGCGTTGCTCGCGCGTCACCACGTGGGCGCGCGCGACGTCGAGCGGGTCGTCGTCGACCGCGGACCCGGACTCTTTACCGGATTGCGCGTGGGAGTCGCGAGCGCGCTGGCCTACGCCCAGGCGGCCGGCGCGTCGCTGGTGAGCGTGACCTCCCTCGAGATGCTGGCTCACGGGGCGCACGCGCGCGGCGTGCGCGGGGACCTCGTCGCGGTCGTCGACGCGCGCCGTCACGAGGTCTTCGCCCAGACCTTTAGCCTCGGCGACGACGTGGCGGCACTCGACGAGGCCGAGGTGCTGGTGCCCGGCGAGCTCGTCGAGCGCTGGCGGGGGTGTCGCGTGCGTTTTAGCGGCGACGGCGCGCACCGCTACGCGGCGCTGCTCGCGCCGGTGGGAGAGATCGACGAGGAGACGGTGCCCCCGCTCGAGGCGGCCCTCGCCCTCGCCCCCTCGCGCGAGGTGCTCGAGAGCCTCGCGCCGCTCTACCTGCGCGACGCCGACGCGGTGGCCAACTTCACGACGCGCGGTAGCTCGCGGTGACCTGGGAGATCCGTCGAGCCGAACGACGTGACGCGCGCGAGATCATGGTGATCGAGCGAGAGCGCTTCCCCGAGCCGTGGAGCCTGGGCATGTTGCTCGACGAGATGGGTAACGCCGCGACGCGCCGCTACACGGTGGCGATCGAGGCGGGTCGACTGCTGGGCTACTTGGGCGTGATGTACGTGATCGATGAGCTGCACGTCAACACCCTGGGGGTGCGCGCGGACGCCGAGGGCCGCGGTGTGGCGACGGCCCTGCTCGATGAGGCCTTTGGCGTCGCGCGCGAGCGGGGGATCGAGCGGGCCACCTTGGAGGTGGCGGTCTCGAACGAGCGCGCGCAGCGCCTCTACTACCGACACGGCTTTCGTCCGGTGGGGGTGCGCAAGAACTACTACGAGAAGACTCACGAGGACGCCCTCGTTTTGTGGAACGACGACCTCGCCGAGCGCGCGGCGGGCGGGCCTACGCTGGCAGAGTGAGACTCATCCTCGGCATCGAGACGAGTTGCGACGAGACCGCCGCGGCCGTTGTCGACGAGGACCTGCGGGTGCTCTCTTCGGTCGTGGAGTCCTCGATCGACGTGCACCGCGCCTTTGGCGGGGTGGTGCCCGAGTTGGCCGGTCGGGCTCACGTGGCGACCCTGGGCCCGGTCGTCGCGCGCGCCCTCGAGGGCGCGGGACGTGACGTGCGAGACCCCGGGGTGGTCGCGGTGGCGGTGACGAGCGGGCCGGGACTCGTGGGCTCGCTGCTCGTGGGCCTCTCGGCGGCCAAGGCCTACTCGCTCGTCTGGGGCGTGCCCCTGGTGGGCGTGAACCACTTGGAGGGCCACCTCTTCGCGCCCCTGCTCGAACGTCCCGATCTCACGTGGCCCCTGCTCACCCTGCTCGTCTCGGGGGGCCACAGCATCTTCGTGCTCCAGAGCGGTCCCGGCGAGTACCGCGTCCTCGGTGAGACGATCGACGACGCGGCCGGGGAGGCCTACGACAAGGTGGCGCGCTACCTGGGACTGGGATATCCCGGTGGGCCCGAAATCGACCGACTCGCCGCACTCGGCGACCCCCACGCACTGCGCCTGCCGGTCTCGATGACCGGCGAGGGCTACGACGTCTCGTTCTCCGGGCTCAAGAGCGCCCTCGTGCGCGCGGCCGACACGCACCGCGAGGTCCCCCTCGCCGACGTGGCGGCGTCGTTCCAGGGCGCGGTCGTCGAACAGCTCACGCGCAAGCTGCGCGCCGCGCTCGGGGCCTTCCCGGTCGCCGGGGTCGCCCTGGCCGGGGGGGTGGCCGCCAACTCGGCGCTGCGCGCGAGCGTGGCCGCCCTGGCCGAGGAGTTCTCGGTGGCGAGCTACCTGCCCTCGCTCGCCATGTGCACTGACAACGCCGCGATGATCGCCGCCGCGGGCTGGCACCGCCTCGCGGCCCAGGGCGCGAGCGACCTCTCGCTGTCGGCCGACCCGAACTGGGTGCTCGCGTGACGCGCTGGCTGCCCTTTGACGTCGCCGATTGCGACGCGAGTCCCTTCGTGCAGTTTCGCCGCTGGTACGACGAGGCCGCCCCCGACATGGCCGAGCGCGAGGCCGTCACCCTCGTCACGGCGACCGCTGACGCGCGTCCGAGCGCGCGCATGGTGCTGCTACGGCGCGTGGGCGAGGACTCCTTTGGCTGGTACACGAACTACGAGTCGCGCAAGGCCCGCGAGCTCGCCGAGAATCCCCGGGCCGCGCTCTTGTGGTACTGCGAGGCCCAGGGCCGCCAGATTCGCATCGAGGGCGCGGTCGCGCGCTCGAGCGAAGAGGACTCCGACGCCTACTTCGCCACGCGCGCGCGCCGTAGTCAGATCGGCGCGCACGCGAGCCACCAGTCGAGCCCGCTCGCCTCGCGCGAGGCGCTCGAGAACCGCGTCGAACTGCTCGAGGCCGAGTTCGCTGGCCGTGACGTGCCGCGACCGGCGAACTGGGGCGGCTACGTGTTGACGCCCGACGCCTTTGAGTTCTGGCAGCACCGTGAGAATCGCCTGCACGACCGCGTGCTCTATCACCTCGCTAACGGCGAGTGGTCCCTCGCGCGCTACGCGCCCTGAGCGTTCTCGCGCCGGTGGGCGTTGCGCGCGCCCGCGAGGGCGAAGGGCCCAAAGATCACGATGCACAGCGTCGAGACGACGCCGGCGATCTGAAAGACGGTGCGCGGGGCCACGAGGGTGAGGAGTAGCCCGCCGAGGACCGTCGAGCTCAATTCGCCACTGGTAAAGACCGCGTTGACGGCGGCGAACATGCGACCGCGGATCTCCTCGGGCGTGCGCACGGTGAAGAGCGTGAAGGCGGCGACGTTGACCACGCCGATCGCCGCGCCGGCGATGACCATGAGCGGATACACCCAGGCGATGGCCGTGACGAGACCCACCGCCCCGATGGCGAGTGCTGTGATTCCGACGAAGATGAGAATGCTGCGCGCGAGGCGCAGCAGGGAGTGATTGAGACGCGCCGCGGCGAGAGAGCCGACGATGGTACCCAGGCCAAAACTCGCGCCGATCGCTCCGTAGAGAGTGGCTGAGGCGTGCAGCGTGCGCGTGGCGAAGAACACCTCGGCGACGTTGACCATGACGACCGAGGTGATGAAGATGAAGACCATGATCACGATGGGCCGCAGTAGTCGATCGGCGAAGATGTGGCGCAGACCCGCGGTCATCTGGGGGTGCTCGCGCGTGGACGCGTCCCCGGGCGTGCGGTCGCGCGTGATCGCGCTCGTGCCCAGCGCGCACAGGGCGAAGCTGATGGCGTCGAGGTAGAGCGGCCAGGACTGGCCCGTCCAGCCCACGAGGAGCCCGCCGAGGATGGGTCCGGCGACGGTCGCGGCACCTTGGACGCCTTGCATGAGGCCCTGGGCGCGACCCACGTGGTCTTCGCCGGCGATGGCCACCATGAGAGTGCCGTAGCCGGGCATGGAAAAGGACACGCCGACGCTCAGCAGCGCCACGAGGCCCAGGGTGGCGTCGAGGGAGTGCCAGTAGCCAATGGCCACGCACACGAGGGCCTCGAGGAGTCCCAGTGCGATGAGGAGGGGCTTGACTCGAACGTGATCAACCACGTGGCCCGCCACGGGAGCGAGCGCGACGAGCGGCAGGGCGCTCGCGATCGAGAGCGCCGCGATCTCCCAGGCGTGGCCCTGGGGAGCGAGGCGCAAGTAGAGAGTCACCAGGGCGACGTTGTCGCCGAGAAACGACGCCCCGCGCAGCATCGCCAGCAGGCGCAGATCGCGTACCTGGCCCGAGGACATCGCCGCGGGCGCGCTGGCGGTCGGCGTGGCGGCGGGCGAGTCATCCATTCCCGCCATGCTAGAGAGTGCGTCCAGCGTTTTCGATCAGGGAGAACCCGGAGAGAACCCGGAGAGAGCCCGCGGGTGGGTCGGCGCCACCCGGGCGTTCGCACTCGCCATGGCGGGCTGCTAAATTGGCAGTCACAAGTTTCGAGTGCTAATTGCACAGGAGGCAATACATCATGAACCTGCACCCGCTAGAAGACCGCATCGTGGTCCGCCCAAACAGCGCCGAGGCCACGACGGCGTCGGGCCTGGTCATTCCGGACACCGCCAAGGAGAAGCCCCAGCAGGGTGAAGTCCTCGCGGTGGGCCCCGGTCGACGCGCGGAGAACACCGGCGACGTGATCCCCACGGGCGTCACGGTCGGCGACACGGTCGTCTACTCAAAGTACGGCGGCACCGAGATCACCGTCGACGGCGAAGACCTGCTCATCCTCTCGAGTCGCGACGTCCTCGCGACGATCACGAAGTAGGTCGCGATGTCGAAGCTTCTGAAGTTTGACGAAGAGGCCCGCCGCGGCCTCGAAGCCGGTGTCGACAAGCTGGCCGACGCCGTCAAGGTGACCTTGGGGCCCAAGGGCCGCAACGTCGTCATCGGACGTAAGTTCGGCGCGCCGACGATCACCAACGACGGCGTCTCGATCGCCCGCGAGATCGAGCTCGAGGACCCCTTTGAGAACATGGGCGCCCAGCTCGTGAAGGAAGTGGCCACCAAGACCAACGACGTGGCCGGTGACGGCACGACGACGGCGACCGTTCTCGCCCAGGCTCTCATCAAGGAGGGCCTGCGCAACGTGGCCGCCGGCGCGAGCCCCTCGGGTCTCAAGCGCGGCATTGAAAAGGCCGTCGCGGCCGCGGTGGCTTCGCTGGCCGAGCAGAGCCAGCCGGTCGCCGACCGCAGCCAGATCGCCCAGGTGGCGACGATCTCCGCCGCCGACGCGTCCATTGGCGAGACGATCGCCGACGCGATCGACAAGGTCGGCAAGGACGGCACCGTCACGGTCGAAGAGTCCAACACCTTTGGCATCGAGCTCGAGCTCACCGAGGGCATGCAGTTCGACAAGGGATACCTCTCGCCGTACTTCGTGACCGACCCCGAGCGCCAAGAGGCCGTCCTCGACGAGCCCTACATCCTCTTTACGAGCGGCAAGATCTCGGCCGTGCACGATCTCGTGCCCGTGCTCGAGAAGGTCATGCAGTCGGGTCGCGCGCTGCTCATCATCGCCGAGGACGTCGACGGCGAGGCCCTGGCCACGCTCGTCGTGAACAAGATCCGCGGCACGTTCACCTCGGTCGCGGTGAAGGCGCCCGGCTTTGGAGAGCGTCGCAAGGCGATGCTCCAGGACATGGCGATTCTGACCGGCGCGACGGTCATCTCCGAGGAGATTGGCCTCAAGCTCGACAACGCAACCGTGGACCTGCTGGGTCGCGCGCGCCGCGTCGTCGTCACGAAGGACGCCACCACGATCGTCGACGGGGCCGGTTCGTCCGCCGACGTCGCCGGTCGCGTCGCCCAACTCAAGCGTGAGATCGACGACACCGACTCGGACTGGGACCGCGAGAAGCTCCAGGAGCGGCTGGCCAAGCTCGCCGGCGGCGTCGCCGTCGTCAAGGTGGGCGCGGCGACCGAGGTCGAGCTCAAGGAGAAGAAGCACCGCATCGAGGACGCGTTGTCGGCGACCCGCGCGGCCATCGACGAGGGCATCGTCGCCGGTGGCGGCACGGCGCTGGTGCGCGCGCGCCCCGCGGTCGACGCTCTCGTGGCGACACTCGTGGGCGACGAGGCGACCGGTGCGCGCATCGTGGCCTCGGCCCTGGAGTCACCGCTTCGCCACATCTCGGCCAACGCCGGCTACGAGGGAGCGGTGAAGGTCCGTGAGGTGCTCGACGCGACGGGCTCGATCGGCTTCAACGCGGCGACGGGCGAGCTCGTCGACTTGGTGAAGGCCGGCGTCATCGACCCCGCCAAGGTGACGCGCTCAGCCCTGCAGAACGCGGCGTCCATCGCGGCGCTGTTGCTCACCACGGAGGCGATTGTCGCCGACAAGCCCGAGCCCGCCGGCGCTTCCGGCGGAGGCGACATGGGCGGTATGGGCGGCATGATGTAGGCGTCACACGCCACTTTCACCAAGGGGCCGGGCCTACGGGCCCGGCCCCTTGGCGTTGGCGCCCTCGCACGCGGCCCTGGCGGGACGAGGCGGGCGGTCTCGTCGAAAGGCGAAGGACGTGACCGTCTGGGCAGTCGTGGAGTCGTGCAGTCGTGGAGTCGTGCAGTCGTGCAGTCGTGCAGTCGTGCAGTCGTGCAGTCGCGTGGTCGTGCAGTCGCGGTGCTCTTCGAGCGTCGTGCTACGGGCGTCGTCACAATGCGAGAACAACTGTTGGCCCCCATTGGTAGGGTGCCCAAATGAAGCCACGTCGGAGTGTTCGTCTCGTTCTCGCCTCCACCAGCGTCGATAACCGGGAATGTCTCACTGACGAATGCTCCTCGACAACTCGAGTTGTGAGAACTCGCTGCGTCGAGGTGACGCGATTTCCAGCGTCGCGCGCCTGACTCATCGTGTGCACCGGCGTCAGATCGCGGAGTCCTCGAACGTGGCGCGACGCCGAGCGACGAGCGTTTAACGTCGCGAGAGTGCTCCGCGAGATTTCGGGATTCGAAGTAGTTGGTGTTCGGTGAGCTTTCGAAGCGTCGCGCGCCGGACGTTCGCGTCGCTGCTCAACAAGAACTACCGCAAGTACTTCATTGGTCAGTCCGTGTCCCTCGCGGGCACGTGGATGCAAGCCACGGCTCAGTCGTGGCTCGTCTTGGTTCTCACTCACTCGGCGACGGACATCGGTGTAGTGGTGGCGCTGCAGTCGCTGCCCATGCTCCTGCTGGCCCCCTACGGCGGTGTCATCGCCGACCGCGTCGACAAGCGGAAATTCCAGATCATCTTGCAGTTGATCATGGCGGTGCAGGCCGCCGTCATGGCGGTCCTGACCTTGACACACACGGTCACCTACCTCGAAGTCAGCGTGTTGGCGATCGTGCTGGGGTTGAACAACGCCTTCGAGTACCCCTCGCGACAGGCCTTCATGCTCGAGATGGTGGGCCCGGAGGACCTGCGCAACGCGATCAGCCTTAACTCGGCGATGCTCAACGCGGCTCGAACGCTGGGTCCGGCTCTCGCGGGCGTGCTCATCGCCACGGTGGGAGAGGGTTGGTGTTTTGCGATCAACGCGCTGAGCTTCGTCGCCGTGGTGGGCTCGCTGGTCACGATGGATGTCTCGCGCCTCACCCCGAGCGCCCCCGCGGCGCGCACGAAGGGCCAGTTGCGCGAGGGCGTGCGCTACGTCGCGCGCACGCCCCAACTGGCGGTACCTCTCATCATGATGTCGCTGGTCGGGATCTTCGCGTACGAGTTCCAGGTCACGTTGCCCCTCGTGGCGAGCAGTGTGTTTCGTGGTGGCGCTGAGGTGTACGGCGCGTTGACCGGGTCGATGGGACTCGGGGCCGTCGTCGGCGGCCTGATGGTGGCCACGCGCGGACGCACCGGACTCAGGCCCATCACGATGACCGCCGCCGCCTTCGGGGTCTTCCTCGTCGTTGCGGCGATCGCGCCGACGCTGGGCGTCGAGTACCTCGCCCTCGCGGCGGTGGGATTCGCGAGTGTCTCGTTTCAGTCGACGGGAAACGCAACCATGCAGTTGATCGCCCAGCCCCAGATGCGCGGGCGTGTCATGGCGCTGTGGTCGGTCGCCTTCTTCGGCTCGACGCCCATCGGCGGACCCCTCATCGGGTGGATCACCAGCGTGGGCGGGGCACGGGTCGGATTGGCGGTGGGAGCCGTGTCCTGCCTCGTGGCGGCGGCCATTGCCGTGGGCTACCTCTACGCGCATCGGGGCCAACCGGCGTCGTCGGGCTGATCGGCGGGGTGGATCGAGTGACGTTGCCGGCGCCGCCGAGTGGCCCCGCGGGCGCGCGCCGTCGCTGACTCTGCCGTAGCCGAACGGGGGACCGCCACGTCTCTAACTGGACGGGGGAGGGGGTGCTGGCGAGGCTCTATCGTGAGGTGAGTCCACGAACGAAAAAGGCGAAATGGCACATCCCGAATCGAAGATCACGTGCACCTACACCGACGAGGCACCCGCGCTGGCACTGAACTCACTGTTGCCAATCATTGAGGCGTTCGCCGCCCAGGCGGGCATCAGCGTTGGTCTGAAGGACATCTCCCTCGCCGGGCGCATCATCGCGGCATTTCCTGATCAGTTGGAACCCGCCCAGCGTCAGAGTGATGACTTGGCCGAGCTGGGTGTTGAGGTCACCCTGCCCGAGGCCAACGTGATCAAACTGCCCAACATTTCCGCGTCGATGCCCCAGGTCAGGGCCGCCGTGGCCGAACTGCAGGCCCAGGGCTACGCCGTGCCCGACGTTCCCGACGACCCCAAGTCAGACACCGAGCGCGCCACGCTCGCTCGATACCGGACGGTGCTGGGCAGTTGCGTCAACCCCGTGCTCCGACAGGGGAACTCGGATCGTCGTGCTCCCGCGTCGGTGAAGAACTACGTGAAGACCCACCCCCACGCGATGGGCGCCTGGACACCCGAGTCGAAGACCAACGTCGCTCACATGAGCACGGGTGACTTTTACTCCAATGAGCAGTCCGCGATCATGGACGGCGCGGACTCGCTTCGCGTCGAACTGATCGGCCCCGACGGCACCGCGAGCGCGCTGCGCCCCCCAATCCCGGTGCTCGACGGGGAGGTGGTCGACGCCACCGTGATGCAGGTGAGCGCCCTGCGGGAGTTTCTCGCGGCGCAGGTCGCCCGGGCCAAGGCGGAGGATCTCCTGTTCAGCGTGCACCTTAAGGCGACGATGATGAAGGTGTCAGATCCGATCATGTTCGGTCACACGGTGCGTGCGTTCTTCCCGAACACCTTCGCACGCTTCGGCGACGCTCTGGCCGGCGCGGGGCTACACGCCAATGACGGCCTCGGGGCAATCCTGGGTCATCTCGACGATCTCGTTGACGGCCCGGCGATCGCCGCGTCCTTTGCCGCGGAGCTGGCGCAGGGCCCGCGCCTGGCGATGGTGGACTCGGCGAGGGGTATCACGTCGCTGAACGCGCCCAACGAGATCATCGTTGACGCCTCGATGCCAGCCATGATTCGCGCGTCGGGTCACATGTGGGACGCCGACGGCAAGGAGGCCGACACGCTCGCCGTCATCCCGGACCAGAGCTACGCGGATGTCTACCAGGTCGTCATCGACGACTGTCGAGCCCACGGGGCCTTTGACCCGACGACGTTGGGCTCGGTGCCCAACGTCGGACTGATGGCGGGGGCGGCCGAGGAGTACGGGAGCCACGACAAGACCTTCGAGATCCCCTATGACGGAATGGTCCGGGTCACGAACGACCGGGGCCAGAGCGTCTTCGAGGTTGAGGTGAAGCGCGGCGACATCTTTCGAATGTGCCAGACCAAGGATGTCCCGATTCGTGACTGGGTCAAGCTCGCGGTGTCGCGAGCGCGCGTGACGGGTGATCCGGCTGTCTTCTGGCTCGACTCACGGCGAGCCCACGACGCCCACATCATTGCCAAGGTGCGCACGTACCTGGCTGAACACGACCTCACGGGGCTCCAGATCGAGATCATGTCCCCGGACGTCGCGACGGCGTTCTCGCTCGAGAGAATCCGTCGGGGCCTGAACACGATCTCGGTCACTGGCAACGTACTGCGTGACTACCTCACGGACCTCTTTCCGATCATGGAACTGGGAACGAGCGCCAAGATGCTGTCCATCGTTCCGCTGCTCAACGGCGGCGGGCTCTTTGAGACGGGCGCCGGCGGGTCAGCCCCCAAGCACGTGCAGCAACTCGAGAGCGAGAACTACCTGCGCTGGGACAGCTTGGGCGAGTTCCTCGCCCTGGCCGCGAGCTTCGAGCACCTGGCCCGGCGCACGGGCAACGCGCGCGCGCAGGTTCTCGCCGACACGTTGGATCGGGCTACGGGACGCTTTCTCGACGAGGACCGCTCACCCGGTCGCAAGCTGGGGACAATCGACAACCGGGGCAGCCACTTCTACCTCGCCCTGTACTGGGCGCAGGAATTGGCGCACCAGGCGGACGACGCCGCCCTCGCGGAGGCGTTCGGCCCCCTGGCCTCGAGTCTGACCGCCAACGAGGAGACCATCGTGGCGGAGCTGCTGGCCGTCCAGGGGCATCCCGTGGACCTGGGCGGGTACTTTCACCCCGACGCTCAGGCGACAGCCTCAGTCATGCGGCCCTCGACCACGTTCAACGATTTGCTCACCACGTTGCGCTGAGACGTCTTCGAACGCCCGGGACGAGGAGCCTTGGCGTGGACTCATCGCGACACCTCGAAAGTCGCCACGAGCAGCGCGGCGTGTCGGCAACCAGGCTCCCACCGTCTACTGGCGGCCGAGCAGACTTGGGTGCTTGTTACCTCACGGGGCTTCGCGCCAGCCACCTCCTTGACACGCCCGCTCGCGGTCGCTACCATTCGCAGTTACAGGAGGTCAGAGGTCAGGGACCAAGGCTAGGTGGCTGGGTTGCTCAGAACCATTGTGCGACCCTCGATGTAGCCGGTGGTGTCTGGGTGAGATCGCGCTGTTCGCAACTACAAACTTTGGGGGGATTGAATGAGGTTTTTTGAAGGTGGTCGCTTAAAGCGAGCAAAACTGGTGACGGCCGCGGTGCTGACAGCCAGCGGAACGTTCGCCGTGTACGCGGCGGGCAACGCGGGGGCAGCGGCACCGAAGTTGACGTCTATTGACGTCGGGATCGCGCTGTCGCCTCCGAAGGCGGTGTTCTTCGCGCCCTACGTGGCCCAGGCGATGGGATTCTTCAAGCAAGAGGGTTTGAAGGTCAACCTGATCTCCATGCCCAATGGGCTCAGCACTGAACTCGGCGCCACGTCGGGGTCCATCAACTTTGGGATGAGTTCGGCGACGGACTCCGTTGAGGCGGCCGCGGCCGGAGCACCGATCCACGCGATTGCGTCCTACGGCACGACGCTCGACACCGAGTGCGTGGCGTTGCCGGGTTTCACGACTGCGGCGGAGTTGAAGGGTCAGGCCGTGGGCACGACGGGCGCCGGCGGCTTCGCGGGCACCACCCTCGCGGCCTGCCTGAAGCCCCTGGGACTCACACTCAATGACGTGAACCCGATCGTGATGACGCGTTCGCAGTTCCCCGGCGCGATGGCGTCCGGCTCGATCAAGTTGGCGGCGTTCCACACCGACGACGCCTACGTCGTGCTGCACTCCATTCCCGGGACCAAGGTCATTGACAAGCAGTACCAGACCTTGCCCAACTGGTGGTACGGCGGCATCTCGTCGCTCGACTCCTACACGGCGGCGCACCCACTGGTGACCGAGCACTTCCTGGCCGCGCTGATCATGGCGGACAACTGGATGAACGATCCCCATCACACCAACCAACTGATCAACATGGGCGTGAAGTGGAGTGGTGAGAGCCGGGCGGCGGTCGACTACGCCGTTCACTTCCTGCTCCGAGCGAAGTCCTACAGCACTGCGGTCTTGCCCGCGATGGTGAACTGGACGTCCCAGGAGTGCGTGACGGTGGGCGACATCACGGCGCCGGCACCGACGTACTCGCAGATCGTGAACACGAAGTACTTGAAGGTCGCCACTCAGATGGTTGCCAAGATGAAGTTCAAGGGCTGACCTCTCAAGGTTCAGTGAAGTGAAGTGACGCAGAGGGCGCGAGGAGAGAGTTGCAAGTGACAAACGACAAGGGACGGAAGGCTCGATTCGATGAGTTGACGGATCCCGAGATTGTGGCAGCTCTCTCCTCGCGTTCACTCGTCTTGGTGCCGTGCGGCAGTACAGAGCAGCACGGCCCGCACCTTCCGACGGGAACGGACTACTTCGCCAGTCTCGCCATCTGCGATCTCGTGGTGGCCAAGACTGGTGGACTGGTTCTGGGCGGGATGCAGTTCGGCATTACACCCATTCACATGGGGTTCGCGAGCACGGTGACGGTCTCGGCGGCCACGTTTGAGCAGATCCACTTGGACATTGCGACATCGCTCGCGGCGCACGGGGTCAAGGAGATTGCCTACGTCAACTGGCACGAGGGCAACATTGGTTCACTGACCACGGTGGCCAGTCGCGTCACCCAGGAACTCGGCCTCAACGTCGTGGTGGCCCAGGCGTGTTACGTGGCCGAGGAGCTCTACGGCGAGAAGATGGCGGGACTGACCCACGGTGGCGCGATCGAAGCGGCGGCGGTGATGGGGTGGCGACCCGACCTGGTTCGCTACGACCAGCTCGATCCGGCCGAAGACTCGCCCGGTGAGCGCCCCGCCGACCACGCCCGTCGGGGTCGTTCCTTTCAGACGATTCTGCGCGATATTCGAGAGATCAGCTCGTCGGGCTGGTACGGCTCGGCCCAGAGGGTGAGTGAGGATCAGGGCAGGGAGCTCGTAACGAAGGTGGCCGACGTCGTGGCCGGAGAGCTCGAGGAGCGATTCGCCCGTCTGAGGACTCTTCGATCGGGCAACCTGTGATGGCTCGGGTGCTGCGTCAGGCGGACGCCCAGCGATTGGAGTTGCAGGGTCGCGTCGCCACACAGATCTTGAAGGGCGAGGACGCGGCCGGTCAGATGACCGTGCGCGTCGTCGAAGTCGCGCCAGAAGTTGAGGGCGTGACGGCTCGTCCGCTGCACGTGCACGAGGGTGTGGGCGAGTTCATCTGGATCCTTCGTGGCAGCGGAACGCTTCACTGTTCTGAGGGGCTCGTGCCCGCGGAGAGCGGCGACGGCATCTACATTCCGCCGGGCGAGATGCACAAGATCGTGCCCCGGGGCCATGAGCCGTTGCACCTGCTCTGCTTCTTTCCCACTGGTGATATTGCCGCGCGCACACGGGAGTAGTGATGAGTAGCCCGCAGTCTTCTGCAGCCGTGCTGTGCCTACGCCCGGAGCGTGACTTCGATCAAGTCGGAGTGAAAGTCCCCGCTGACCTGAACGTGACCTTCGTCGAGAACGAGAGTGGAGTCGAGGAGATCGGTCCCGACGTTCGCTGCGTGGTCTTGCCGTCCGCGGGAGCCCCGCTCGCGCCCGAGCTCTTTGGACGAGCGACGGGACTTCAACTCGTGCAGTACACGGGGGCGGGCATCGATCGGGTGTCCGACGCGGTCACTGACGAACTGGGTTGCGCTGTCTGCAATGTTCCCGGTGCGAGCGCACCTGACGTCGCCTCGTACGTAGCTGTCGTGACTGGCGTGTTGCTGCGCCGACTGCTACTTGGTGACCGGCTGGTCAAGTCGGGTCAGTACGGCGAGGCCCGATCCCAAATGGTGCCGGCCCACGTTCGAGGCTTTCGGGGACTGCAAGTCGGCGTCGTGGGATTCGGCGGCATCGGATCCGAGGTGGCGCGCGTGTTTCACGCCTTGGGCGCTCAGGTTCGGTGGTTCGACCCCGCGCCCGTCAGTGGTAGTGCCGCCGAGGAGTTTGAGGGGACCTCACTCGCGGAGCTGCTGCGTCAAAGCGAAGTCATCACCTTGCACGTGCCACTCGTTGAGAGCACACGAGGACTGATCGACGCGAGTGCGCTCGCTCAACTTCGCCCGGGGGCCATTGTCGTGAACGCGGCGCGTGGCGGGATCGTCGACGAGTCCGCGCTCGTTGACGCCATGGATTCGGGTCATCTGGGCGCCGTGGCGCTCGACGTCTATGAGAGCGAGCCCCTGCCCGCGGACTCGCCGCTGCTCGGCCTCGCCGCGCGTCACGCCGATCGGATGTTGTTGACGCCCCACATCGCGGGCGTCACGCCCGAGGCGTCGCGAGTCCTGTTCGAACGGGCGTGGGACAACGTGCGTGGGGTGTTGGTCGACGGCCGTGCGCCACAGAATCGACTGCGCTAGGGCGTCACGCCTGTTCGTTGGAGAAGTACGAGTGGTGGACGCGTCAGCGGGGGTGCTCGCAGAGGCGTTCCCACGTGGGAGATCAGCAAAGGAGATATTGGGAAATGAGCGCTACGAACGAGAACGCACCGGCGCGCCTGGCGGCGGTGGGTCTAGGTCGCTGGGGTCGCATCATGGCCTCGGCCTACTACCAGAGCGATGCCGTGGAGCTGGTGAGTTGCTTCAGCCGAAACGCCGAGCGTCGGGGTCGCTTCGCCGCTGACTACGGCTGTGGTGAGGACGAGTCACTCGAGGCTCTGCTCGCGCGTGATGACATCGATGGCCTGGTGGTGACGGTGCCCAACGATCAGCACGCGCCGGTCATCGAGGCGGCCGCTCGCGCCGGCAAGCACGTCTTTGTCGAGAAGCCCGTGGCGGTGCAGGTCGATCACGTCCGGCGGATCCAGACGGCGGTCGCGGAGTCGGGAATCATCTTCGCGTGCGGTCACAGTGCGCGTCGCCTGGCGGGAGTGAGAGAGATGCGCCGGAGCCTGGATTCGGGCGAGATCGGCACCCCCTCCATGGTCGAGGCGGTCTTTTCCAACGAGCGCGGCCTGGAGTTGAAGGAGGGTGACTGGCGAGGTGATCCCGCCCAGTCGCCCGGCGGGCCGCTGACGCAACTGGGGATCCACCAGATCGACAATCTGAACTACCTCTTCGGAGTGCCCACTCGCGTGGTGGGCGTTGGGCGCAAGGGCGCTCCCGTCGTCGCCAACACGATGGTGGTGGGCGCGTTGCTCGAGTGGGACGACGTGGTCGGCTTCCTCGGAACGGACTGGCTGACTCCCGGAGCGTTCACCATGGATCTGTACGCCACTCGGGCACGTTTTCGCTACGAACTCGACTTCAGCTGGTGGAGTGACTCGGCTGACACTGATGCTCACGCGCGCTTGATCAAAGTTCAGATCGAGTCCGACAGTGATGACCCCGACGCACGGATCTTGTCCGAGCACGCGGTCCAGCTGGGTGCGCGCAATCACCTGCGCGAAGAGGTGGAGGAGTTCGGACTCGCCATTCGCGGTCACGCGAAGGTGGAGGTGGGGATCTCGACCGCGGTAGCCAACGTGGCGGTGGTGCTGGCCACGGCTCGGGCGATCGAGCAGAAGCGGGCCGTGGACATCGCAGAACTCCAGAGCGAACTCAACATCTGAGGCCAATTCGGTCGTTGACAGACCAAGTTGGTAATGCTAGCGTCCCATTATCAGAGGTCTGACCTATTGCCGGTGAGGTCGTGGGCGTCGGTTGAAGACATTGGAATACGTAAGGAAATTGAGGAAAGAGATGAGTGAGAAGTTAGCTTTTCTGGCGCATCACCAGGGCGACATGGTTGCTGTCGCGGTGCGTGACGTGGCGCCAGGTCAGGCGGAGTACGCGTACCTCGATACCGAAGAGCGCACCGCGATTCACGTGCTCGAGGCGATCCCGCTGGGACACAAGGTGGCCCTACACGACATCGCTGAGGGCACCGAGGTTATCGAATACGGTCAGCGCGTCGGCGTGACGAAGGCGGCAATTGCAGCAGGTGCGATGGTGCACGTTCACAACATTAGGAGCACAAAATGGCAAGTAGCCTGACTGGCTTCCGGCGCCCCGATGGGCGCGTCGGCATCCGAAACCACGTCATCATCCTCGCGGTCGATGACCTGTCCAACGCCGCGGTCGAGGGCATCGGGCGTCTGGTCCCCGCCGCCTTGGCGATCCCCCACTCGTACGGTCGTCTGCAGTTTGGTGAAGACCTCGAACTCACCTTCCGCACCCTCATCGGCACCGGGGCGAACCCCAACGTTGCCGCCGTCGTCGTCGTGGGCATCGAGCCGACGTGGACCGACCGGGTCGCCGACGGCATCGCGGTGACGGGCAAGCCCGTCGCGCGCCTGTCCATCGAACGAGTTGGTGACCTCAACACCATCGCCGAGGGGGCGCGAGTCGCGGCCCAGCTCGTGCAGGACGCGAGTGAGATTCAGCGCGTGCCGGTCGAGCGTCACGAGGTGATGATGTCGATCAAGTGTGGAGAGTCAGACACCACGAGCGGACTCGGCGCGTGCCCCACGACGTCCCAAGCGGTGGACCGCACCGTCGCGGCGAAGGGCACCGTGCTCTTTGGCGAGACGACGGAGCTTACGGGGGGCGAGCATCTCATCGCGGAGCGCTGCATCGACGATGACGTGCGAGCACGGTTCCAGGCGTTCTTCGACGACTACCTGCAGACCATCGAGTCCCAGGGCGTGGACCTGCTGGGTTCTCAGCCGACCCAGGGCAACATTCGTGGGGGTCTGTCGACCATCGAAGAAAAGGCCATGGGCAACATCGCCAAGACGGGCACCGTGCCCGTCGTCGACGCACTGGAGCCCGCGGTGGCGCCCACGCGTCAGGGCCTGAACTTCATGGACACGTCCTCCGCGGCGGCCGAGTGCATCACGTTGATGGCCGCGGCCGGTGCGGTGATTCACCTGTTCCCGACCGGTCAGGGAAACATCATTGGCCACCCGATCGAGCCGGTCATCAAGTTGACGGCCAATCCGCTGACGGCGGCGACGATGGCCGAGCACGTCGACCTGGACGTCTCGGGGCTCCTGAGTAAGGAGTACACCCTGGCCGAGGCCGGCGACCGGCTGATGGAGGTCATCGACCGGACCATCAATGGTCGCCTCACCGCCGCGGAAGCCATTGGTCACCAGGAGTTCGTGATCACCAAGTTGTACCGCAGCGCGTAGACCACGCGGCCAGCGCGCTGGCGTCAACTGTTCCGCTGCTCCGCCTAGACACGTCTAGGTTGGAGCCGCTGAACGGCGCGGCGCACAGTCCAGGGGCCATTCTCATGGCCAATCGTGGTGCGACGTAGGGGGAGACAATGACGAGCCAGATCCGGGGACTTCGCCTGATTGCCACGTTGTCGCTGGGCGACGGCATGGCTGGTGGCGAGGGTTTGGCGATGCACGTGGGTCCGGGGGGCCAGCGCTCGATCTTCGTTGCTTCGGAACGCGCTCCCTTTGACTTCGTGGTCGCCGACGTCACCGATCCCACGAGGCCCGAGGTCGTGTATCGACATGAGCTGCCCGGAGCCCACGTGCGCTCCAACAACTTGGCGGTGCACGAGGACGTTCTCGCGGTAACGCGCCAGGCCAAGCAAAAGGGCGCCAGTCCGGCGGGCGTCGAGTTCTTCGACATTTCAAATCCGCGCGCGCCACGCCACCTCGGCTTCTTCGACGCGTCGGGCGAGAACTCCGTCGGCACGCACTTCGTCTGGCTGGCCGGCGACGGGTACGCCTATCTGGCCAGTCAGTCGGCCGACTACGCGCCCCGCGATCCCCGTGATCAATTCATGCTTCGCATCCTGGATGTCTCGGCACCCTCTCGAGTCAGTGAAGTCGGTCGGTGGTGGCTCCCCGGCCTCCAGGAGCACGATGAGGCGCCCATGCCGGTGCGCCCGCACCAACGACTCGCGGCGGCCCGAGGTGTCACCCTCTCGCCCGAGCAGGCGGCGTCACGTCGCGTGGAGTTCGACGGCGTCTCGTCCTGGGACTTCGGCTTTCGCGTGCACAACATCTCCGTGTTGCCCGAGCAGCCCAACCGGGCCTACGTGGCCTGCACCTCAGGTGGAGGCTTCATCCTCGACATCTCCGATCGCGCCCACGTCTCGGTCGTGGGGTCGTTGCAGTACGCGTCGCCCCTGCCGGGGGCCGCGCACACGTTCGTGCCGTTGGGAGCGTCGGGTTTCGGACTTCTCTCGGATGAGACGCTCGAAGAGGGGGCCGCGGACTTCCCCCAGAACGTGTGGGTTGTCGACGCGCGAATCGAGACCCGTCCGCTGATCGTCGGCTCGCTCGATCTGCCCTGGCCGGACGTGATTCCCACGACGGGCAGATTCGGTGCGCACAACCTTCACGAGTATCCCGTGGGCCAGGGGGCCTGGCGCTCATTCGACCTCGCCGCGGGCGCCTTCTTCGGTTTGGGGGTCGGCGTCTACGACGTGTCCTCACCTCTTCGCCCGCGCGAGATCGCTCGCTTCGTTCCGGGGCCCGACGTCGACGGCCCGAGTCAAGGACAGCTCAACGACGTGTTCTTGGATGATCGTGGCATCGTCTACACCATCGATCGGCGCAGCGACGTGTGCTACCTCTTGGAACTCGAGGGGACGAACTAGATGTCCCGTGGGTCGAGAACGGTGATGTCGAGGGTGAGCGGCGTGGAGATGGCCCACGCGCTCGCTTCGTTCTGGGGCCACGAGTTGACTTCGGAATCGACTTACGATTATCTTGTGACAAGAGGTCAGACCAGGGGGAAAAGTGGCTGAACAGGGGGATCTTCGGGCGGCTGAGCGGGCCGGCGCGAGTGCGGGGGACGATCCGGGCAGTGGAGCCATCCACTGTCGTGACATCTACAAGTGGTTCGGCTCGTCCCTGATTATTAACAACCTGCAGTTGGACATCGCGCACAAGGAGTTCGTGTGCATCGTCGGGCCCTCGGGGTGCGGCAAGACGACGTTGCTGCGCATGATCGCCGGCCTGGCCGAAATCGACAGTGGCGAGATCACGATTGGAAAGCAGGTCGTCACCAAGCCTCTGCCCACCGTGGGCGTGGTCTTTCAGCACTTCGGCCTCTTTCCGTGGAAGACGGTGATCAAGAACGTGATGCTGCCACTCGTGGCCTCCGGCGTCCCCAAGGCCGAAGCGCGCGCGCGCGCCGAGGCCGCCATTGAACTGGTCGGGCTGAAGGGCTGCAACGACCTCTACCCCGCGCAGCTGTCGGGCGGAATGAAGCAGCGCGCGGGCCTGGCCCGAGCACTGGCCATTCAGCCTGAGGTCATCTTGTTAGACGAGCCCTTCGCGGCGGTCGATGCCCAGACCCGCGAGGTCCTCCAGGAGGAGTTGCTCAACCTGTGGGGACGCCACAAGCAGACCGCCGTCTTCGTCACGCACAGCATCGACGAGGCCATCACCTTGGCGGACAGGGTGGTGGTCATGGGGGTCAATCCCGGACGCGTCGTCAAAGAGATCACGATTCCGATCCCCCGGCCGCGAACGGTGGCCTCCGTGCGTCGCCACGAGCAGTACGCGCCGCTGCGCGAGGAGATCTGGGACCTTCTGCGAGTTCGCGACTCGCGCGCCGATACCAAGGGGACGAACGCCAATGAGTAGTGACGTGAACACCAACGAGTCGCTTCCCGCTAGGGCGGATGCCGTCGCACCGACCCCGGAGACGCTGGGTCGCCAGGTACTCCAGCGCCGACAGAAGCGGCTGCGCAAGGAGCGCTGGACGTTCGTGGGCATCCGATTGCTGTCTCTGCTGGTCGTGATGATCGGCTGGCAGATCTACGGCAGTCACACGATCGCGATTCTCTTCGCGCCCCTGACGACGGTGATCCATCAGGGGTACATCCTGTTCGCTCACTACCAGCTAGGAAGTGAGTTGCTCTACAGCATCGAGACGTTCGCCTACGGGTACGTGTTCGGTCTCTTGATCGGCATCTTCATCGGGATGCTGACGGGGGCGTACCGGGCGGCCGAGGCGGCCATCTCGATGTACATCTTCGCGCTGTACGCGACGCCGATGGTCGCCATCGTGCCCATCATCAGCTTGTGGGTCGGTTACAGCTTCACCGCGCAAGTCGTGATTGTGACTCTGTTCGTGGTGTGGCCGGTGACGGTGACGGTCTTTCACGGTATCCAAGAGATTGACTCTGACCTCATGGAGGTGTCACGATCGCTTCGCCTGAATCGGCGCCAGACGTGGCTGCACGTCTTGTTGCCGGGGGCGGTTCCCTTCATCATCACGGGGGCGACCCAGGGAGTGGCGATGGGGATGGTCGGTGTGATCATCGCCGAGGTGCAGACCGAGCTCACCGGCATCGGCAAGGCCCTTCAGACCGAGGCCTCGACGTACCACACGGCCGGAGCGCTGGCGGTCATCTTGTTGATCATGGCTCTGGGACTGACGCTGCGCGCACTCTTATCGGTCGTGAAGCGTTGGGTCGTGCCGTGGCAGCGCCTGGATCGAGGCTCGAGGCGCGCCTAGGCGAGTCATCGTCTGTCTCAGGCGAGTCTCTCTCGTGGCTCACTGACGAGCACGAGCCTCGACTCGCGCTGGGGTTCCTCGAGTCGGGCTCGAAGACCTGATCGGACGTTGGGGCCCGGTCGCGATGACGGTGGGTGCGTATCAGCCACTGGTCGTGGGCTCGACGTGGATCGCGAGCCAGTGGCTTAGGGGGACTCGAGCCTCGTCGAGTCCGAAGCGTCCCTAGAGTTGGCGGCCCAGCAGATTCACCGCGGCGCTCTTCGCCCCGTCGATGTGGCTCGCCGCCGCGGCGGCAGCCGCTTCGGGGTCGTGGTCCCTAATGGCGTCGTAGATTCGACGATGGTCCATCTCTGACACCTTGAGCCGGTCGGGAATGCGAAGGGTCGTTTCCATGCCTTCGCCAATCATCTCCTGGAGCACTTCGAAGGTCTGGGTGAGGAAGCGATTCTTCGCCATCGCCACCACAGTCTGATGGAACGCCGCGTCGACGGTCTTGAGCTGCTCGAGGTTGTCAGGCTCGAGGTACGCGCGCTCTTGCTCGAGCATGACCTTCTCCAGTTGCGCGATTTCCATGTCGGTGGCGGTGGCCGCCGCCCACGTCGCGGCGTTTGACTCGAGAACTCGACGCATAGCGAAGAGTTCCATTAGGGATACCTCAAGGTTCAACAGCCGTTGGCGGACAAGGTTCGACTTGTTCAGGCCGACGAAGACTCCCTGCCCGTGCTTGACCACGAGCCGCTGGTGAGCCTCGAGGGTCTTGACCGCTTCGCGCAGGGCGGGTCGGCTGACTCCGAGCATGAGGGCCAGGTCTCGTTCGGGTGGCAACCTCTGGCCCTCTTCGAGGGCTTGAGAGTCGATGAGGTCCTCGATGAGCGTCACGATGCGATCTGAGAGATTCCCCGCTTCCTTAATCGGACCAAATAGGGATTCCATTGGCAATCTCCAGACGCTCTAATTACCGCTCAGTTTAGTGCGTGATTCCCGAAAGTTCACCTAACTTCAGTAGAAGTCCTGGCCCGACTTCCGCTGACGCCGGTTTTGCACATCATGGCGCGTCTATCGCGGCGATCGCCCGCTCGAACTCGCCCGGCGCAGGCGGCCGAGGCGACTCTCACGGCGCCGCGTGGCGTCAGTGCGCTCGCCGCACGTGAGGTCGGCGAGCTGAGGCGATCGGTGAGCCTCGCGGCTGCGTCGTGACTTAAGGATGTCCGTGACGACGAGAGAACGTCGCCGGCCACGTGAGGTTCTCGCCGGTGTCGCGCACGAGTCCCACCTTCAACGAGGACCTGTGCGAGGCGCGTCCGCCACTCTTCGTGGTGCAGACTGCGCGGAGAACGGTGTAGCTGCGCCTCGCACAAATCATCTCTTGGAGTTGTCCACCCTCGACGAGACGCACGAGACGCACGTGACGCACCTTTGATGGTCGAGAAATCAGTCGGGTTTCCCGATCCCATTTTGAGAACTTACGCAGGTTGCGTTCGGCGTGACATTGCCAATAAATGGATTCCGGGGTCGTTCCCTTCGCGTGGACACCAGACTTTCGACGTCTCGACGACGCGTTGGTACCCGCTCTCGTGAGAGTGGATCGCGTTGGAGGAGACTGATTCCGCCGACCCGCGCACTACGTCACGGGAGTCGGTCGGCACCGTGACGGCGGATGGTGGCGAGACTCTGGCGGGCCCCAAAAGGGGATCGGGGACCTCGGTCGATATCTCGCGAGTGATCGGGTCAAATGCGATATAACTGGTACGGCAGCCAAAGGAGACGCGCAAATGCGCAGGGATTCAGAGACGCGCCAGCGCATTCTCGACGTGACTATTGCGGCTATCGAGAAGGACGGATCTCGTCACGTTCGCATCGCCGAAGTGGCAAATCGCTCTCGGGTGGGCGTGCCCACGATCTACTACCACTTCGAGTCGCGCACGCAGTTGATCGCCGAAGCCCAAGTCGCCATCTACCAGCGCCTCACCGAACCCCTGCACGTCTATCTCCCGCGAGTGGAGGCGGCGCTCGCCAACGACGACCAGGAGGCGTTCCACAACGCCCTGGGCGAGAACACGGAGATGGCCTGGACCCTCGGTCAGCTCGACGAGAAGTGGGGCATCGTCAAGCTCCTGCTCGACGTGTGGAGTCAGCCCAAGGTTCGTGACGAGTTCTGCACGCGCCTCGACGTGCAGTTTGAGCGTTGGAACGACGCGATGGAGCACGCCAAGGATCTCGGGTGGATCTCGGAGAGGGTCGACTCGCGCACGCTCGTGGCCACTTTCTGGGCCGCGTCAATCGGCCAAGTCATTACCTCGAACTCGCCCCAGTTCAACCCCACACCTCAGCAGGTGCGCGGATTCTTCGACTTCGCGATTCGTGGCGACGCGGCACTGAAGTAGACGTTCAGTCGGGCGGATGAGGCACCCGACGCGTGTCGCGAGGTCACGTCCTGGCCGTGACGTCTTCGCCCTCGCGACGCCGCGTCGGCGCCGGCCCTAGGCCAGCTCGAGGTCGTCTTCGGCCTCGACGGCGACGTGGGGCACGATTCGATCGAGCCAGCGCGGCATCCACCAGTTCGCCCGGCCGATGAAGTGCATGAGAGCCGGCACCAGCACCGTGCGCAAGATGAAGGCGTCCATGAGGACCGCGCCACCGAGGCCGATGCCGAACTCGGCGATGATCCGCTGGCCGCCGAAGGCGAAGGAGATGAACACCGAGATCATGATGAGGGCGGCGGCGGTGATGACTCGTCCCGTGTTGGCCTGCCCGCGCTGGATGGCCTCCTCGTTGTCGCCGGTATTGAGCCACTCTTCGTGCATGCGCGAGACGAGAAACACCTGGTAGTCCATCGAGAGGCCGAAGAGGATCGCGATCATGATCACCGGCAGGAACGATTCGATGGGGCCAGTGCCCGCACCGAGGACTGAGCTGCCCCAGCCCCACTGAAAGACCATCACCAAGAGTCCGAACGACGCCCCCGCGGCGAGCAGGTTCATCACCGCGGCCACCAGGGGCACGAGGACGCTGCGAAAGGCGAGCATCAAGAGCAGGCTGCCCAAGAGGACGATGACGCCGACGAAGAGGGGCAACTTGGATCCCAGCACGGTTGCGAAGTCGTCGAAGATCGCCGTGATACCGCCCACGTGGATCTGGGTGTGGCTGGTGGCAGTGGCGTCTGGGATGTAGTGCGTGCGGATCGCGGCGATGAGGTCAGACGTCCTCTGGTCTTGGGGACTCGAGGCGGGCACAACCGTGATGATGCCGACCGTGGTGTGGGGGATGAAAATCGCCGGGCCCACTGAGGCGACGTCGGAGACGTGCACGAGCGAGGCATCGAGATTGCTGAGTGCGGCGCGGTCGCTCGCGCTGTGCACTGAGGCCACGATGGTGAGCGGTCCGTTAAAGCCTGGACCAAAGCCCTTCGCGAGGAGGTCGTAGGCCTGGCGCGTCGTCGTCGCCGGGGGGTTCGATCCCTGGTCCGAGCTGCCCAGGTGCAGCGAGAAGAAGGGTAGGGCGATCGAGATGATCACGACGAGCGCCAGGGCCGAGAGCGCGCGCGGGTGACGCGAGACGAACTGGCTCCAGCGCTGCCAGGCGCCGGCGACGACAACCGGCTCGGGGCCGTGCTCGGCGAGGGCGCGACGCTCGCGACGGCTCAGCACGCGCATTTTCTGAAAGGCCAAGAGGGCGGGCAGCAGGGTCACCGAGGCCGCCATCGTGATCGCCACCGTGACCGTCGCCGAGACGGCCACGCCGTTGAGGAACGACAAGCGCAGCACGAGCATGCCGAGTAGCGCGATGCACACCGTGGTGCCGGCGAAGAGGACTGCTCGCCCCGAGGTGTTGAGAGCGGTGACGATCGAGTCTTCAACGCTGAGACCGCGCTTTAAGTTCTGTCGTGAACGCGTGACGATGAACAGGGCGTAGTCGATGCCCACGCCCAAGCCGATGAGAGATCCGAGGATCGGCGCGAACTGGGCGATGGTGAGCGCGTGGCTCAGCAGCGTCGTCGCGGCGGTCGCCACCCCGAGCGCAAAGATCGCGACGCCCAGTGGCAAGAGCATCGCGAGGAACGAGCCGAAGGCGAAGAGCAGCACGAGGGCCGCGATGACGAGACCCACGAGTTCGCCCTTGGAGGCCGCGGGCTGGTCGAGCTGGCCAAAGGCGTTACCGCCGAACTGGACGTTGAGATGCGCGGAGCGAATAGTCGCCCCCACGGTTTCGACCGCGCGAATCTCGGGGTTCGTGAGCTTGAAGCCGGGCACGGAGAAGTGCACGACGGCGTAGGCGATGGCGCCGTCTTTGGAGACTTGGCTCGCGCCGAGGCAGCCCGCGCTCGTGGCACAAAACGGCGAGGTGACGCTCGCCACCTTGGGCAGGTGGGCGACGCGCGCGAGCATTTGCTCGATCGTCGCGCGCTGATCGGCGATGGTGCCCGAGGTCGCCTGAAAGACGATTTGGTCGGCCTCACCGCCGAGGGACTTCACCTGGGACAAGAGGGCGAAGGCGCGCGTCGAGTCGGTGCCGGGCAGGCTGAAGGAGTTCGAGAACGCCGTGCCGACGCTCTGGGCCGCGCCCGTGAGTCCGACGAAGAGGATGATCCAGGCCACGAGAACGAGCCAGCGACGGCGAACGGCGAAACGGGCCAGAGACTTCATGGACTCTCCTGTGGGCAAACGAGGGGGACGTGGAGGGACCAGTAGAGTGCCCTCGAGGGAGATACCCCACCACTGTAGGGGGAAATAGCGGTGACGCCTTCGCCACCTCCAGAGCGATTCGCCGGCCACCACTACCCCCAGGTCATCCCCGTGCCCGACGAAGTTCAGCGTGGTGGGCCCGCCCCCTGGGCGCACTTAGACGAGTCGGCGCGGCGTCACATCACCTCTCGCCGGGTGCTCGGGCGACTGGCCGCGAGTGGGCGCACCCTCGACGTCGCGCCCCTGCCCGGCGAGCCCGCGGAGCTCGCGGCGATCGAGGGGGCAACCTCGCGGGTCACGCGCCGCTCGGCGGTGTTGGTGGCCCTCTTCGACGAGGACGGCGAGGCCCACGTGATCCTCACGCGCCGCTCGTTCTCCCTGCGCGCGCACCGTGGCGAGATCGCTCTGCCGGGCGGGGCCAGTGACGAGGGTGAAGACCCCGTGGCCACCGCGCTGCGCGAGGCCCGAGAGGAGGTGGGCCTCGATCCCGCGCGCGTGCGCCCCGCGGGCTGGCTCAACCCGCTCGTGACCTTCGCGTCCGCCTCGGCGATCTGGCCGGTGGTGGCTTCACTCGAGGAGCGGCCCGTGCTGGTCGCCGATCCCACCGAGGTCGACCGCGTCTTCACGGTGGCCCTGAAGGACCTGGTCGAGGAGGGAGCCTTCCTCGAGGAGCGTTGGCGACGCGCTGAGCGGCGACCGGGTAGCGACGACGAGGGCTTCTTCCCCCTCTACTTCTACCGAGTTCCCGGCGACGTGATCTGGGGAGCGACGGCGCGCGTGCTGACCGAGCTGCTGTGTGTCGCCCTCGACGTCGCGTGGCCCGAGGAGGGGCGTCGCTGGGGTTGACCCGGTGGGGGCGAGTCGACGTCCGGTAGATTGGGGGCACGCAATCCCCAGACGCGTGTCGCGGAGGTCACCATGGCGGAAGTTGAAATCGGTATTTTCAAATCGGCGCGTCAGGCGTACGGTTTCGACGACATCGCGATCGTGCCCAGCCGGCGCACCCGCGACCCCGAGGACGTCGACATCTCCTGGCAGATCGACGCCTACAAGTTCGAGTTGCCGCTGCTGGGCTCGGCCATGGACGGCGCGATCTCGCCGGCGACGGCGATCGAACTCGGTCGCCTCGGCGGCCTCGGCGTTTTGAACCTCGAGGGCCTGTGGACGCGCTACGAGGACCCGACGTCGCTGTTTGAAGAGATCGGCGAGCTCGACAACGACAAGGCCACCGCGCGCATGCAGCAGATGTACCTAGAGCCGATCAAGCTCGAGCTCGTCGCCGAGCGCATCAAGCAGATGAAGGACGCCGGCATCGTGACGAGCGCCTCGGTCACGCCCCAGCGCACGGAGTGGATGTCCAAGGTGATCGCGGACTCCGGTCTCGACATCCTCGTCATCCAGGGCACCGTCGTCTCGGCCGAGCACGTCTCCAAGACGGTTGAGCCGCTCAACTTGAAGAAGTTCATTCGTGAGTTCGAGACCCCGGTCATCGTGGGCGGATGCGCGAGCTACCAGGCCGCGCTGCACCTCATGCGCACCGGGGCCGCCGGCGTGTTGGTGGGCGTGGGACCGGGCAACGCGTGCACGTCGCGCGCGGTGCTGGGCATTGGCGTGCCTCAGGCCACCGCGATCGCCGACGTGGCCGGCGCACGCATGCGCCACCTCGACGAGACCGGCGTCTACGTGCACGTGATCGCCGACGGTGGCATGTCTAAGGGCGGCGACATCGCCAAGGCCATCGCCTGCGGCGCGGACGCGGTGATGATCGGCTCGCCGCTCACCAGCGCGATCGAGGCGCCGGCGCGCGGCTACCACTGGGGCATGGCGACGTTCCACCCGACGCTGCCGCGCGGCACGCGCGTGCGCACCCAGGTGCGCGGCACGCTCGAGGAGATCCTCCTCGGACCGGCGCACGAGAACGACGGCCGCCTCAACCTCTTCGGCGCCCTGCGCACGTCGATGGCGACCTGTGGATACGAGACCTTGAAGGAGTTCCAGAAGGCCGAGATCATGCTCGCGCCGTCGCTGCAGACCGAGGGCAAGGCGCTGCAGCGTTCCCAGGGCGTGGGCATGGGCCATTGACGAGCGTCCTCGTCGTTGACTTCGGGGCCCAGTACGCCCAACTCATAGCCCGTCGTGTGCGCGAGGCGCACGTGTACTCCGAGATCGTCCCTGCGAGCATCAGCGCCGCGGACGTTCTCGCCAAGGCGCCCGGCGCGATCATCCTCTCGGGCGGACCCAAGTCCGTCTACGAGGTGCCCGCGCCCTCGCTCGACCCCGCGATCTACGACCTCGGTATTCCGATTCTGGGAATCTGCTACGGCGCGCAGCTGATGGCGCGCGACCTCGGCGGCGTCGTCGCTCGCACCGGCGCCGGCGAGTACGGACGTACGACCCTCTCGCGCACCGGCGCCTCGAGCCTGCTCGAGGAGTGGCCCGAAGCTTCCACGTGCTGGATGAGCCACGGCGACGCGATTTCCCAGGCACCCGCGGGCTTCGCCGTGACCGCCACGACGCCGGGCGCGGCCGTCGCGGTGATGGAGAACGCCGCGCGGCGACTGCACGCGGTCCAGTTCCACCCCGAGGTGGCCCACAGCGAGCGTGGTCAGGAGTTGCTCGCGCACTTCCTCCACCACGTCGCGGGCCTCGCGCCGACGTGGACCAACACCTCGATCATCGACGACGCCGTGGCGATCATTCGGGCCCAGGTGGGCGAGGAGAGAGTGCTCTGCGCGCTCTCGGGTGGCGTCGACTCCGCGGTCGCCGCGGCCCTGGTGATCCGCGCGGTGGGTCGCCAGTTGACCTGCGTCTTCGTCGACACCGGTCTCATGCGCGTCAATGAGGGCGCCCAGATCGAGGAGACCTTCACCCGCCAGTTCGGTGTTGACTTCATCCACGTGCGCGCCGAGGACCGCTTCTTCGACGCGCTCGCCGGGGTCACCGACCCCGAGGCCAAGCGCAAGATCATCGGCGAGCTCTTCATCCGCGAGTTCGAAGCCGTCGCGCGCGAGCTGGCGGGATCGGGCGAGGGCCCGCGCTTTCTCGTCCAGGGCACGCTCTATCCCGACGTGATCGAGTCGGGATCGGGGCACGCGGCCAACATCAAGAGCCACCACAACGTCGGCGGGCTGCCCGAGGACCTCTCCTTTGACCTCGTTGAGCCCCTGCGCTCGCTCTTCAAAGACGAGGTGCGCCACGTCGGCGAAGAGCTGGGCCTACCCGAAGAAATCGTCTGGCGCCAGCCCTTCCCGGGTCCCGGGCTGGGGGTGCGCATCGTAGGCGAGGTGACGCGCGAGCGCGCCGAGATCTTGCGCCGCGCCGACCACGTCGTGGTCGACGAAATCAAGAAGGCCGGTCTCTACCACGAACTCTGGCAGAGCTTCGCCGTGTTACCGGCGGTGCGTACCGTGGGGGTCATGGGCGACGGACGCACCTACGCGTATCCCATCGTGATCCGGGCGGTCACGAGTGACGACGCGATGACCGCCGACTGGGCGCGCCTGCCCCACGAGCTGATCGAAACCATCGCCAACCGACTGATTCGCGAGGTCGAGGGTGTGAACCGCGTGGCCCTCGACGTGACGAGCAAGCCGCCGGGCACCATCGAGTGGGAGTGAGGTCGCCCTTCTCCGACGAGGCCCTCTTTGACGACCTCGCACCGAGTCGTCCCCAGCCCGTCGATCTACTCGAGGGACTCACCGAGCCCCAACGCGCGGCCGTCATCCAACGGGGGGGACCGCTGCTCGTCGTCGCCGGCGCCGGCTCGGGCAAGACGCGCGTGCTCACGCGTCGCATCGCCCACCTGCTCGCCACCGGCGACGCGCGCGCCTACGAGGTGATGGCGATCACGTTCACCAACAAGGCCGCTGACGAGATGCGCCGTCGCGTCGCCGACCTGGTGGGACCCGAGGCGCGCGACATGTGGGTGTCGACGTTTCACTCGGCCTGTCTGCGCATGCT
The DNA here is from genome assembly GCA_021779735.1 of Actinomycetes bacterium. Classification (GTDB taxonomy): domain Bacteria; phylum Actinomycetota; class Acidimicrobiia; order Acidimicrobiales; family RAAP-2; genus RAAP-2. Next base: position 49,307 of record JAJYAC010000006.1, read on the forward strand.
GCGCGCCCACGCGGACGTGTTGGGCTACGAACGCGGATTTACGATCTACGACGCCGGCGACGCCCAGGGACTCGTTGAGCGCATCATGAACGAGCTCAACCTGGACACCAAGCGTCTCGCGCCGCGCAGCGTATCCTCGGCGATCTCGGCCGCGAAGAACGAGATGGTCAACGCCACGCGCTTTCGCGAGGTTCACGCGGGCGACCCCTCACGCAAGCGCATTGGCGAGATCTACGAGATCTACGAGGCGCGACTGCGCGCGGCCAACGCGATGGACTTCGACGACCTGCTGATTAACGCGGTGGCGATGCTGCGCGCCGATCCGCTCGTGCTCGCCAACTACCAGAAGCGTTTTCGCTACCTGCTCGTCGACGAGTTCCAAGACACCAACGGCGTGCAGAACGAGCTTGTGATGATGCTCGCCGCCGAGCACCGCAACCTGTGCGTGGTGGGCGACTCGGACCAGTCCATCTACCGCTTTCGCGCGGCCGACGTGCGCAATATCCTCCAGTTCGAGGAGCGTTTCCCCGACGCCCAGGTCATCGTGCTCGAGCAGAACTTCCGCTCGACCCAGACGATCCTCGACGCGGCGAACGCCGTCATCTCGCGCAACAGCCGACGCCGGGCGAAGAACCTCTTCACCGAGGGCGACCAGGGCGAGAAGATCCGCCTGTATCGCGCGGGCGACGAGTACGACGAGGGGCGTTGGATCGCCAGCGAGCTGCGACGCTTCGCCAGCGAGTACGGCCTGGGCTGGAATCAGATGGCCGTGTTCTATCGCACCAACGCCCAGAGCCGCATCCTCGAAGAGGAGATGCTGCGCGCGGGCATCGCCTACCGGGTGATCTCGGGGATGCGCTTCTATGACCGCAAGGAAGTCAAGAACGTGCTGGCGTACGCGCGACTCATTGTGAACCCGCGCGACGAGGCGTCGGCGCGCCGGGTGATCAATGAGCCCAAGCGCGGCATCGGTGACGCGGCCCAGACCAAGCTCGGCGCTTACGCCGCCGAGCGCGGACTCTCCTTTGCCGAGGCGGCCGACCACGCGGCCGACGCGGGCCTCACGAGCCGGGCCCTGGCCGGCGCGTCGAAGTTCTCATTTCTCCTCGACGAGCTGCGCGCGCTCGCCAACGACCTCAGTCCGCGCGAGATGATCGAGGCGATCGTGCGCGACTCGGGGATGGGAGCGGCGCTGCGCGAGGAGAACACCGACGAGGCGTACTCGCGCCTGGAGAACCTCGGCGAGCTCGCCTCGGCCGCCGCGCAGTACGAGACACTGCTCGACTTCGTTGAGCGCATGGCGCTCGTGGCCGACTCGGACCAGCTCGACGCCGGGGCCGGGGCGGTGTCGCTGATGACCCTGCACGTGGCCAAGGGACTCGAGTTTCCGGCGGTCATCATCAGCGGTTTGGAGGAGACGATCTTTCCGCACCGCCGAGCGCTCTCCGACGAGGCCGAGCTCGAAGAGGAGCGACGCCTGTGCTACGTCGGCCTCACGCGCGCGATGCGTCACCTCTCTCTCACCCACGCCTGGACCCGCACGACCTGGGGCCAGCGCACCGACGCCCTGGCCAGTCGTTTCCTCGCCGAGGTGCCGAGCGAGTTGGTGGTGGACCTGTCCTCGAGCCCGCCGATGCGTCGCTCCAGCTTCGTCGAGGAGGACGGATTCGTCGGGCGCGCGAGCAGTTTCGCCGAGGGTCGCGCCTTCGGCGCGGGCGCCGCGCCGCCGGTGCGCTCTACGGGGGCCGAGACGCTCGGTCTGCGCCGCGGTGACGTCGTCGTGCACGATCGCTACGGCCGCGGCGTGGTCGTGAGCGTCGAGGGTGAGGGCGCTCGCGCGCGCGCCGGCGTCAACTTTGACGCCCACGGCACCAAGCAACTGGTCCTATCGATGACGCCCCTACGACGGGCCTGATGGCCAGTGCTTTTCTAAAGGGCGGCTAAGAATCAACCCGCGCGCGGATGGGGGCGCCAGCGCGGGTGTCAGAATGGATACTCATGGTCTCGACCCGACCCGCCTATCGGCCGCCGAGCGCGCCGGGCAACCACCGACTGCCCCAGAGCGTGTACTGGCGACGCCGCGCACTCGTCGTGCTCTCGAGCGCGTCGCTCGCCTTCGTCCTCTACCTCGGCGGCACGCTGGCCTTCGCCCTGCACAACCCGACCTACGGCGTCTCCTACATGGCGCGCGCCGCCGAGTGGGGCCGCAGCCACGGGATGGGCAGCGTGATCACCTGGATCGAGACCGAGTACTACAAGTTGAACCCGCCCAAGAAGGGCGGCAAGCCGTCGCTGTCGGCCTTCGGCAAGGGCGCGACCGCGACGCAACTGCCCAGCGGACCCCTGCCCGTGCCCACGCGCATGTCGACGCCGGCCGCCCACCCCCTGCCCGGCGAGGGAGTCTGGCACGTCGCCGGTCGCACGACGGCGACGGGTATACCGACCGTCTACGAGGCCTTCGTGCGTCCCAACGCCATCAACACGAGCTACGTGGTGGGCGTGGCCTGGATGGACCCGCGACTTCTCCAGGCCCAGCTCTACTCGGGCAGCTACATCCCCGGCGGTTACCACTTCAGCCACTCCGCGCCGATCACCGCGGCGGCCTCGCGCACCCTGGTGGCCGCTTTCAACGCGGGCTTTCGCATGCAGGACGCCAACGGTGGCTACTACACCGACGGGCGCATGATCATCCCGCTGCGCCGCGGCGCGGCCTCCGTCGTAGTCTTCAAAGACGGCACGATGACCTTGGGCGCGTGGGGCACCAAGGGCTTCACCATGAACAATCAGATCGCCTCGGTGCGCCAGAATCTGCGCCTGCTCGTCAACAACGGCCAAGCCGTGCCCGGTCTGGCCAACCCCAACTCCATCGCCTGGGGTAAGACCCTGGGAGGGACGTTCAGCGTGTGGCGCTCGGGCCTGGGTGTCACGAAGGACGGCGCCATCGTCTACGTCGGCGGCCCGGCGCTCTCCATCAGCGACCTCGCCAACGTGCTCGTGCGCGCCGGAGCGGTGCGGGCCATGGAGCTCGACATCAACACCGACTGGGTGCAGTACTCGGTCTTTAACGGGGCACTCAACTCGCCGATCAACGGCGGCAACGGCACGAAGTTACTGAGCGCGATGAACGGCCCGCCCTCTCGCTACTTCGCCACCTGGTGGAACCGCGACTTCTACACGATGAGCCTGCGTCCCGCCTACGCCACGACGTCGGGGACCACCTCGTCCTCAACCACCACGACCTCGAAGTTGACGCCCGCCGGCTAGGCGCGTCGAGGGCCCGCGCTGCGACGAAGGCGGGTCCGCGCAAGCGACTCTGTATAGGATGTTCACTATTTGCGTCTGATCAGGAGGGTGGCATGCCAGGAGTTTCTCGAGTTCGGGGGTGGCGCCTGGTGCTTCTCGCCAGTCTCATCGCCGGGGCCCTGCCCCTCACGTCGAGCCTGGCGGGGGCGTCGACGTGGACGCCGGCCCAACCCCTCGCGACCTCGCTCAACCTCGGCGGCTACGCCCAGGTCTTGTCCGTGTCGTGCGCGGGGCCGGGCCAGTGCGTGGCCGGCGGCTACTACGAAGACGTCAACAACACCTCCCAGGCCCTCATCGTCAACGAGGTGAACGGCGTCTGGGGCGCGCCCACCACCCTCGCGGGATCACTCAACATGAGTGGCGCCCAGGTGACCTCGGTGGCTTGCGACCCGTCGGGCCACTGCGTGGCTGGCGGGTACTACGAAGACGCGTCCACGACGACCTTCGCCTTCGTCGCCGACGAGGTGAACGGCAACTGGGTGATCACCACGCTGCCCTCGAGTCTGGACCCGAACGGATCACAGGTGAACGCGGTGGCCTGTGAGGCGTCGGGCCACTGCGTGGCCGGCGGCTACTACGAGACCGCGGGCGTTCACGTCCAGGCCTTCGTCATGGACGAGGTCAACGGCACCTGGGGCGCGCCGAGCACTCTGACAGACGGGTCGAACCAGGCACTCGGCGACCTCGCGGGATCCAACGGCTACGCCCAGGTGAACGCGGTGGCCTGTGACGGCGTGGGCTACTGCGTGGCCGGCGGCTACTACTACGACGCCAGCACCATTCAGCACGCCTTTGTGGTTGACGAGGTGGGCGGCGTGTGGTCGCGCGCGACGTCACTCGCCCAGGCGAGCAGAGTGAACGCCACGACCACACTGACGTCGCTCGCGTGTGACCCCTCGGGGCACTGCGTGGCCGGCGGCATGCTCAATGACGCGGGGTCAACGTACCAGGCCTTCGTCGCCGACGAGGTAGGTGGACTCTGGACGACGACGCCCATCGCGACGTCACTCAACACGGGTGGGTCGGCCGAGACGAACTCGGTCGCGTGTGACCCCTCGGGGCACTGCGTGGCCGGCGGCATGCTCAATGACGCAGGGTCAACGTACCAGGCCTTCGTCGCCGACGAGGTGAACGGCACCTGGAGCGCGACGACGGTCGCCGCGTCACTCAATGGTGGCGGGAACGCGACGGTCTGGGCCGTCGCCTGCAGCGCGGGCCAGTGCGAGGCCGGTGGCTACTACGACGCGACGGGCAGCACGTACGGGGCGTTCATCGCTGACGAGGTGAACGGAGTGTGGGCCGCGTCGCCGGTGGCCACGTCACTCAATGCCCGTGGCGGCGCGGGAGTGACCGCGCTGACCTGTAGCGCGGGCCAATGCCTGGCCGGAGGTAACTACGTAGACAGCACCGGTCGCACTCAAGCGTTCATCACTCAAAACGAGGTGACCCCCGGGCGGCTCGCGGGCCTCTCGCTGACGCGCAGTCACACCACCGTGAGTGCGAGCTGGACCCCTAACGGGAGCGACTCCTACACCTGCACCCTGATGTACGGCTACTCGAGCCCCTCGTCGTTTCACGTCACCACCACGTCAGGTGGGTGCGCCTTCTACGGGGTGAGTCCCACCCAGTCGGTGGGCGTGCGCGTCGTCGCCACCAGCGCAGGGGTCTCGTCGGCGCCGGTGACGGCCTTTGTCGATGGGCAGGCGTCGATCACGTGCGTACGCAACGGCGCGCACCGAGTGGTGACGGGGGCGAGTCCTCGCTGCCCCGCGGGCTGGCGTCGCCGGTAGGGCGCGACCTGCCTCGCGTTACCCGTTGAGGAGCGGCGACTGGTCAGCGCAGGTACGCGTGCGCGATGAGCCCGCCCACCTGATCGCGGGCCACCGCGGGCGAGAAGTGAAAGCCCTGCCCGAGGGTGCAGCCCAGCGCGTGCAGGTTCGTCCACTGCTCGGCGGTCTCGATGCCCTCGGCGAGGACCGTCATGCCCATCTTCGCGCCCAGGGTGACGACCGCCTCGAGCAGAGCGTCGTGGTCCTCGCTCGCGTGGGGAGGGCTGACGAAGGAGCGATCGATCTTGAGGATGTCCGGACGCAGCAAGGTCAACTGGGACAGTGACGAGTAACCGGTGCCGAAGTCGTCGAGGGCGACTCGCACCCCCAACTCTTGAAGGCGCTTGGTGGTCACGAGGGTCTCGGTCACGTCACGCAGCGCGGCGCTCTCCGTGATCTCGATGACCAGGCGCTCGGGCGCAACGCCGCTCTCACTCAACGAGTCTTCGATGACTCCGACCAGCCCGTCGTCGTGGAAGCCCTCCGCGGAGATGTTGACGCTGACGTAGGGCGCAACGCCGCGCGACGCGGGCCAGCGCCGTGCCTCGTTCAGCGCCGTGCGCAGGGCGAATGCGCCGAGATCGACGATGAGCGAACTGCGTTCGGCGAGGGGGATAAACACCTCGGGAGAGATGGCGCCTCGCTCCGGGTGGCGCCAGCGCATCAGGGACTCGAAGGCCACCACTCGTCCGCTGGCCAGTTCCACGATCGGCTGGTAGTGCATCGACAGCTGCTTGTTCGCCAGGGCCACGTGAAGTTCTTGAACGAGCGAGAACCGGTGCACCGCGCTCTGGCGCATCGCGGGGTGAAAGACCACGTAACTGCCGCGACGAGTGCGCTTGGCCTCATATCGCGCGACGTCCGCCTCCTGGAGGAGATCGGCCGTGTCGACCGAATCGCGGTCGCACAAGGCGATGCCCACGGTGGCACGCTGGTCGATACGCATGCCATCAAAGACGAAGGGCTCGGCCAGGACGTCGAGGAGGCGCCGCGCGACGGTGGCCGCCTCGTCGAAGCTCGCGAGGTCTTCGGCGAGGTAGAGGAACTCGTCGGCGCCGAGGTGACTCAGCGTGTCCGTCGATCGCGTCACGAGTTCGAAGCGGCGTGCGATGCCCGCGAGCAGTTGGTCGCCGATGAAGTGGCCAAACGTGTCGTTGACTCCCTTGAAGTCATCGAGGTCGAGCAACAGCACCGCGCTCAGGCCGCCGAGGCGGCTCAGTCGCGCCTTGGCCTGGTTCAGACGATCCTCGAACAAGGTGCGGTTCGCCAGACCGGTCAGGGGATCGTGCAGCGCCTGTTGCGTGAGCCGGGCGACGAGCAGGCGCTCCTCGGTGACGTCGCGCTCGGACACCACGAAGTAGCGAACGCGACCGGCGGCGTCGCGCGCCGGCGACTTGGAGACTTCGACGATGACGACGTGGCCGTCTCGGTGCACGTAGCGCTTGACGTAGGTCGCCGGGGCCTCATCGCCGAGGAGAAACCGCTCGCGGACGGCGCCCGAGATCTCCTGGTCGTCGGGGTGGGTGAACGAGGACGAGTCGAAACCGACGATCTCTGATCGGTCGCGTCCGATGAGTCGACAGAACGCGTCGTTGGCCGCCGTGATGCAGTCCTCGAGGTCGACGAAGATCATGGGCGAGGTGTTCGCCTCGAAGGCGAGGCGAAAGCGTTCCTCGCTCTCGGCCAGCAACGCGGCCGAGGTGAGTCGCTCGGCCATATCGGCGCGGTGGCCGAGCGACTGCGTGGAAGCGGCGGCCCGCACCGCGGCGACGACCCACGCTCGGTCGTCGACGCTGAAGGGAGAGAGGGCGACCGAGACCAAGACCTCGGCGTGGTCCTTTCTGAGGAGGCGGTAGTGCGCGTTGGTGCCCATGGTCCTCGCGCGAGGGTCGCTCGCGTACTGCGTACGCGAGCCGTGGTGCGCCTGGCGTACCTCGGGAGGGATCAGCGTCTCAATCGAGCGACCGATCAGCTCGCCGTCTCGATAGCCCGTGAGCGCGTCGAGCGAGGCTCCCACGTGGTGGATGACGCCCTGAGCGTCGACGACAATGACCTCGTCGGGCAGCACGGCCAGGAGCCGACGCCAGGCGTCCGTGCGTTGCTCTAACTGGCCCATGGCGACCTCCAACTGCTGCCAGTCATTTGAGCACCGTGATTGGTCGAAATCGGTCCTCTGATACTTGACAAAATAAATAGAAACTTAAGGACGGCCGACGGATCTCGCTCAGCGATCGGCGAGTCGACGCCACAGGGGCGCGGGCAAGTGGCGCAGTGCGAAGAACACGTAGCGCAGGATCGGCGGGGACCAGATGACGCGCTCGCCACTGGCGAGGCCGCGCAGGGCGTTGTCGGCGACCTCGTTCACGCCGGTCGTGAAGGGGATTTCCTTCTGGCCGGTCGTCATCTTGGAACGCACGAAGCCCGGGCGCAAGAGCTGCAGCGTGACGCCGGTGCCCTCGAGCGAGTCGGCGACGCCCTGGGCGAGCCGGTCCAGGCCCGCCTTGGCCCCGCCGTAGAGGTACTGGGTGCGCCGCACCCGCACGGCCGCCACCGAGGAGATCACGAGGATGCGCCCGCGGCCCTGGACCACGAGGCGCGCGCGCAGACGCGCGAGCGCGGCGACGGGCCAGGTCAAGTTCACGTTCATCATGCGCGCGCTCGCGGTGGCGTCGTCTTCCATCGCGCTCTGGTGGCCGAGCAGTCCCACGGCCACGATCACGAGGTCGACGGGCCCGTCGACGCGCTCGAGGCACTCGTCGACGACCCGCGCGGCGTCGTTGACGTCCTCGGCGTCAAAGAGCACGGTGGCCGTGGAGGTCGCCCCGTAGTCGCGGGCCTCGCTCGCGGCGGCGTCGAGGAGTTCCTGATTGCGCCCGGCGAGCACGACGGTGTTGGCGCGCGCCGCGCAGAGCTTGCGCACGATGGCCCGCGCGATGTCCGAGCTGCCCCCGAGCACGACGACGTTCTGGGGCTGGCCGAAGGCGTTATCCATGGGGCGATCCTAGGTGGAGGCGCCGCGCGAGGTCGCTCGTGAGGTGTCCCTCGGGATCGACGCGAGCCTTGAGAGCGAGGAACTCTCCCAGGCGCGGGTACATCGCGGCGAAGGTGGCCGGCGCGAGCCGCGCGTCCTTGGCCAGGTAGACCCGCCCGCCGGCGCCGAGCACCAGTTCGTCGAGGCCGTCGAGGATGCCCGGCAGCTTCTCGGGGCCCACGGGCAGGTCCAGGGCGAGCGTCCAGCCCGGCTGGGGGAACGAGAGGGGGGCGGGGTTCGCCGCGCCGAAGCGCTTCAGTACCGCGAGGAAGCTCGGCACGCGCGAGGACGAGAGGCGTGAGATCGCCTCGACGACCGTCTCGCCAGCGGCGTCGGGTACGCAGAACTGGTACTGGACGAAGCCGCGCCGGCCGTAGAGGCGGTTCCAGTCGCCCACGCCATCGAGGGGGTGAAAGAACGTCGCGAGCGACTGGGCCTCGTCGCGTTCGTGGCGCGGCGCCGAGCGGAACCACAGCTCGTTGAAGGCGCGGATGGAGAACGGGTTGAGCAGTCCGCTCGGCGCGTCGAGGGGCACGCGCAGACGCGCTGCGCGCGGGGCTTTCAGGTGCGCGTCGTCGACCTGGCTCGCGGTGGCGTGATCGCCGCGCGTGAGAATGGCGCGCCCCATGTGCGAGCCGCGCGTCATGCAGTCGACCCAGGCCACGGAGTAGCGGTAGGCGTCGTCGCCGCGCGACATCTCGGCCATCACCGCGTCGAGGTCGCCGAAGCGGTCGGTGTCAACGAGCACCTGGTCGGTCTCGATGCGGATCATGCGCAGGGTGACGCTCGTGAGGACCCCGGTGAGACCCATCGCGCCCATCGTCGCCCAAAAGAGCGCCGGCTCGTGCGTGGGGCTGAGCGTCATCGCCCCGATCGGGGTGACGAGGCGCATCTCGGTCACGTGCGCGCCGATGGAGCCCTCGCGGTGATGGTTCTTGCCGTGCACGTCGGCGCCGATCATGCCGCCGATGCTCACCTGGCGCGTGCCCGGGGTGACCGGCACGAACCAGCCCTGGGGGATTGAGAGCGCGAGGAGATCCTCGAGCGAGACCCCCGCGCCGACCGTGACCAGGCCGTCGGCGCTGATCGCCGAGACGCCCCCGAGCTCGGCGTTGTCGAGCACGACGCCCCCGGCGAGCTGGGCGGCGTCGCCGTAGCTGCGACCCAGACCGCGCGCGATCACCTCGCCGCTCAGCGCGGCCGCCACCTCGTCCTCGTTACGCGGGCTGATCACGCTCGAGAGGCTCGCGCTCGTGCGACCCCAGCCGGTGAGGCGCTGGCGCGTCACCCGTAGACGCCCAGGGCGAGGAGCCCGGCCCAGATCAGGCCGAGCAGTTGGACGACGCGATCGTGCAAGAGGAGGTCCTCGGGGCTCTGGCCCTCGCCCGCTTCGGCCGAGCGCATGATGAACAAGACCGCGAGAACGACGGGAGCGATCGAGAGGCGAATGGGCACGATGTGGTGTCGCACCGAGGACAGTCCGGTGATCGAGGTGTCAAAGGCCCACAGGCAGTAGCTCGTCACCACGACGGTGGCCGACATGGTGAGAGCCGAGTGCAGGAACTCCGGCGTGTACTGGGCGAGCACCGGGCGGCTCGCCCCGGCGCCCACCTTCTTCAGCTCGCTCGAGCGCTTGCCGACCACGAGGAAGAGGGCGCCGAAGGAGATGACGACGAGGAACCAGGTGGAGACGAAGATGTGCGAGGCCACGGCCCCGGCGTAGGCGCGCAGGAAGAAGCCGTTGGCGACGATGCCGAGCTCGATGATGACCGCGTTCTTGAGCCACAGGCTGTAGGCGACGGAGTTCACGAGGTAGAGCCCGAGGATGAAGTAGAGGCCCCCGGGGTGCCACAAGAACGCCGGCAGGGTGAAGGCGAGGGCCACGAGCACGGCCACGGCGGTGAGAGCCAGGCGAATCGACAGCTGACCGGCGGGGATCGCCCGGTGGCGCTTGGTGGGGTGGCGCCGGTCGGCCTCGATGTCGCGCACGTCGTTGATCAGGTAGACCGCCGAGGCGAGGGCGCAGAAACTGAGGAACGCCGCCGCCGTGTGGCGCACGACGTCGGCGTCGCCGGCCATGCCCGCGGCCGCGGGGGCCACCCCAATCAAGAGGTTCTTCACCCACTGGGTGGGGCGCATCGCCGAGAGCAGAGCGCGCACCGGCCCGCGCGCCGGAGTCACCGTGTGCGTCACAGTGGTCAGGCTAGTCCCGGGTCGCGCGCCGCTTCGGGCCAGGGGTGGCCCAAAGGGGCCCTCCACCACGGCCTCTATGCTCTGTAGCCAATGGAGCGCACCTATCGAGTGGTCGTGGCGAAGCCTGGCCTAGATGGCCACGACCGCGGCGCGAAGGTCATCGCCCGGGCGTTGCGTGACGCCGGCTTTGAGGTGGTCTACACCGGACTGCACCAGAGCCCCGAGCAAATTGTCGCCGCCGTCGTGCACGAGGACGCCGACGCGTTGGGACTCTCCCTGCTCTCGGGCGCCCACCTGGTGCTGGTGCCGCGCGTGGTGGAGCTCTTGGCCGCCCAGGGCCGCGAGGACGTCGTCGTCGTGGTGGGTGGCATCATTCCCGACGCCGACCTCGCGGCGCTGCGCCACGCGGGCGTCGCGCACGTCTTCACCCCCGGCGCGTCACTCGCCGAGATCGGTGAGTGGATGGAAACGACCCTCGACGCGCGCGAGCGC
>JAJYAC010000030.1 GCA_021779735.1 Actinomycetes bacterium
ACCATGCGGGGCTTTAAGTCCTTCGCCGACCTGACCGTGCTGGACTTCGAGCCCGGCGTCACGGCGGTGGTCGGTCCCAACGGATCGGGCAAGTCCAACGTCGTCGACGCCGTCACCTGGGTCCTCGGCGCTCAGAGCGCGCGCGCGCTGCGCAGCGCGAAGATGGACGACGTCATCTTCATGGGCACCGCGCATCGAGCGGCCCTCGGACGGGCCGAGGTCTCGCTCACGCTCGACAACTCCTCGGGCAAGCTACCCATCGACGGCGCCGAGGTGACGATTTCGCGAACCCTCTTTCGCAACGGTGAATCCGACTACGCCATCAACGGCACGACGTGCCGACTCCTCGACGTGCAGGACCTGCTCAACGACTCGGGGGTGGGCCGCCAGCAGCACATGATCATCGGCCAGGGTCAGCTCGACTCAATCCTCAACTCCAACCCCGAAACCCGTCGGGCCGTGATCGAAGAGGCGGCGGGCGTGCTCAAACACCGTCGCCGCAAAGAGCGCAGCGAGCGACGCCTGGCCCAAACCCAGGAGAACCTCGAGCGCCTCGGCGACCTCGTGCGCGAGGTGCGCCGCCAGATGCGTCCCCTCGAGCGCCAGGCGGTCTCGGCGCGCCACTTCGCCGAGGTCGAGTCCGAGCTGCGCGGCGCGCGCCACGCCCTCTTCGCCGACCGACTCGCCGCATTCAACGCTCGCCGACACGAACTCGACACCCAACTCGCCGCACTCGAGGAGAGCGAGCGCGAGGTGCGCCAGAAGCTCGCCGTCCTCGACGCCCAGGCCCAGGCCGCGGCGGCCGAAATGGCGAGTCGTCGCGAGGAGGTCCTCGCCTCGACCCTCGGCGTGCTCGCCGGACTCGTCGAACGAGCCCGGGGCACGGCGTCGGTGATTGACGAGCGTCGCCGGGCCCTACGGGCGGCCCTCGCCGCCGCGGCCGACGAGAACGTCATCGCCACGCTCGAGGCCGATGGCGCCAAACTCGCGCTCGACCTGGCCGCACTCGACCTGGACGAGGCCGACCTCGCCGCGGAGCGCGCCGTACTCGAGTCGGCTCGCGCCGACCTCGCGCGCCTCGAGGAGGAGTTCGTCGCGACCTACGGCGCCGATTCTGACGAGGTCGACGAGGCGACGCTGCACGCCCTCGAGGAGCGTCACGCGACCCTGACGCGCTCGGTGGCGAACCTGCGTGACGCCCAGGAGAAAGCCCGCGTGCGTCTGGAGGCGGCGCGCGAGCGCCACCAGCACCTCGAGTCCTCGCGCGCGGCCCTCGTCTCCGCCCTGGCCGAGGCGGCCGCCGCCGTGACCTCCTCGGAGACCGAGCACGAGGTCGCCACGCGCGACGTCGCCACCGCCGACGCGGCGCGCTCGGCCGCCGACGCCGCACTCGCCGACGCGTCCGAGCTCGCGGCGCGCACCCAGGCGCGCGCCGACGCGCTCGCGCGGGCCCTCGAGGAACTCTCGGGGGCGGGGGGACGTGCGCTGGTGGCCGACCTCGCGGGGGTGCTCGGTCCGTTCCTCGATCTCATTGACGTCGAGGGTGGTTGGGAGCGAGCGGTCGAGGCCGCCGCCGGGGCCTCCCTGGGAGCGGTCGTCGTCGACGGGCGCACCTCGGCGCGCGCGGCACTCGAGACGCTGCGTCGTGAGGGGGGAGCGGGCCTGATCCTCGCCGCCGGCGAGGCTCCGGTGACCTACCCGAACGCGCCCACGGGCTGCGTGGCCCTGCGCTCGCTCGTGCGCGCCCGTCGAGACGCCCCCGCGGGCGTGACCCGCGTGCTCGACACGCTCTTCGCGCGGGCCTTCATCGCCGAGGACTTCGACGCGGGCATCGAGAGCGCGGTCACGCACCCGGATCTCGTCATCGTCACGCGCGACGGTGACCGCTTCGCCGCGTCGGGCTGGCGCGTGGCTTCGGGCCGGGCGCTCGTCACTCGTTCGACGGTCGACGAGGCGGAGCGTGCGGCCGAGGCGGCCGCGGCGAACCTCGAACCTCGCCAGCGCGAACGTGTCGAGGCCCTCGCCGCGGTGGAGGGCGCGCGCGCTCGCCTCGTCGCGGCGACGACAGCTCTCTCGCGCGCCCAGAGCACCCTCGCGGCGAACCAGGCGGAGGCCGAGCGACTCGAACTCGAGACCCACGCGCTCGCGCGTAACCTCGAGACACTCGTGAGCGAGTTTGAGGTCGCGAGCGCCCAGCGCGTCGCCCTCGAAGAGGAGCTCGCCGGGGCGCAGGAGCAGCGCGAGGTGTTGCGCGCACGCCGAGAGTCGGCCCTCGAACGACGCGCGGCCCGCGAGGGCGCGGCTTCGGCCGTGGGCGAGGTACGCCGCGGTGTCGAGTCGCGCGCGCTCGAGGTCTCACGGCGCGAGGCGCGCGCCAGCGAACGCCGGGGACTCTTCGAGGCGCGCCGCGGCGAGATCGAGGCGCGCCTGGCCGGCCACGCGCGCGAACGCGATGAGGCGGCCGCTCGTCGGGAGGCGCTGGAGTTCGACTTGGCGGTCCTTTCGCGACTGGGTGAGCTCGTGGAGCGAGCCCTCGAGGACGTGCGCATGTCCCAAGAGGCGATGGACTCCTCCTATCGCGAGCAGCTCGAGGCGACGCGCGCGAGCGCCGAGCGCCTCGAGGCCGTGCGCGCCGAGCGCCACGAGGTCGAGGCCCGTCTTACGGGCTTCGCCGACGTCGCTCGCCGCGGCGAGATCGAGCGCGCCGAGCTCGTGGTGATGATTGCCAACCTGCACGAGGCGGTGCGTCACGAGTTGGGCGTGGAGGTGGCGGACCTCGGACCCGCGCCGAGCGTGGAGTTGGTTGAGGGCACGACCCTCGAGGCGCGCGTGGGCGAGCTCGAGGCGCGCATCACGTCGCTCGGGCCCATCAATCCGCTGGCCCTCGAAGAGCTCGTGGCCCTCGAAGAGCGCTACCAAGAGCTCGACGCGCAGGTGAGCGACGTGCGCCACGCTCGTCGAGAGCTCCAAGAGGCGGTGCGCGAGCTCGACGAGCAGATCATGTCGTCCTTCTCGAGCGCGGTGGCCGACGTCAACGAGCACTTCGCCAATCTCATCGGGATGCTCTTTCCCGGGGGTCAGGGACGCCTCTTGCTCAGTGAGCCCGATGATCCGCTCAACACCGGCGTGGAGATCGAGGTGCGGCCCATGGGGCGCAACATGCGACGCCTCTCGCTGCTCTCGGGCGGCGAGCGCTCGATGGCCGCGCTGGCCTTCCTCTTCGCGGTGTTTCGCTCGCGGCCCTCTCCCTTCTACATGATGGACGAGGTGGAGGCGGCGCTCGATGACGTGAACCTCCAGCGCTTCCTCAGCCTCGTCGACGAGTTCCGCGACGAGGCGCAGTTGCTCATCGTCACGCACCAGAAGCGCACGATGGAGTCCGCCGACGCCCTCTACGGCGTCACCATGGTGCCCGGCGCCTCGTCGAAGGTCGTCAGCCAACGGGTGAAGCGCGAGGTGGCGTCGTGACCTACGTTCTCGTCGTCGTCGCGCTCGTCGTCGTTGCGCTCGTCGCACTCGTGGTGGTGCGCTCTCGAACTCGCCGGCCCGTGCTCGCGCCCCCCGTCGCCCCGTTGCCTGAGGTGCTGGTCGAGGAAGTTGCCGCGCGACCGAGTCTCGACGAGCCCGACGCACTGCGCACGCGGCTCGCGAGTTCGCGCGGAGTGCTCGATCGCCTGCGCAACCTCTCAGGCGAGGGTGCGCTCTCGCGCGAGCAGCGCGACGTCGTTGAAGAGGTGCTCTTGCGAAGCGATCTCGGCGTGTCGACGACGCGCGCGGTGCTTGAGCAACTGGACCAGGGCGTTCACCTCGGCGTCGCGGGTGAGGTGCGCCGCGTCTTGCTCGAGTTCCTCGACCGCGACCGGGGCGTGCGCCTCGTCGCCGATCCCGGGCGCATTCCGGTGTGGCTCTTCGTAGGCGTCAACGGGGTGGGCAAGACCACGACGATCGGCAAGCTCGCCCAGCACCACGTCGACGAGGGGCGTCACGTCGTGCTCGCGGCGGGGGACACCTTTCGCGCGGCCGCCGCGGACCAGCTCGCCTTGTGGGCCGAGCGAGCCAGTGCGGACATCGTGCGCGCCACCGAGGGCGCAGACCCAGGTTCGGTCATCCACGACGCACTCGGGCGCGCCGGCGCGCGCCACGCCGACATCGTCCTCGCCGACACCGCCGGTCGGCGGGCGAACAACACGAATCTGCTCGACGAACTGCGCAAGGTACGTCGCGTCGCAGATCGCGACCCCGGCCAGGTGGTTGAGACCCTGCTCGTCCTCGACGCGACGACGGGCCAGAACGCCCTCAGCCAGGCGCGTGAGTTCCTCGCGGCGGCCGAGGTGACGGGCATCGTCCTCACCAAGCTCGACGGCACGGCCCGCGGGGGCATCGTGGTGGCGATCGAACGCGAGTTGGGCATTCCCGTGAAGTTCGTGGGGGTGGGCGAACGGGTGGAGGACCTGCGCGTCTTCGTGCCCGAGGACTTCGTCGACTCGCTCCTCGCCCCCTGACGGTAGCCTTCGAGAACCATGTTTGACGCCCTCTCGGACCGCCTCGAACGCCTGAGCGCGTCGCTTCGCTCACGCGGACGCCTCTCACCCGGCGACATCGACGCCGCGCTTGAAGAGGTGCGCACCGCCCTCTTGGAGGCCGACGTCGAGTTGACGGTGGTGCGCGCGTTCCTCGACGCGGTGCGCACGCGCCTCGTGGGCGCGTCGCTCGCGACGAGCCTCACGCCCGGTCAGCAGGTGATCAAGGCGGTCCACGAGCAGCTCATCGAGGTCCTGGGCGCGACGCCGCTCAAGGTGACCTACGCGTCGCGTCCGCCGACGGTGGTCTTGCTCGCTGGTCTCCAGGGCGCCGGCAAGACGACCGCGGCCGCGGCCCTCGCACAGTGGTTCAAGGCGCAGGGCCGCCAGCCGTACCTCGTCGCGGCCGACCTGCAGCGCCCGGCCGCCGTCGAGCAGTTGCGGGTGCTGGGTGACTCCATCGGTGTCGACGTCTACAGCGAGCCGAGCGATCCGGTCTCGGTGGCGCGAGAAGGTGTCGAGCGCGCTCGGCGCCTGGGCCGCGACGTGGTGATCGTTGACACCGCGGGACGCCTGGCGGTGGATGCGCCGCTCATGGCCGAGGTGCGCGCGATCAGCGACGCGACCAGCCCGCACTACACGTTCCTCGTCATTGACGCCGTGACCGGTCAAGACGCCGTGCACACGGCACGGGCCTTCCACGACTCGCTGTCGCTCTCGGGCCTCATCGTCACCAAGCTCGACTACGACGCGCGTGGGGGAGCCGTTCTCTCGGCGCGCGGCGTCGTGGGTCGCCCGGTGGTCTTCGCCTCGACGGGCGAGAAGGTCGGGGACTTCGAACTCTTTCACCCCGATCGGATCGCCTCGCGCATCTTGGGCATGGGCGACGCGCTCTCCTTGATCGAACGGGCCGAGGCGACGATGGACGCCGACGTGGTGGCGAACTCGGCGAGTCGTCTCATGAGCGGCCAGTTCACGCTCGAAGACTTCCTGGCCCAGCTGAACCAGGTGCGCAAGATGGGATCTTTCGGCGGGCTGATGAAGTTGATGCCCGGCGTGACTAAGGAGATGCGCAACGCCGCCTCCAACGTCGACGATCGAGAGCTGAACAAGATCGAGGCGATCATTCAGTCGATGACTCCGCGCGAACGCCGCGATCCCGCCGTGCTCGACGGGTCGCGGCGCACGCGCATCGCGGCCGGCTCGGGCACGAGTGTCAACGCGGTCAATCAGCTGCTCAAGCAGTTTGGTGAGATGAAGAAGATGATGCGCCAGATGGCTGGCGGGGGCATGCCCAACCTGCCGGGAAAGTTGGGTCGCGCCGCCCAGATGGCCGCGCGGGCCGACCGGAGTCGCGAGGTCCCCGCGGGCTTCGAAGCCCTCGGCGCGGGGCTGCGCGCGGGCTCGCCGGCGCCCTCGCCGAGTGGGAAAAACAAGAAGAAGAAGGGCGGGCGGGTCACCCCCCCCAAACAACGCTAAACTTGCCCACTCGGGTACAACCCCCCGTCCCACGAGGGGACGAACGCTTGGAAGGACTGTCGTCGTGGCTGTAAAACTACGTCTAGTGCGCATGGGTAAGAAGAAGCAACCCACCTATCGCGTCGTGGCCGCTGAGAGCCGTCGCGCCCGCTCGGGCGCCTTCCTCGAGATCCTCGGCACGTACCAGCCCCGGGGACTCTCGAGCGCCGAGCCCGAGACCGTGATCTCCATTGACAACGACAAGGTCGTGCGCTGGCTCGAGAACGGCGCCCAGCCGACCGAGCGCGTCGCGAAGCTGCTCGCCAAGAGCGGTGCGCTCGAGGCCTTCGACGCGGTGAAGGCCGCCCGCACAGCCCAGTGAGCGACATCCACGACGACTACGTCGATGGTGACATCAACACGATCGACGACGAAGACGACGCGACCGAAGGCGCCGCCACGGCCAGCGCCGTGCTGGCCTACATCGCCGAGGCGTTGGCCGATGACCCGAGCGCGGTCACGGTCGATCTCGACGAGCGTCAGGGCAAGGTCGTCTTGTCGCTGCGCGTGGGTCCGGGCGACATGGGCCGGATCATCGGCCGTCGCGGTCGCACCGCCCAGGCCATTCGAGTTCTCGTGGGCGCCGCCGGCGCCCGCGACGGCGTGACGACTTCGGTCGACATCGTCGACTGACGTGTCGGCCGACGAGCGTCCGACGCTCGAGGTCGGGCGGATCATCAAAGCCCACGGGCTCAAGGGTCAGGTGCTGGTTGACCTGTGGAGCGACCGTGTCGAGCGTCTCGCCGCCGGTAGCGAGCTGGCTAGCGATCGGGGCCCTCTCGTGGTCCTCGCCGCCGCCGCCCATCAGAATCGCTTCATCGTCAGCTTTGAGGGCGTGACGACTCGCGAGGGGGCTGAGCGCCTACGCGGCGTCGTTCTCTACGCCGAACGCATCGAAGACGACGACGTCATCTGGATCGATGATCTCTTCGGCGCCACCGTCGTCGACGCCGAGGGCGTCGAGCACGGCGTCGTGACGAGCGTCGAGGCGAATCCGGCGAGCGATCTGTTGGTGCTCGACAGCGGGCACCTCGTGCCGCTCACGTTCGTCACCAACGTCATCGCCAACGAGCGCATTGAGGTGGACGTGCCCGAGGGCCTCTTTTCGTGACGTACCGCGTCGACGTCTTCACCCTTTTTGGCGACGTCGTCGAGACCTACGCGTCGGCCTCGGTGCTGGGTCGCGCGAGCGAGCGCGGCGTGTGGGAACTGCGCGTGCACGACATTCGTGACGCGACGAATGATCCGCACCGCAGCGTCGACGACGCACCCTTTGGCGGGGGAGCGGGCATGGTTCTCTCGGCCGAGCCCATCGTGCGCAGCGTCGAGTCGGTGACTGACCGTGCCCGACCGCTCATCGCGCTCTCGGCCTCGGGGCGGCCCTTTAGCCAGGCGGTAGCGCGCGAGTACAGCGCGCTCGGCGGGATCTCCCTGCTGTGCGGGCGCTACGAGGGGATCGACCAGCGGGCTCTCGACCTCGTGGTCGACGAGGAGGTCTCCCTGGGCGACTTCGTGCTCGCGGGGGGCGAGCTGGCGGCCCTGTGCGTGATCGAGGCGACGGTGCGTCTCCTGCCCGGGGCCCTGGGCAACGACGACTCGCCCCTCGAGGAGTCCTTCAGCGACGGGCTCCTCGAGTATCCCCAGTACACCCGTCCGGCCCTGGTGAGGGGCCTCGCGGTGCCCGAGGTGCTGACCTCAGGCGATCACGGGCGCATCGCCCGCTGGCGCCGGGCCCAGGCGCTCGCGCGCACGCTCGCGCGCCGTCCCGACCTGATGGCGGCCCGTGGGGGGCTCAGCGGGGCCGACACCGCGCTACTGGTCGAGTTCGGCCTGGTGGAAGGCGACGGGCGCAGCGGCTAAACTTCGTAAGCCCCAGTGATCCGAAAAGGCTGCTCCCATGAATCCGACTGACCTCATCGACCGCGACTCGTTGCGCGACGACATTCCCGCCTTTCGCGCCGGCGACACGTTAAAGGTCCACGTGCGCGTCGTCGAAGGCAGCCGCCAGCGCATCCAGGTCTTCCAGGGCGTCGTCATTCGTCGTCAGGGTTCGGGTCTCCAGGAGACCTTCACGGTGCGAAAGGTCAGCTTCGGGGTGGGCGTCGAGCGCACCTTCCCGGTCCACGCGCCGACCATCGCGAAGATCGAAGTCGACTCCTACGGCGACATCCGTCGCGCGAAGCTGTACTACCTTCGTGATCTGCGTGGCAAGGCCGCCAAGATCAAGGAGTTGCGCGTCACCGAGCGCGCGTAAGCCCACATGGGCGACGAGGAGCTCGACGACTACGAGGCCACCCTCGAGCTGGCGCTCGTACAGGAGTACAAGGCCGTGGTGGGCACCTTCGAGTTCGCCATCGAGACCGATCGTCGCTTCTACCTCGCCAACGAGGTCACCGTCGAGATCCGCTCCTCCGGCACGCCGACGCTGCTCGAGGTGACCCTCGCCGACGCGTGGGTCTGGGACATGTATCGCACCGCGCGCTTCGTGCCGAGCGTGCGGATCCTCACGTTTCGCGACGTCAACATTGAGCGCCTGGCCAAGGTCGAGCTTCAACCTTGAGCGCACTGACGTGCCTCGAGCCTTCGACGAACTCCCTCGACGCGCTCGCCGCGCTGGTGAGAGGACAGGACGCGCCGGTGCTGATCGCGGGCCGTTCATCGGTGCTGGTGGCCGCCGCCCTCGCCCAACGGGTCCCCGTCCTTGGCGTGTGGCTCGAACCGGGACCTGACTATCCGATCGTCTTGGCGGCGCGTGATGTGGCGACGCTCACGTGGCTCAGCGCGCTCGAGCACGTCGTGATCGACGCGCCCAATCCCACCGCTCACGTCGCCGCGCTGGCCGCGATGCTGACCAACGACGAGATCACGTTCACCAACGAGGTCGCTCACGTGGTGGGCGCCTACAACCGTCCGGCACCGTCTCGCTCGTTGACGCTCTGGTACGTCGAAGGTCACGAGCTCGTGGGCCCGGCCGAGCGGCTCGTCCTCGCGGGCAGGCGGGTGGAGGCCAGCGGCACCCTTCGCGACTTCGCCACCGTGTCTCGCTGAGCGTGCCCTCAGCAACGAGGGATAACTGACTTCCCCACGCGCTGGTCACGGGGCCTAATAGACATTTTGGCAAATTTCACTCGTGTCATCTCTCCAGGGTCCGTCCCATCGAGCGAGGTCTTCGAGTTCCGTCGTGTCGTGCGTTTCGCACTGTCAACCGTCATGTCCCTGGTCGACGTGGTGGGTGTCGTCGTCAACGCCACACTCGCTCACGGCGCCACGGCGGCGACGTCCTACGCCGCTTCGGTGTCGCACCCGGCGCCCTTCTCGCAGGTCACCGGCGCCAGCGCCGGTGGCAACGGCTACGCGGTCGCGATCTACGGCAGCCGCGTCTAGAACGTCTTTCAACTGGACTTCCAGTAGGAGCAACCTGGCATGGGCTGCCCGAAGTGGATACCCGTGGGGGGATCTTGAGCGGTGTAGGTGACGCCCATCGCATAGGGGAGCAACTTGCCCCATGAGTCTACAAAGATCCAGTAAACCGAGCCTACGTTCGTGTAGTGGACCTGGGTGACCTGGGAGTAGCCGGTGGAGTACTTGATGTAGTAGTAGACGTCGTTTGGAAAGGTGCATGAGATGAAGCCATCGGTTATGACTCGGGCGGGAGGTGGTGGGCCGAAGAGAGGGCCGTAGTCGGTGCCAACGTAAGGCAAGGCGGGGCGATGGCCATAGGGGGTGGGGATGGTAGGAGACGTCGGCTTCTTAGCGGTGGGTCGACTAGGGGCCGAGGTGGTGGCTACCGGGGCCGAGGTGGTGGCTACCGGGGCCGAGGTGGTGGCTACCGGGGCCGAGGTGGTGGCGGCTGGGGCCGAGGTGGTGGTGGGCGCGACTGAAGCCCTTATCTTGGTGGGAGAATCGCCCAGAGCCACTATGAGGGTAACAACCAGTGCTACGGCCGCAAGCGGTGCGAGGGTGTAGGTGACGCGGTTGCCCTTCATGCCTGGATTATGTCACGAGGGGAAGTTGGCGCCCTAGCTCACCGGCAGTTTCGCGCGACTGGCGCCGCGGATGCCCAATTGGCGCATGGTCCGGGGCGTCTGCTCGCGACGGATGTCGTGGCCCCCACGACGGGCAACTTTCCAGAATTTGCGCTTGGCGTAGACGGCGTAGTTGGCTAGCCGCGGGGCGGTGAGAACCACCCCCAGGGCCGCGCCTCTCACGGAACGCTCCGAGGGCGCTCGGGTCCTTGCGCTCGTAGTAGTTAGCCGGTGCGGCCTGGAGTTCCCCGCAGATCGACTCGACCCCTCATCGTCGGCCATCGGTCGTGTCGGCCCGACTACCTGATGGAAAAGCCTTCCGTCAGTCGGCCCCCGGCCTCATCAAGAACAGCCTCACTTCTCCTGACCAGTTGGGTGACCTGCCCGGTGGCCACCGCCTCTCGATGAGCCAACATCAAGTCCTTGGCCAGTTCAGCGTCTGCCGACCGCAGTTGGCGCACAACCCACTTTCCCCGACCCTGCCAGCTACCCCTCAAGCTCAAAGCAAGCTCGGCAACCATCAGTAGTACTTGCCCAGCCACAGCGTCACGTTCGTCGGGGTCACTGGCTCCGACAAGGTCGTCCAAAGCATCGGTGAGTGCGTATCTGCGTTGCTCTAACTGTTCTGGCGTCCATGGTTCAGGACCTTCAGCAATCCAGCGCCTCGCTGCCGCTTGTATAGCGTTTGTCTCCTGACCCAACAGAGCGACACCGGTGGCCAGCATGTGGGCCAACGGGCAGCGGCCCTCCGAGCGTTCGCGCACATACCAGTACAGCTGGGAGTCGGAGGTGTGAACGAACAGTTCTACTGGGACCCCCTCGACCCGTATGGTTTCGCGGTAGGGAGCGGGTGGCCCGGCAAGCACAACAACAATGTCAAGGTCACTCGTGGAGGTGGCCGTCCCATTTGCGGAACTTCCGGCCAGCACAGACGCAAGGGCGTCGGGGAACCGGTCAGCAACTATTGACCTGGCCGTCTCAATGCTGTCGTTCATGGAGAAGACTGTACTTATCCGTAGATACAGCGCACTGAACGTCCCCCTCTGTCTTACGTCAAGAGCAAGGGGGGAACTGCGCATCGCCATCGCGACCTGGATTGAGCAGACGTACAACAACCGACGACGTCAGCGTCGGCACTCGTCCCTCGACGACGCCTCACCGGTCGAGTTCGAACCGTCGATGAAGGAAGAGAGGACCGCCTGAATTAGAGAACGAAATGGGCAAGAAAAACCGATGTAGTTCAGAGTCTCCAGGACTCTTGGGCCCAATTAGCCTTGGGCGGGATCGGACAGATGGCAGTTGGCGCGGTGTTCACCGAGGGTCACAGTCGTCACTTCGAAACCATTGAAACTCCGGTAGGTTCGCTCGAAAAGCCTTTGAGATGACAGCAGGAATTTCACTTGCTACTTCAACTCGTAAAAACGATAGGGACGTCAGGCGGGCTGCTGGACAATCCGATCCGGGCGAATGCGAACAGTCACGCGCACTTCTCCTTCACGGCGCATGGGGTAGGTGTCAGCGTCGAGGTACTTCTTCGCCATTTGGTCGATGATTGCGTCGGCGCCGTCGGTCGTGAACGTCGTAACGGTGCCGCGCACCGCCACGACGACGTAGGGGTTTTCGGGGTCGGTGATCGAGAGGGCGACGCGCGGGTCGGCGGCAAGGTCGCGCGCCTTGGCGCGACCGAGTGCGGTGTTGATGACGATGTCGTCACCGTCGAGCAGCACCCACACGGGCGTGACATGGGGGCTGCCGTCGGCGCCCAGCGTCGCCACGTGCGCGAGGGACTTCTTAGCGAAGATGGCGCGCGCGGCGTCGGTGAAGGTCTCAGTCATGGCGGTCCTTTCAGAGCGAGAGGCGGGGGAGAACTAGGTTTAGGTTAATGAATATCGGTGCGCACGTACGCGGCGGGGGTAAGTTGGTGCCCTCTCTAGAAGCCGGCGTCGAGATCGGTGCCACCAGCATTCAGGTCTTCGTCCAGAGCCCGCGGATGTGGAAGCCGACGCAGTACGCGCCCGAAGTCCTCGCGAACTATCGCGAGGCCGCCGCGGCCCACCCCAGCGTGACGCACACGTTTGCGCACGCGACGTACCTGATCAACCTGGCGTCGTCCGATGACGAACTCTACGAGAAGTCGGTCGCGGCCCTCACCCACAACCTCTCGGTCGCTCGAGGCATGGGCGCCTCGGGCGTCGTGCTGCACGTGGGCAGCCACAAGGGTGGGGGATTCGACGAGGCGCTCGAGCGCGTCACGACGGGCCTACGCCGGGCCCTCGACGATGCCACCGAGGCACCGGCGGGCGTTGACTGTCCGATCCTCATCGAAAACGCCGCCGGTGCCGGTGGTACCGTCGGGCGCGACCTCGCGGAGATCGAGGCCATTATCGGCGCCCTCGAGGGGGACAGTCGCCTGGGCCTGTGCGTGGACACCCAACACCTGTGGGCGAGTGGGGTGAACTACGCGAGCATTGAGGGCACCGTGCAGGTGCTCGAGGAGATCGACTCGCGCGTGGGCCTCGATCGCTTGCGCTGTCTGCACCTCAACGACTCGAAGGTCGACCTGGGGGCGAATCGCGACCGACACGCGAACCTGGGCGAGGGCACAATTGGCGTCGACGGCCTCGCGCCGCTGGTGGGGCACCCGCGGGTGCGCGATCTGCCCCTGTTACTCGAAGTACCCGGTGAGGGCGACGGTCCGCGGGCCAGTGACGTTCTCGATGCCACGCGCCTCTGGGAGGCGGGCGTGGCCCTGTATTCGTAACGAAGGAGAGAGTATGGAAAGTTTCCGCGTGGAATCAGACACGATGGGCAACGTCGAGGTGCCCGCCGCCCACTACTGGGGTGCGCAGACCCAGCGCAGCCTGCACCACTTCGCCATCTCCACCGAGACGATGCCCCCGGCTGTCGTTCGCGCCTTCGGGGTATTGAAGCTCGCCTCGGCCCGCGTCAACCAGGCACTGGGCAAACTCGACGCTGAACGCGCGAGGCTCATCGAACTAGCGGCCGGCGAGGTCATCGACGGCACCCTGGCGGGAGAGTTCCCCCTAAGGATCTGGCAGACGGGCTCGGGCACGCAGACGAACATGAACGTGAACGAGGTCATCTCCAATCGCGCGATCGAGCTGGCCGGCGGTGAGCGCGGATCGAAGGACCCCGTGCACCCCAACGATCACGTGAACATGTCCCAGTCCTCCAACGACACCTTCCCCACCGCGATGCACATCGCGGCGGCCACGGAGATCACCAGCCGACTGATCCCGGCCGTGACGCGACTTCGCGACGCGCTTAGCGAAAAGGCCACCGCCTACGCCGAGGTGGTCAAGATCGGTCGCACGCACCTCATGGACGCCGTGCCCCTCACGCTGGGCCAGGAGTTCTCGGGCTACGTGGCCCAACTCGACGCCGACCTGGAGCGCCTGCGCGCGGTGCTCGGTGGTCTCTACGAGCTCGCCGCCGGAGGAACCGCGGTGGGCACCGGACTCAATACGCACCCCGAGTTCGGCGAGCGAGTCGCGCGCGAGATCGCCACCATCACGGGTCAACCCTTTGTCACGGCTCCCAACAAGTTCGCCGCGCTCGCGGCCCACGACGCGCTCGTCTTCGCCCACGGGGGCATCAAGACCCTGGCGACGAGCCTGACCAAGATTGCCGATGACCTGCGCTGGTTGGGATCCGGGCCCCGATCGGGTCTGGGCGAGTTGCGACTACCCGAGAACGAGCCTGGCAGCTCGATCATGCCCGGCAAGGTGAACCCCACGCAGTCCGAAGCCATGATCATGGTCGCGATCCAGGTGTTTGGCAACGACGCGGCCGTCGCCATGGCGGGCTCGAGGGGAAACCTCGAACTCAACGTCTGCAAGCCGGTGATGATCCACAACGTCTGCCAGTCAATCGACCTACTCACCGACGCGTGTGACCGCTTCCGCGAGTTCTGCGTCGAGGGCCTCGAGCCCGACTACGAGCAAATCGACCACCACCTTCGCAACTCGCTGATGCTGGTGACGGCCCTTAATCCGATCATCGGCTACGACAAGTCGGCCCAGGTGGCCAAGAAGGCGCACAAGGAGCGCTCGACGCTGCGCGAAGCCGCCCTGGCCCTGGGCTTTCTCACGGGTGAGCAGTTCGACGCCGCGGTCGTACCCGAGCAGATGACCCACCCGTGAGCCGACGTCGCCTCGACGACGACGAGATCGAGGCGGTCCTCGCGACGCACCGGGCGTGGCGGCGCGAGGACGAGCGCCTCGTGCGCGTCGTGGCACTT
>JAJYAC010000031.1 GCA_021779735.1 Actinomycetes bacterium
GACCGTGTTCGCCTCTTCGGCCTCACCCACCCAGATCGACGAGCGCGCGATCGTGTCAAGCAGGTCGCGCGCGACGTCGTAGGTGGCCCGTGGTCCCGAGGCGACGAACGTCGCGCCTCCGTCGGCAACGACGTGGGGGTTGCCACTGATGGGCGCCGAAAGGTAGGCCACGCCCTGGGCGCGAAGGGCCGAGCGCACGCGCGCCGACGTCGCCACGTCCACCGTCGAGGTCGAGATGACGACCGCCGGCCGCGCCGGCGCGCGTAGGAGTCCGGCGTCGCCGAGCACGACCTCAGCCAAGTCCGCGGGGGTGGAGACCATGATGAAGATAACGTCGCGCGTGGCGAGCTCTGAAATCGTCGCCGCACGGGTGGCGCCCGCGGCCACGAGGTCGTCGGCCTTGGCCGCGGTGCGGTTCCACGCCGCGACGTCGCGTCCCGCCTCGACGAGTCGTCGCGCCATGGCGGCGCCCATGCGTCCGGTGCCCAGCCAGCCAATGCTCGGGTGCGCGTCGCTCACGATTCCCCCTAGACCGGCGCGTACTCGCCGGGTGTCGTCTCAACGACCGGCGCGCGCGGCGCGGGGTCGTGGCGCTCTATCGCGCCCCAGGCGGCGTCGACGACGTCCTGGGTCGATAGGCCGTACTTGCGAAAGAGGGAGGTGGCGTCCTTGGCTCCCTCGGCGAAGGTGTCGGCCAGGCCCACCCGGCGCAGGCGCCGCGCGAGGCCGGACTCCGCGATGACTTCCGCGACCGCCGAACCGAGCCCTCCGATCACCGAGTGGTTCTCCGCGGTGACGACCGCGCGAGCATCCGAGATTGCCGCGAGGAGACCCGAACTATCGAGGGGCTTGATCACCGGCAGGTTCACCACGCCCACGCTGAGCCCGGCGTCACCGAGAACTTGGGCGGCCGCGAGCGCGGCCGAGAGCATCATGCCGCTCGCGACCAGCAAGACATCCTCGCCACTTTGAAGCACCTGAGCGCTCGTCAGTGAGAACTCGTGGTCGGCCCCGAAGATGACGGGAATCTCGCCGCGCTTGAGGCGCAGGTAGACCGGTCCCGCCACGTCGACAATGGCGCCCACCGCCTGACGGATCTCGGTGGCGTCGGCCACGTCGACGACGGTCATGTTCGGCAGGGCGCGCATCAGCGCGACGTCCTCGATCGCCTGGTGACTTGGCCCACCCGGGCTCGAGACGCCCGGCATGAATCCCACGAGACGAACCGGCAGGTTCGGGTAGGCCACGCAGTTCACGATCTGATCGAGGGGCCGGCGAGTGGCAAACACGCCGAAGGTGTGCACGAAGGGCACGAAGCCGCGTCTCGCGAGCGCTCCCGCCATGGAGACCATGTTCGCTTCGGCCATGCCCGCGTGGATGAAGCGCTCGGGGAACTCGTCTTGGAAGAGGTCAATCTCGGTCTGGCGCGTGAGATCTCCCGAGAGACAGAGAATCTCCTCGCGGGTTCGCGCGAGTTCGACGAGCGCACGTCCGTAGGGCTTGAGCTCAGTGGGGTACGGGGGCAAGTTACGCACCGCGCGCCTCCAACTCCGCGACGGCGGCCGCCACTAGCTCGGGCGAGATCTTGATGAAGTGCCCGTCGGCGCCCTCGGGCAGGCACTCGAGCCCGTGGGTCGTCGACGTGCGCGCGATGACGACGCTCGGACGCTTGGCCGCGATGGAGAGGCCGAGCGCCTTGTCGACTGCCGCCACGTCGTGTCCGTCGACGTCGTGGGCCACCCAGCCAAAGCTCTCCCACTTCTCGCCAATGGGTTCGATCGTCGTGATGGAAGACACCGGCCCGTCGACCTGGGAGTCGTTCGCGTCGAGCAGCACGACGAGGTTGCCGAGGCCCTGGTGCGCGGCGAACATCGCCGCTTCCCATACCTGGCCCTCCTCGAGTTCGCCGTCGCTCAAGAGGACGAAGACGGTCGTGTCGGATCGCCCGTGAAGTCTCGCCGCGAGCGCGAGGCCGACGCCGCTCGAGAGGCCCTGGCCGAGAGAGCCCCCCGTCACGTCGACGAAGGGTGAGGTCTCGGTACCGATCGCCTCGAGGTGCGAGCCGTCCTGTCCGTAGGTGGCGAGCTCGTCATCGGAGAGCAGGCCCATCTCGGCGCCGACGGCGTAGGCGGCGATGACGTAGTGGCCCGGGGAGATGACGAGTTCGTCCACACCGGGCCGGTACGCACCGGCGCTGAGAACGGCCATCACCTCGGCGCTCGAGAGCGCCTGACCCAGGTAGCCAAACCCGTGGGGCGCGACCATACGCACCGCGCGCAGACGTAGACGGTCAGCTCGTCGCTGCAGTTCTCGCCGGCGCGCTGCGTCCATGGCCCCTCGGTCTTAGTTGCTTAGCCAGAATATATCAGCGAGACACGCGAGATCTGGCCTCTGCTCGCTCGCTCGCGGCCAGGTGATCGGCCATCGCGTGGTGGTGGTGGATCACGGCGAGGCGACCAGCCTCAACGTCGCGCTCGGCGAGCGCGCGCAGGATCGGCTCGTGCAGCGAGGTCAGCGCCGACGCCTGGCCGCGCCCGAGCCAACCCGGCGTCGTGCCGCTGGCGATCCACTGGCGATACTCGTAGTTGATGAGAGTCGTGTGCACGCCCTCGAATATCGAGGCGAGGTAGGGGTTCTTCGACGCGCGCACGAGCGTCGAGTGAAACTGGGTATCGGCGCTC
The DNA here is from genome assembly GCA_021779735.1 of Actinomycetes bacterium. Lineage (GTDB taxonomy): Bacteria > Actinomycetota > Acidimicrobiia > Acidimicrobiales > RAAP-2 > RAAP-2. The sequence continues at coordinate 2,682 of JAJYAC010000031.1, forward strand.
ATCCAGCTCGCCGTCGTGCCCGCGCTGTCGCGCAGACGAGCGAGCGCGGCCTCACCGGCCGCGAGGTCCGCGTCGGTCGCGTGCGCGATCGCCTGGTGCACGCCAGACTCCTCGAGCCAGAGCCGCAAGTTGGCCAGGTGCTCCACGGACTCCGCGTTGAGCCCGAGAATGAGGTTCATGGAGGCGGCGAGCGTCGACTCGGGTCGGCGCATCACGTAGGCGCCCGAGCCGCGTCGCGACTCGACGAGCCCACGCACAACGAGGATGCGGATGGCCTGGCTGACCGTCGGGCGACTCGTCGCGCACATCTCGGCGAGGTCGCGCTCGGCTGGCAGGCGCAGCCCCTCGGGGAGGTCCTGAGCGATGATGAGGCCCTGGATCTGCTGGGCGATTTCTTCAGCCGCGTGGTGCGTCGCGCCGACGGGCACGAGGTGGCGACGCCAGATCTCGATGCCAGACGGTGACTTCGATCGGGACACGGCCGGACCTCTCTGCGCGGGTGGCCCAAGGATACTGGCGCACGCGCTGAATGTGAGTCGTCGACGCGCGGTGCACTGGCCAACGAACTTTCGCATCGCGCGATGTGACGATATGGTTCGCTCGAGGGGCACCAAGGACGACCACGCGCCGAGCAGCACCTCGTCGCCGCCGTCCATCCGTGGTCAGCACCGCTCGGGGGCTCGCCCCGCGAGCGTGAAGAAGGAGGCAGGCATGGGCAGGTTGGATGACAAGGTCGCCCTCATCACGGGCGCCTCTCACGGCATGGGCGCGGCCGAGGCGCGCCAGTTCCACTCCGAGGGAGCCCGCGTACTTCTCGGCGACGTGCTCGACGTCGAGGGCGAGGCGCTCTCTCGCGAGCTCGGTGACCGCGCTCTCTACCGCCACCTTGACGTCGCGAGCGCTGACTCGTGGCACGCCGCAGTCCAAGCGGCGCTGGAGGCCTTCGACCACCTCGACATCCTCGTCAACAACGCGGGCGTCTTTCGCAGCGCGTCGATTGAAGAGATGAGCGTTGACACCTGGGACAACGTCATATCGATCAATCAGACCGGCGTCTTCTTGGGAATGCAGTCCGTCGTGGCGCCGATGAGGGCGGCCGGCGGGGGCTCGATCGTCAACATCTCCTCCATCGATGGACTGATTGGATCGTCGAACTCTCTGGCCTACGTTGCCAGCAAGTTCGCCGTGCGCGGCATGACAAAGGTCGCGGCGCTCGAGCTCGGTGAGTTCTCCATTCGCGTCAACTCCGTTCACCCCGGCGGGATCCTCACACCGATGGTCACCCAGGCTCTGAGTCCCGAGGCGATCGAGGCGATGTTCTCCACGGTTCCCCTCGGACGCATCGGACGCGCCGAGGAGGTCGCCGAACTCGTCACCTGGCTCGCCTCGGATGCGGCGTCCTACTCGACGGGTTCGGAGTTCGTCGTCGACGGCGGCTGGACTGCGGGCTTTCAGATGCCCCACTAGCGCGACCACGCCTCGTCACCTCGGTCGGCGCGCCGTTCCGATTCCTAGACTGACCAGGTGATCATCGCCGCGATAGACACCCCGTGGCGAGTGGCTCTGCTCTTTGTCGCCGGCGTCGCCGCGGGCGTCTCCAACGGCGTCGCGGGCGGCGGCACGTTCATCACCTTCCCCACGCTGCTCGCCCTGGGAATCGCGCCCCTACAGGCGAACGTCTCGTCCACCGTCGGCCTCGTGCCGAGCGTTCTCGCCGGCGTGCGGGTCTTTCGCCGCGAGCTCGCCAACCACCACGCGACGTTGCGGCGCCTCGTGCCGGCCTGCGTCGCGGGCTCGATCGTCGGCACCGCGTTGTTGCTCGTGGGCTCGGCCCACACGTTCGCCGTCCTGGTGCCCTGGTTGATCGGCACCGCGACGACGCTGTTCGCCGCGGCGCCTCTCATCACGCGCGCACTCGCGCGCCGTCACCCCCCCGGCGCGCACGGTGTCGTGCGTTCGCGCACGCTCGCGGTGGGCGTCTTTCTCGCCTCGATCTACGGTGGCTACTTCGGCGCCGGACTGGGCATCGTGCTGCTCGCCGTGCTCGCCCTCTCGCTACCCGAGGAGATCCTCACGCTCCAGGGCATCCGCGTGGCGCTCGGCCTTCTCACGAACACCGTCGCCGCACTCGTCTTCGTCGTGCGCGGGCACCTCGCGCTGGTCGCGGTCGGAATCTTGCTCGTGAGCACGTTGCTCGGCGGATGGCTCGGGGCCAGTCTCATGCGCAAACTCTCGCCGGTCGTCGTGCGCTCGCTCGTCATCGCCATCGGCGTCGTGACGACACTACGCCTCGCGCTCGGCTAGTCGCCCGTGCGTCGGTGAAACGAGTACCACGCACCGCCCACGACGATGAGAAGCGCCGCGAGGGGCACGGCCGGCGCGAGACGTGGCTCGTAGAGCGCCGCGCTCGCCCCAGCGGCGGCCCCACCGATCAGAGCGAGCAAGATGAGGGCGCTGCGCACCTGTAGCGGCGCGCCGCGCTTCGTGAGCCCCGCGATGAACTGGGTGAGCGTGCCCGTCAGGTAGGTCGTCGAGAGCCCGCTGATGCCAAAGCGCAACACCGCCGAGCTCTGCACGCCGAGGGCCACCGCGTTGAGCGACAGCAGCGCGTACTCCACGCCCGTGCTCGGCGCGGCACCCACCACCTCCCACCACACGCCAAAGACGGCCATGATGCCCAGTTCGACGATGAGTGCGTTCACAACCGGACGGGGCCAGAGGTGCTCGCTCTTTTCGGGGTGGCCCGCGACGCGCGCGCCGAGAAAGCTGCCGAGCACGTAGGCGAGGAAGGCGACGCCGGTGTGAATCGCGATCGAAGCGTCGTGTTTACCCATCGCGATGCCGAGAAGCACCATGTTGCCGGTCATGACACTCGTGAAGACGCCGCCCAGGCGCAACAGGCCAATCGCGTCCACCGAACCGGTGACGACCGTTAAGACGACGACCAGCGCGTCACGTTGACGCGTGGGCGACCAGAACGACCTCGTGCTCGGCGCAACCACCTCACTCACCATGTCGGCACCTAGCGGTGGGCGGCGCCGTCGAGGAATGATTCCACGAAGACGGGGTCGTGCACGAGGTCCGTGAGCTCGCCCGCGAGCGCGAGACGCACCCTCGTGTGAGCAATGACGGATCCCTCGCGTCGCGCTCCTCTCGTGTAGCTCATTCGTCCCCCCTGTTGTTGTGTGGTACCTCTTCTTGAAGCAGAACTAGAGGCTCGTGGTGTCCACCTTGAGCGGTAGCCACGGCCAGTCCGTGGGCCCGCCGACTTCGGCGACGACCTTGTTAGAGATCGTGCCAATCCCCTCGATGCTGACCTCGATGGTGTCGCCGGGCATCAGCCACACCGGCGGAGTGCGCGCGGAGCCCACCCCGCCGGGCGTCCCCGAGGCGATGACGTCACCGGGACGAAGCGTCGTGAATCCGGAGAAGTACTCAATGGCGTGCGCGACGTCGACGATCATCATCGAGGTACGCGAGTCCTGCATGAGCGTGCCGTTGAGCGTGCTCGAGATCGCGAGGTCGCTCACGTCTACTTCGTCCACGGTCACGATCTCGGGACCGATGGGCATCGTGCCCTCGAAGTTCTTACCCGGCGTCCACTGGGTGGCGATGCGCTGCCACTCACGCGCCGATCCGTCGTTCATCACGCTGTAGCCCAGAATCGCGTCGAAGGCGTCGGCCGCCTTGATGTAGCGCCCACCCTTGCCGATGATGATTGCGAGCTCGCCCTCGTAGTCGAAGCGCTCGCACAGGGCGGGCTTGACCATGTCGTCGTAGGCGCCAATCACGCTGCCCGCTCCCCGCACGAAGGACTCGGGCCACTTGGGTACCGCACGCCCGCCCTCGATCGCGTGCTCGGCGTAGTTCACGCCCAGACAGAGGATTCGCGGCGGGTTCGGCGTCGCCGGAGCAAAGTCGGACTGAGACAGCGCGACCCCTACCTGAGCCGACGCCGCGCGCGCGGCCGCCATGGCGGCGTCGCCACCGGCGGCGAAACCGTTGACGCTCGAGAGCGCCTCGTCACCCGACGCGTCGGCGAGGTCGACGTAGCCGTCAGTCCCCTTCACGTGCAGTCGTAGTCCCCGTGAAGTCCGCACCGTAGCGAGTCGCACTGACATTCCTCCCAAAATTGGCATCAAATGGCCGAATTGGTCATTGACCTGTCTGGGGACAGTACAACTCGCGTTTGGTCATGTCAAGTAAGCCAAAAATTATTGAGAAGTTTTCGAGAAAAGTGACGAGAGATTGGTGGAATAGGTTAGATCGATGGTTATTGGGCATCTACGACGTCGCTAACCTTTCCGTCGCGACGCACCGACGCGCCGTGTCGCAACTACGAGCCTGAGTGGTACTCAAGAACTTCCCTTGAGCTGACGGGCTTTTCGCGCCACGCGCATTCCCATCGCCGTGATTGGTCCAACGATTGGTACTATTGGTCGACTTGGGTCGGACTCGAGGGCGCGGGAGGGCGCGGTGCGAACGCTGTCGGTGGACCGGATACGAGACGTGGCCGAGAGCGTTCTACGCGAGGCCGTGCGCCAGAACCTCGGGGCGGGTTCGCGCCTGCCTACCGAACGGGCCCTCGCCGACGAGCTGCACATCACGCGCGCGACCGTTCGCAACGCAATGTCACTATTGGAGACTGACGACGTGATTTCGCGTGAAGTCGGCCGCGGGACCTACCTCAAGAGCGACCCGCTCTCAGCTCTCGTCGACCTCGACAGCGACGAGTTCACCGCCCACACGATGCTCAACGACATCGGTCCCGCCGACGTGATGGCCGCGCGCCAGGCTTTCGAGCCGATGGCGATGTACGTCGCCGTCGTCGAGGCGACCGAGGCGGATCTCGACGTGATCCAAGTCCACGTCGAAGAGTGCGCGCGCGCAAGGGACTACGACGCCTTCGAGACGCGCGACCTCGACTTTCACCGCAGCCTCGTAGAGGCGACACACAACCCACTGCTGTTGCGCATGTACTCACTGATCGAGGCGGCGCGTCTCGGAGACCTCTGGGGCTCGATGAAGCGCCGCGGCGATACGCCGGAACGACGTCACCGCTCCTACATCCAGCACGCGGAGATCGCCAACGCGCTTCGCAATCGCGACGGGCGCGCCGCCCAGGAAGCCATGAGCGCTCACTTAGAGAGCGTCTCGGCCTTCTTGCGCGAGAACGCCCGCCGCTAGGGTGACGCGTCACCTCGACGCACCACGGCTCTCAGCGATCAGTCGGGCTTCGTGTGTGAGCGGTGCGCGCGCGAGTGGTGCAGTGCCGACAGCACCGCGACGTCTGGCGCGTGGGCCGGAAGGTCGCGAGTGTGCGTGCGCGTCGCCACGAGACCGTCGAGCGCAAGTGCGAGGTAGCGACGCCACAGCGCTGTCTCGTCGGTCGTCACGCCGGCGCCGAGGGAACTGATCATCATCTCGAGCACCAAGATGTCGGTCTCGGTGACGTCACTTCGCAAGTACCCGTCGTCCTGGGCGCGCAAGACGAGCGCCGAGAACGCCGGTCCCACGCGATGCTTCGCCGCGGAGATCTTCTCCTGGGCGTAGGGCGAGCCCACGAACGCGTCACGAAGCCCCCGGTTGTCGCACTGGCGCTCGAGGGCCTCTTCGAGGAACCAGACGAATCCGTCCCAGGAGTTCTCACGCTCGAGTGCGCGTCGCGCGAGCGCGGCGATGTCATCGATTGCGTCTTCGAAGAGCGCCGCGACGAGGGCGTCCTTGTCGGGAAATCGCCGGTAGACCGTGGCGACGCCCACGTCGGCGGCCTCGGCGATGTCGTCGAGCGTCGCGTCTAAGCCGCGCTCGGCGAAGACGCGCGCCGCCGCCTCGAGGATCTTGGCGCGATTTCGGGCGGCGTCGGCGCGCAGGGGCCGCTCCAACTCGCTCGCATCACCCATCGCGTCCATGTCACATCCAGTGTACCGGGGCGGCGCCCTAAATGGAGGAACCCTCTCCACATACTGCTATAGTCGTAAGTGGAGTACACACTGTCAGTTTCCACGCCAAGGAGAGTTCGTGTCCACACTCAACGTCGCCGAGATCCCACGGGGCCGCACCCCCGAGACCGCCACCCAGCGTCAGCACTCACGCCGGTGGTGGATCCTCGCGGTCCTCGCGGTCTCCCAACTCATGGTGATCCTCGACGGCACCATCGTCAACATCGCCCTGCCCACCGCCCAGCACGCCCTGCACTTTTCAAACTCGGACCGCCAGTGGATCGTCACCGCCTACTCGCTCGCCTTCGGTAGCCTCCTGCTGCTGGGGGGCCGGATCTCTGACTACATCGGGCGAAAGAGCGCACTGATCATCGGACTCGTCGGGTTCGCCGGCGCCTCCGCACTCGGGGCGGCGTCGATGAACTTCACGATGCTCGTCGTCGCGCGCACCGTCCAGGGCGTCTTCGGCGCCCTGCTCGCGCCGGCCGTGCTCGCTCTTCTCACCACCACCTTCTCCGACCCCGACGAGCGCGGCAAGGCCTTCGCCATCTACGGCGCAGTTGCCGGCGCCGGGGGCGCGCTCGGGCTCCTCCTCGGCGGCGTCCTCACGTCGTACGCCTCGTGGCGCTGGACCCTGCTCGTGAACCTCTTCTTCGCCGCCGTGGGCGTCGTCGGCGCGCTCGTGCTCTTGCACCACGACCGCGGCGTCGACCACGACCCGCTCGACTGGCCCGGGGTGCTCACGAGCACGCTGGGGCTCTTCGCCCTCGTCTACGGTTTTTCCCACGCCGAGACGACGTCGTGGACGAACTCCTTCACGCTCGCGAGCTTCGTCGTGGCCGCGGTCTTACTCGGGCTCTTCGCCCTCGTGCAGCGCCGTACGCGCTTTCCGCTCCTGCCCCTGCGGGTGATCATCGACCGCAACCGCGGCGGAGCCCTGACGGCGATGATCATCGCGAGCGCGGGCATGTTCGGCGTCTTCTTCTTCCTCACCTACTACCTGCAAACGACCTTGGCCTTCAGCGCCGTACGCACGGGAATCGCCTTCATGCCCATGGTGGCGGGCACCATCACCACCGCACAGCTCTCCAACATTGTGCTCTTGCCCAAAATTGGGCCCCGTCCACTCATCCCCCTGGGAATGCTCATCTCGGCGAGCGGCATGTGGTGGCTCACGCACCTCACCCTCGCGAGCAACTACTCCCACGGGGTCCTCGGACCGCTCGTGGTCATGGGTCTGGGCATCGGCTTCGTCTTCGCCCCGGGATTTAGCATTTCCACCCTGGGCGTGGCGCCCCACGACGCGGGGGTCGCCTCGGCCCTCGTCAACACGTCCCAGCAGATCGGTGGTTCGGTGGGTACGGCCCTCTTGAACACGCTCGCCGCGAGCGCCGCCTCCGCATTCCTCGTGGGACGAGCCCCGAGCGCGACCAACCAGGCTTTGGCCGCGATACACAGCTACACGTCGGTCTTTGGTGACGTGGCGCTGATCTTCGTGGGCGGGGCGATACTCACCAGTGTGATCCTGCGCTCGGGCGCACCGGCCGATCTGGTGAAGTCTCCGCCAATGCACTAGCGATTGGCACGCGAGGCGGATCGATAGATTCTCCCCATGGACTACGTCACCCTGGGCAACACCGGCCTGCAAGTCTCGCGCATCTGTCTGGGCTGTATGTCCTACGGCGAGCCCGCGCGCGGCAACCAGCCCTGGTCGCTCGATCGCGACAGCGCACGACCCTTCTTTCGCCAAGCCCTCGACGCGGGAATCAACTTCTTTGACACCGCGAACGTCTACTCCGCGGGCTCGAGCGAGGAGATCACGGGAGAGACCCTGCTCTCCATGGTGGCGCGTGACGAAGTGGTCATCGCCACCAAGGTGAACGGGCGTATGCGACCCGGACCCAACGGCCAGGGCCTCTCGCGCAAGGCGATCCTCAGTGAGATCGACAACAGTCTGCGCCGACTCGGCACCGACTACGTCGACCTCTACCAAATCCATCGCTGGGACTACGAGACGCCCATTGAAGAGACCCTCGAAGCCCTCCACGACCTCGTCAAGTCCGGCAAGGTTCGCTACATCGGCGCCTCGTCGATGCACGCCTGGCAGTTCGCCCAGGCCCTCTACCTCGCGGATCTCAACGGGTGGACGCGATTTGTCTCCATGCAGAACTACTACAACCTTCTCTACCGCGAGGAGGAGAGGGAAATGCTCCCGCTCTGTAGCGACCAGGGCGTCGGGGTCATCCCCTGGAGTCCGCTCGCTCGCGGACGCCTCACGCGACCCTGGGACACGTCCACCGCGCGCAGCGAGAACGACGAGTTCGGGCGCAGTCTCTACGGCGAGGAAGATCGCCGCGTCGTCGAGGCCGTCCTCGAGGTCGCCGCGCAGCGCGCCACCACACCCGCTCAGATCGCGCTCGCGTGGGTGCTCGCCAATCCCGCAGTCACGAGTCCGATCGTGGGCGCCACGAGGCCCGAGCACCTCGACGACGCGGTGGCGGCGACGCTGCTGCGCCTCGACGACGCGGAAATCGCCACGCTGGAGGCGAGCTACCGACCCCACGCGGTGGTGGGCTTTCGCTGAGAACCTACGCGTTCGTCGGCGTCGGGCCGACGCCCGGGGCCAGGTTGTCCCCACCGGTGAGTCGCGCGGTGAGGATCGGCACGAACACGGCAACGACGACCACGGTGACCACCGCTCTCACCTCGGGTAGCTGTTGAGCGAGGCGAATTGCGTCGAAGATCCAGATCGGCAGCGTGTTCTGGGCACCGGCGGTGGACGTGGTGACGATCACCTCGTCGAAGCTGAGCGCCAAGGCGAGCAGCGAACCCGAGACGAGGGCGATGGCGATCGTGGGCCGGGTGACAAAACGCAGCGTCCGCAGCCCCAGCGCCCCAGTCGGCCGATGCCTCGAGCTGAGCGTGACGTGCGCTCCAGGCGGGCGACAACGTGGTCGTAGATCACGACGGTGCAAATCGTCGTGTGCCCGATGACGATCTTCCACACCGAATAGTTCGATAGTCCCCCGTTCAGGGCTGTCAAATCCCCACCATGCGCAGGATGGTCGTCTGGCCTGAACCCGACGGGCCCAGCATCGTGAAGAACTCGCCGTTGGCGATCTCGAGGTTGATGTCGTGCGAGACCGCGGTGCCGGCAAAGCACCTCGCGACTCCACGAAGGTTGATCGCCGCTGCCCTGTCCGCCGTTCCCGTTGCGCCACCACCGGTGACGACACGAGGACCCGATATCAGGACACGACTCCCGCGACCCCGCCCGCGAGTGGGTTACCTGACGGGGAGGCAACTCTCGTCAACGTGTTGGCGTCGACGTGTCGAAACACCCCGGGCTGGCCCGGTATCTCGAGCTCCGCGACCTCGTCGTAGGACCAGGTCCCGTCCTCGTGGATCGACACCGACATCTCGAAACGGCGCGTGCGAAACGCCCGGTCCAAGAAGGGATTGGAGAGGATGCCGTGGGTCTCGCTACCTAGCGTCGCACTCACCACGAAGTGCCTCGACGTCGCCTCAGCCGCACCGGCAGCCAAGAGAACCTGTCCGCGCGGAATGCTCAGCGTGAAGGTGACGAGGTGGGCCGACGGTTCCCACAGCCAGTAACCCACTTGGTCGTGAAAGGTCTCGGTCTCGTCGGGCCTCACAATGTGCGTGTGGTAGCGCAGACCGTAGAAGAGCTGAGGACCGTTGGTCTGGCGATCGATCGGCTGAAGGTCGTAGTGCTCGACGAAGGTATCGCCCTCAGGGCCCGTGACGCTCGGGTGAAGGTCGTAGCCCTTCACACCCTCCCAGACGCCCGCCATCGGAGCGAGGGGACCGAGGTGGGCCAACGTCTCGGTGCTCCCGTCCGCCTCGTCGTAGAGATCGTCGCCGTAGGGATCTCGGTACCTACCGTCGGCGTCGTCTACTGACCTCACGACATTCCAACCTATGACCCAGTGTGTCGCGGCGCCAGCGACACCGTCGGGCACGCCCCTAACGTGGTGGCATTCACGCCACCCCGTCACGTCGCTCGCCTCAGGACCTCTGGACGTGGGCCCACACGCATCAGGGTCGAAAGATGATCCGCTACACCAGCGTGTCGGTGGTGACGACCGTGGTGTCCTTCGCCACGATTGCCTTGGTCTTTGGTCTCAACATCACGTCTAGCGAAGTCCTCGCCACGATGACGGGCAACCTCGTGGCCGCCGTGCCGGCGTACTTCCTGCACCGCTCGTGGGTCTGGGGTAAGCACGGTCGCAGCCACCTCGTGCGAGAAGTCCTTCCGTTTTGGGTGATGGTGGTGCTCGGCATCGGCGTCTCCACCCTGGGTGCGATGGGCGTGCGCCACCTCGTTCAGACGCACACTTGGTCTCACCTCATTGACACGGCGTTGGTCTCGTTCGCGAACATCGTGAGCTTCGCGGTGTTCTGGGTGCTCAAGATCATCCTGTTCAACCGAATCTTTCGCGTGGACTCGCTGGCCGACTTCGAAGCCCGACTCGACGAGGGCGAGGTGCGAGAAGTGCGGGACCCGCGACGTCGCGACGACGCCGGAGTCGCGCTCGTGGCAACGATCGTCGTCGTGATGATCATCGCCGTTCTCGCTGCCCTCGTCCTCTCGGCGCAGTCACCGCCGCGCCACGCACCCCTCGCGGGTACGGCCCGGGCCACGCTGCCCGCGAAGTCGGGCGCGGCGCTTTCGGCGACGTCGGTCGCCGCGTGTAGGGCGGACTTCGCCACCATTACCGCAGCCCTCGGCGCCTACCGAGCGCTACATGGTTCCAACCCACCCGCCGGCACCACATGGGCGACGGGTGGACTCCTCACTGCTTGGCCCGTCGATAGTGAACACTTGTTCATCTGGAACGGTCGACTCCTCGAGGTGCATCCCTCTCGAGGGGAAGTGTCGCGCGCCAGCGCGGGCGCGCCAGCGCCGGCGTCGGGGTGCTTCGCGCCCTAGCGCGATCCGCTAACCGGCTCGACGGACGAGAAGGTGGCCAATGCCAACTTGGACCGTGAGCGTGAGGTGAGCGGCCGACGCCCGCGACGCCGCCGACCTCACCGACGCGGGAACCGCGATGAAGCGGCCCGAGTCGAATCCGCTCGCCTGGGGGTACGACGACGCACCCGCTCCGACGTGCGTGCGCAAGTCCACGACCGCCCCCGAAGGGACAATGACGTCGAGCTCGCCGGCGCCGACCGAAGCGTTCACAACGTAGCCGCCCGTGGGAAATCGCACGGCCGAGAGGTCAACGAGGGCACGGCCGAAGGTCAAGGCGTAGTCGTGGCGAGTCTGGGCGAGGGAGAGCGGCTGCCAGGTGCGCGTGCCAATGCCCCCGTGCAGCGGAACTCCCGCGGTGGCCAAGAACGCGGCGACGGCTCCGGTGATGACGATCATCACGCTCAGGATCGCCACCATGACGATGGCCAGCGCTCGACGAATCCGTCGCGGGCCCGGCTTGCGTAGCGCGAGAACGGCGAGGAACGCGAGTGCCAGCAGCCACAGGCCGGCGAGTCCGCCACCGAGTTGCGGTAAGCCGTGGCGCAGAGCCACCAGGACAGCACCCAGGCAGAGAATCGCGAGCACGAGGACGACCGCCGGCCGCCGCGACGACGCTCGCGGCGAGAGATTTTCGCGTGGACTCTCCAATGTGTCGGCTTCGAGAGTGGCGTCGCCAACGGGCGCGTTC
>JAJYAC010000091.1 GCA_021779735.1 Actinomycetes bacterium
TGCCACACGGTGGGCGGCGCGGCGCGACCGCGCGCGACGAGCGAGAAAGTGCCACTCACGGGACCCGTGACATCGAGGGTGCCGACCCGCTCGCCCGCGCGCAGGGCGCTGACCACTCGGCGAAGCGCGATGCGCACGGGAACGCGCGAGGAGCGTCCCCACCACCAGAACTCGGCCGGCGCCGCGAGCACAATGGGAGTGCGCGAACCGGGCCAACCCACGTCGCCCACCACTCGTCCCCGGGCGAGTCGCACGTGCTGGACGTCGGCAAGGGCGCTCTGGGCGAGGGCCAGCGCCGCCTCACCGGCGGGCCCGAGCAGGTCGCCGCCGCGCTGGCCGAGCACTACCGCGTAGAGCACGTCGCTCGTCGAGCCCCGAGCGAAGGACATCGCCATCACGTCACAGCCCCCGGCCTGACTGGTGCGCCCCGACTTGACGCCGATGACGTCGTGGGTGCCCACGAGGGGCGTGTAGGAGCTTTCGAGTCCACCCACCGGTAGCACGACGCTGGGTTGGGCCACGATGGCCCGCGCCACCGGCGATCTCATCAGCACGTTCGCCAGGCGCGCCTGGTCGATCGCGCTCGACACCGACGCCGGGTCAAAGCCCGACGCGTCCGCGTACGTGGTCTGTGACAGGCCGAGCTCGCGGGCCTTGCGATTCATCAGGGCGACGAAGCCCGACTGGCTGCCCGCGACCAGATTGGCGAGCATGGCGGCGTAGTTGTCCGCCGAGTGCACGAGCAGGCCCTCTAAGAGCTGGGACTCACAGAGGCTCTCGCCGATCGCGACGGGGACGTTGGACTGGTCGGTTGACTTCATGTACTCGTACGTCGCGTAGTCACTCGCGGACACGGTGACGCACGGGCCCGCCTCGCCCGGCGTCAAAGGGAGTCTCTCGAGCACGACCAGGGCGGTCATCATCTTCGTGAGACTCGCGATGGGCACCACGGCGTTACGCACGCTCTCGGTGACCCCCAGTGACGGGATGTAGAGCGCGGCGCTTCCCACGCTCGGCCACAGGACGCCTCCGCTCACCCGTGTGGTGCCGAGGTTCGAGAGAGCCAACGTCGCACTCGCCGCCTCGCCGCGCAACGGCCACTGCATCGCGAGCATTCCCCCGAGGGCCAGGCCCGCGCCCAGAGCCATCGACGCGGCGCGCGTCGCCACGCCAAAACGTCGGGGGTGGCGCAGCGAGCGGGCCATGACTAGAGCGAACGCTCTGGGAAGTACTCCTCGTAGGTCATCAGGACCTTGCGCGCCTTGGATCCCTCGCCCGCAGCGACGATGCCCTCTTCTTCGAGCTGGTCCATGAGTCGCCCGGCGCGCGCGAAGCCGACGCGCAACTTGCGCTGGAGCATCGACGTCGACCCCGACTGGAAGCGCAGAACGAGCTCGCGAGCCTTGGCGAGGACGTCGTCGTCATCGCCCGCGGCCGCGCCCGCCTCGCTGATCTCACTTCGCTCGTCGAGGGCGACGACCGTCTCGCGTCGGCCGCCCTGGGCGCGCCAGAAGTCCACGACTCGACGCACCTCCTCCTCCGCCACCCAGGGTGACTGCAGGCGGTGCGCCACGCTCGAAGACGCCGTGACGAGCAACATGTCACCCTTGCCGATGAGTCGCTCGGCGCCGGCCTGGTCGAGGATCACGCGGCTGTCCGCGAGCGAGGACACCGCGAAGGCCATGCGGCTCGGCACGTTGGCCTTGATGACGCCGGTGATGACGTCCACACTCGGACGCTGCGTGGCGAGCACGAGGTGAATACCCACCGCGCGCGCCATCTGAGCGATGCGCACGACGGACTCCTCGACGTCGCGTGCGGCCACCATCATGAGGTCGTTGAGCTCGTCGACCACGATCACGATGTAGGGCAAGACCTCCGGCGCGGCGTCGGGTTCATCGTCGACGAGTCCCGACGTGCGTTCGAGCACGTCGGCGACCAGCTGGTGCGAAGAGACGGGGCGATCGATCTCTCCTCGCGCGAGCATCTGCTGATAGCTCGTGATGTCACGCGCGCCGCACGCAGCCAAAATGTCGTAGCGCCGCTCCATCTCCTTGACCGCCCAGCCCAGCGTCGCGGCCGCCTTCTTGGGGTCGACGACGACCGGGGCGAGCAGGTGCTGGAGGTCGTTGTACTGACCCATCTCCACGCGTTTGGGGTCGATGAGAATCAGGCGCACCTGATCGGGAGTGGCGCGCATGACGAGCGAGGTGATGAGCGAGTTGATGCACGAACTCTTGCCCGCGCCGGTCGCGCCCGAGATCAGCACGTGGGGCATCTCACCGAGGTTGACGATCTCGACCTTGCCGGAGATGTCGCGTCCCACCGGCACGTCGAGGGGGTGAGTCGCCGCGCGCGCCTCCTCCGTGGCCAGCAAGTCGCCCAGGGCCACCAGCGTGCGCTGGCGGTTGGGCACTTCTACGCCAATGGCACTGCGCCCCGGGATGGGCGCCACGATGCGCACGTCGGGCGTGGCCATGGCGTAGGCGATGTCGCGATTGAGCGACGTCACCCGCGCGACCTTGACCCCCGGTCCGAGCTCGAGCTCGAATCGCGTCACCGTCGGACCCATCGTGTAGCCCACGAGCGTCGTGTCAACTCCGTGAGCGGCGAGGGCCTCGACGAGATCGGCGCCGGCCTGATCGAGCACGCGCGGGTCCGTGCGCTGCTCTCGCGAGGTGGCGAGCAAGCTCAGGGGTGGCAGCTCCCAGTGACTCGGACCCTGCACGAGCGCGGGCGTGTGCGGGGGCGAAGGAGGGGGCGAGAACTCGTCATCTTCGTCGACGTCGGGTTCGTGGGCCGGTCCGTCGTCGCCGTAGGGATCCGTGGCAACGTCGACGTCGTCGAAGTAGGGCTCGACGTCGTCCTCGAGCGAGCGATCGTCTCGAGGGGTCGCCTCGTCGTCGTTGGCGACGTCGCGCACCCGCTTGGCGCGCCGCGGGCGCTCCTCGACGTCACCGATTGTTTCGGGCACGACGCGATCGTCTCGGTCGCGCCACGTCGAGGACACCTTGCGCCCGAGCAGCCGGGCGAGGCCCGCGCCCGCGGCAACGAGCGACTTTAGACCCACCCCCGTCAGCACGATCGTGGCGATGAGCAAGAGCGCAACCAGCACGATGAGGGCACCGACGAGTCCGAGGGCGTGCCAGAGTCCGCCGCCGACGAGCGCGCCAATCCATCCACCACCGTGCGCGAGCCGCCCGCTCGAGGCGTGAAGTCCGGGGTGCCCCCCGGCGAGATAGCCCAGCCCGCACAGCCCGAGTAGTCCCAGACTGAGGCCCCAGACGAGACGGCGCCGGTCAACGTCGATGCGCCCCCAGCCCAGGGCGACGCCCATGCCAATGACGATGACCGGCAGAGCGAAGCGGCCCACGCCGAGCAGGGTTGAGAGAACGCGCGAGAGCGTGCGTCCGACGGG
>JAJYAC010000092.1 GCA_021779735.1 Actinomycetes bacterium
GTCCGGGCCCGCGCGCGACGCATCAAGCAGCAGCAGGGCGACCTCGGCGTGGTCATCGTCGACTACATCCAGCTGATGAGCTCGCGCATGCGCGCCGAGAACCGCCAGGTGGAGGTATCTGAGATGAGCCGGTCCCTAAAGATCCTCGCGCGCGAGCTCCAGTGCCCGGTGATCGCGCTCTCGCAGCTCTCGCGGAAGCTCGAGGACCGCGCCGACAAACGGCCGATCATGTCGGACCTGCGCGAGTCCGGATCGCTCGAGCAGGACGCGGACGTCGTGCTGTTCCTCTTTCGGCCCGAGCAGTACGGCGAAGTCTCCAACGACAAGAAGGCCGACGCCGAGGTGATCGTGGGCAAGAACCGCAACGGTCCGACGCGCAGCGCGCACCTAACCTGGCGCGGCGAGTTCGCCCGGTTCGACAACGTCGCCGACGCCCGCGACTTCTAGGGGTGAATCGGCCCAGTCCGCTCGCCCGACTCCGTGGCACTACGAGGCCCGGGATCCGTGGTTTCACGCTAGTGATGCGCCTGTCGACTCCCCAGGATTGAGAGGGGGAACTTTCGACGAGGAGTCCTATGTCGACGTACGCAGCCCATAGCACCGTCTCACTACGCGAACGACGCCACGCCGGCGCGGTCACCCGGCTCGAAGCACGCCGGCACCTCCTGCAGGTCGCCCTCGGCGTCATCTGGCTCGTCGACGCCGCGCTGCAGTTCCAGCCCTACATGTTCACCCGGTCCTTCGTCACCAACGCCCTAGCGCCCGCGGCGTCGTCGAGCCCGTGGGTCTTCGCCCAACCCATGGTGTGGGCGGACCACTTCATGATCCACGACATCGCGTGGTGGAACGCCCTCTACGCGGTGGTGCAACTGCTCATCGCGATCGGCCTGTTCTGGCGGCCAACCGTGCACGTGGCGCTCGCGACCTCGATCGTCTGGAGCCTCGCGGTCTGGTGGTTCGCCGAGGGGTTCGGCGGCGTGTTCGCCAGCGCGTCGCCGCTATCGGGCCAGCCGGGTGCGGTCCTGCTCTACGCCGTGATCGCCGTCTTGCTCTGGCCGACGGGTGCCGGTGACGCATCGTTGGTCGTCGACGCGGGACCGTGGGGCAAGCGCGGGGCGATCGCGGCGTGGCTCGTACTCTGGTTCGACTTCGCGGTGTACTTCCTCGTTCCCGCGAACCGGGCGCCCCAGGCCATGCACGACTTGGTGTCCTCGACGGCCTCGGGCGAGCCGGGCTGGGTCCAGTCGATCGACCGTGGCCTCGCCGCCCTCGTTGACGGACGCGGCCTCGCGTTCTCGATCGCGCTGGCGGCGCTCAGCGTCGGCGTCGCGCTCGCGATCATCGTGCCATCACTGATCCGTCCGGCGCTCGTCGTGGCGATCGTGGTCGCGGCCTTCATCTGGCTCGCGCAGGACTTCGGGGGCATCTTCACGTCCCAGGGCACCGACGTCAACTCGGGCCCGCTGATCGCGCTGCTCGCGTGGACGTACTGGCCGCTGGCCAAGCGCCAAGGCGCAGACCGATAGCGCGCGTCGGGACCTAATGGGACTGGAAAGGTTCGTTCAGATGAGCGAGGCTTTCCACCGAGCCACTGACTGGTGAGCACTCACGGTTCCTGAGCCTCGAGCTCTATGACTAGATCGTGCCCCAGTCAGTCGGTGAGGTTGACGGAGAGGGCTGGAGGGGTGTCGTGCCTGGAGCACTTATCCATTAGGTCGCCGCCGTTGTCCTCGAGGCTCGAAACCATCGACCATCGGAGGTGATCACGTGATATTTGTTGGAGTGGACTGGGCCGAGGCCCACCACGACATCTGCGTCCTCGACGAGGCGGGAGGCGTTCTCGCTCGCAAGAGGATCCCCGACACGCTTCTTGGTGTGCGGGCGTTGCACGAGCTGCTGGGAGAACACGCCGACGAGCCCGAAGAGGTGCTCGTCGGCATCGAGAAGGACCGCGGACTTCTCGTTGCAGCGATGCTGGGTGCCCGCTACCGCGTCTACGCCATCAACCCCATGTCCGCCGCGCGCTATCGCGAGCGCCACGTCACCTCGGGGTCCAAGTCCGACCCCGGTGACGCGAAGGTTCTCGCCGACCTCGTGCGCACCGACCGGCACAACCACCGCGAGGCGGCCGGCGACTCCGAGGGTGCCGAGGCGATCAAGGTCCTCGCACGCGCCCACCAGAGCGCTATCTGGGCGCGCCAGCGAGAGGCGAACGCGCTGCGCAACGCGCTGAAGGACTACTACCCGGGGGCTCTCGTCGCCTTTGGCACCGATCTCGACGATCGCGACGCGGTGGCGATCCTCGAGATCGCCCCGACGCCGCCGCTCGGGCGCCAGTTGTCCAAGGCGAAGATGATCGCCGCCATGAGGCGCGCGGGCCGCCAGCGCAACCTCGAGCGACGTGCCGTTGAGATCCAGGCGGCGCTGCGCGAAGAGCAGCTCGCCCAGGGCCCGGTGGTCGAAGCCGCCTACGGGGTCACGACGAGCACCCACGTCGCGATGATCCGCGCCTACAACGCGCAGATCGAATCCCTCGAAGAGGCGCTGACGAAGGATTTTGAGCGGCACCCGGACGCCGGGATCATCCACTCCCTGCCAGGACTGGGGATGATGCTCGGCGCTCGGGTGCTCGCAGAGTTCGGGGATGACCCCAAGCGCTACTACAACGCCAAGTCTCGCAGGAACTACGCCGGCACGTCGCCGATCACGAGGGCCTCGGGCAAGAGTCATATCGTTCTCGCGCGTCACATGCGAAACCGCCGCCTGGCCGACGCCCTCGACCTCTGGGCGTTTTGCTCACTGACCCACTCACCGGGCGCTCGCGCCTACTACGACGAGTTGAGAGGACGAGACAAGACTCATCGCCAAGCCATCCGCCAACTCGCCAACCGCTGGGTCGGGATCCTGCATGCGTGCCTCGAACAGCGCGTCGACTATGACGAAACGATCGCCTGGAAGCACCGACTAGACGCCGCCGCTTGACATTTACGCGCTAGGGGTGTCTAGTCACCGAGGACGAGCGCGTCGACCGAGACGCGGTGTAGCGGCACCGTGGCCTCGACCGTCGTCCCCTCGCCGACCGTCGAGCTGACCTCGCAGTGGCCGTCGAGGAGGTTGGCCCGCTCGCGCATGCTCAGGATGCCGAGGTGATTGCCCGAGACCAGGCTGTCGCGACTGACGTCAAAGCCAACACCGTCGTCGACGATCGTGACGTGGGCGCAGTCGTCGGCGTAGTGGATCGAGACCACGAGGGTGGCGGCGTGGGCGTGGCGGATGACGTTGCGCACCGCCTCTTGCACGATGCGAAACAGTCCGACCTCGGCCTCGTGGGAACCGCTTACGACGTCTCCGGTCACGATGAAGTCGGTGGTCAGTCCCTCGTCGACCTCGAGGTCGACGACGAGGCCACGAAC
>JAJYAC010000032.1 GCA_021779735.1 Actinomycetes bacterium
TCTTCAGGTGCAGGGTTTGAGTAACGCACTAATGGTGGAGGTAAGGGGATTCGAACCCCTGACCTCTTGACTGCCAGTCAAGCGCTCTACCAGCTGAGCTATACCCCCAAAGGTCTAACGATGTTATCAGCCGGGCCGGGGACCCCGGTAAGCGCTAGCGGGTAATGATCTCGGCGAGCTCGCGCGGGTGAGAGAAGAAGGGGGAGTGGCCGCTCGCGAGCTCAACGCGCTCGTCGCAGCGCGCCGCGAGTATCTCCTGAAGGGAGGGGTCGATCGCGCGGTCGTCGCGACAGACCACGTAACGAGACGCCACGGGCACGAGGGCGCCCGTGCGTGGGCTGCGAAAACTCGCCAGGGTCTGAGTCGAGAGGTGCGTGAGTGCCCAGGAACCGGTCACCTCGTCGCAGTCGCCATAGAGAGCCTCTCTCGCGAGTGTCGGGTCGAGACTGAGGGCCGGACCCTCAAGCTTCATCGCCTCGTCGAGCGACGTGCGCACGCGCACGAGGCGTGAGACATCGGTGGCGCTTTCGCCCAGCAACGGAACGATGGCGGCCACAAAGACGACGCGCGCCAGTTCGCCCACGAGATGTTCGGCCTGGGCCACGACGGCACCCCCGTAACTGTGGCCCACGAGAACCACGTTGGCGAGTCCCTCGCAAGCCCTGGCCACCACCGCGGCGTCCTGGTCGAGGTCGGCCTGCGGGTCGCCTGACACCTGCGAACTGGGCAGGTCAACCGTGCGCCACGCGAGGCCGCGAGCGTCGAGCTCGCGAGTGAGATCGCGCCAGCACCACGGTCCGCTGAACGCGCCGTGGACGAGTACGTACGTGGGTTCGGACATCATTCCTCACTCTCTCGCCCAAGGATAGGCACTACTCTCCCTAAACTGGCCCAATGGCTCGACCCTTTGACGTCACCGCGGTGGAAGCGAAGTGGCAGGCTCGCTGGCGCGACGAGGGCACCTACAACGTCGACAACGACGATCCGCGGAAGCGTTTCTACGCGCTGTGCATGTACCCCTACCCCTCGGGAGCCGCCCACCAGGGCCACGTGCGCAACTACACCTTCGGCGACCTGGTGGTGCGCTACAAGACGATGCGGGGCTACGCCGTACTGTCGCCGATTGGCTTTGACTCCTTTGGCCTGCCGGCCGAGAACGCCGCGATCAAGGCGGGAAGTCACCCCCGACTCTTCACCGACGCGCGCATCGCGGAGCTCAAGTCCTCGCTCGAGCGCCTCGGCGCCGTCTACGACTGGCGTCGTGAGGTGAAGAGCCACGACCCGACCTACATGAGGTACTCCCAGACGATCTTCCTCGCGTTCTTGAAGGCTGGCCTCGCCTATCGCGCGATGGCCCCGGTCAACTGGTGCCCCGGGTGCGCCACGGTGCTCGCCAACGAACAGGTGCTTCACGACGGAACCTGCGAACGTTCCGGTGATCTCGTTGAGCGAAAGAACCTCGAGCAGTGGTTCTTTCGCATCACCGACTACGCCGATGAACTGTTGCGTGACGTCGACGCGCTGGAGTGGCCCGAGCGAGTCAAGACGATGCAGCGCAACTGGATCGGTCGCAGCGAGGGCGTTGAGTTCGAACTTCCCCTCGCGAGTGATCCCACGCGCGGACTACGAGTCTTTACCACCCGACCCGACACGGGCTTTGGCGTCACCTACGCGGTGGTCGCGCCCGAGCACCCCCTGCTTGAGGAACTGACGACTGAAGACCAGCGTGACGCGGTCGCCGAGTTGGTGGCGCGAGCCCTGGGTGAGAGCGAGCTGGAGCGCACGTCCTCCGACGGTCCGCTCGCCAAGCGCGGCGCCTTCACGGGGAGCTACGTAACCAATCCCTTCACCGGCCAGGACGTGCCGGTCTACGTGGCGGACTACGTGCTGGGCACCTACGGGACCGGCGCGGTAATGGCCGTGCCCGCCGAAGACGAGCGCGACTTCGACTTCGCGAGCGCCTACGGGCTACCCGTCGTGCGCACGGTGGCGCCCCCGGAGGGCTTTGATGGCGGCGCCTACACCGGCGACGGCGCGCACATTAACTCGGGGTTCCTAGACGGTCTCCACGTCGCGGCCGCCAAGGAGTCGGCCGCGGACTTCCTCGTCGAACGGGCCCAGGGCGTGCGCAAGGTGAACTACCGCCTGCGCGACTGGCTCGTGTCGCGCCAGCGCTTCTGGGGCTGTCCGATCCCCGTGGTCTACTGCGACGTCGACGGCATCGTGCCCGTGCCCGCAGACCAGTTGCCGATCGTCGCACCCGACGACGTCTCGATGGATCAGACCGGCCAGTCGCCACTGGCCACTCACCAGGGATTCCTCCTCACCACGTGTCCCACGTGTGGCGGGCCCGCGCGACGTGAGACCGACACGATGGACACCTTCACCGACTCGTCGTGGTACTTCCTTCGCATGGCCGATCCCTTCAGTGAGGGCGTGCCCTTTGACCCGGTGGAGGCCGCGAAGTGGATGCCGGTCGATCAGTACATCGGCGGCATCGAGCACGCGATCCTCCACCTGCTCTACGCGCGCTTCTACGTCAAGGCCCTCATCGATATCGGCCTAGCTCCGGGTCTCGCGCGAGAGCCCTTCGCGCGCCTCTTCACCCAGGGAATGATTCGTCTGAACGGGACGAAGATGTCCAAGTCCAAGGGCAACTTGATCGCGCCCGAGCCCTTCTACGACAGCGTCGGCGCGGACGGCCTGCGACTCTTTCACCTCTTCGTGGGTCCGCCGGCCGACGACGTGGACTGGACGGATCAGACCGGCGACGTCATCGACGGCTGCGCGCGATTCATCGATCGGGTGTACCGGCTCTGCGAAGAAGACGGGCTCCATCTGGTCGAGGAGACGACCTCGGCCGACGTGGCGACTCGCCGCGAGGTGCACCGGACGATCGAACGGGTCACCGAGGCCATGGAGCGCTGGAGCTACAACACCGCGGTGGCGGCGCTGATGGAACTGCTCAACACCCTCTCGAAGTGGGCTCGCGACGACGCCGGCGCCTCGCGTGCGGTCTACGACGAGGCGCGGCGCTCAATGCTTCTGCTGCTCGCGCCCATGGCCCCCCACGTCACCGCGGAGCTCTGGGAACGTCACTACCCGGGCGAGGAGAGCGTGCACGCACAGTCTTGGCCCGTGGCCGATCCAGCCCTCGTCGCTCACGAGAGCGTCACAATGGTCGTACAGGTCAACGGCAAGGTCCGCGCGCGTCTCGAGGTCCCCGTCGACATCTCCGAGGACGACGCGAGCGCGCTCGCGCTCGCCGATCCCGGGGTGGTGGCCGCGATGAAGGGCCCGGCCACGCGCGTAGTCTCGCGACCGCCCCGACTGGTCAACGTCATCGCCTGATGGCCAGCCACGCCACCCAGGTGGTCGTCGAGGCGCCGCGCTTTGATCGACCCGAGGTGGAGATTCGCGCGTCCACGCGGCGCAAGAAGACGGGCGCGGCCCACTGGTCGGGCAGTCGCATCGTCGTGCAGATTCCCGCCCGCCTGCGCGGGCGCGAACGACGAGTCTTCGTCGACGAACTCGTAGAGCGTCTTCTCGTGCAGCGCCCGCTCGTCGCCGGCAGCGACGCGACGCTCGAAGAGCGCGCGGGTGTTCTCGCCGAGGTCTACGTCGACGGCGTGCGGCCGTCGTCAGTTCGCTGGGTGTCCAATCAGGGTGGACGTTGGGCGTCGTGCACACCGGCCACCCGCGAGATTCGCGTCTCCAGCCGTCTGCGCCAGTGTCCCGACTGGGTGATCGACGCGGTGCTCGTGCACGAGCTCGCCCACCTCCTCGAGGCGGACCACTCGGCGGCGTTCTACGAGATCGCCAACCGCCACCCGCGTCAAGACGAGTCAGCGCTGTTTCTCGAGGGCTTCGCGCTCGGACTCGGTCTCAAGGTCGAAGACGCGGACGTCGACAGCCGCTAGCTGGCCTCACCGCGCAAGAACCGCTCGAGTTCGGCCGCGAGTTCGTCGCCCGTGGGCACGTCGTCGCTCGTCGCGGGCCCCTCGGTTTCGTCGGCCGCCTCTTCGAGCTGTTCGACCATGGAGCTGTGCTCGGGATTATTCGTGACGAGGTCATCGACGCGCGCGCGCGCGTCCGCCGCCGACTCGCGCAACGCACTCGCGTCCAACGTGAGCCCGCCAATGCGCGCGAGGCCGTCGATGAGGGCGACCGCCCCCTGGGGATAGGACATGGACGCCACGTAGTGCGGCACCCGCGCCCAGAGCGTGATGACGTCAAGGTTCACGTCGGCACAGCCCAGTTCAATGGCCGAGTTGATCCCGGCGGGCACTTCCAGCTCGCCGTTAACGGAACCGACACGCGCGAGGAGGTGCGCGCTAGCGGCCGGCGCGGTGCCGATGACGCGTACCGGGCGCGTGTGCGGAGTCGGCGCGGGGAAGGCCCCGAGGCCGACCACGAGGCGCACGTTGTAGCGCGACGCCGCGTCGGTGACGACGTCGATGAAGTCGCTCCAGTGAAAATCCGGTTCCGGGCCCACCAGGAAGAGCATGTCGGCGCCGTCGCCGTCCTGGCCGTAGCGCAGCTGGATCTCGGGCCAGGTGAGCTCGGTCGTGATGCCGTCGACGATGCGCGCGAGTGGACGACGCGCGCGCTGGTCGATGAAGTACTCGGTGTCAAAGGTGGCGAGTGTCTCGGTGGGAATCGTCGAGAGCAACGTTGACATCGCCGTCGCCGCGCCCGCGCCCGCGTCGATCCAGCCCTCGAGTGAGATCACCAGGACGGGTTCGTTGAACTCGGGATCGGCAAAGAAGATAATGCGGTCGTAGATCTCGTCGTCCATCAGCTCTCCAACATGTCCTTTGCGAGTCCCGCGAGCAACGCGATGTGCGCCGGGAACTCGTCAACGCTACCGGTGTCTCCCGCCGTCGCCCCCGCTCGGTAGCGGGCGTAGACGCCTTGGAGGATGCAGGCCAACTTCCAGTAACCGAAGGACTGATAGTAGGCGACGCCCGAGACGTCGACGTCGCTGTGCGCGGCGTAGGCGGCGAGCACCTGGTCGCGACTGGCGAAACCCGGGGCCGTCGTCGGCGCCGCGCCGAGCAGCGCGGTGGTCGGATCGCCGGGTTCAGCCCAGTAGTCGAGCAGCAGTCCCACGTCCGCTAGAGGATCGCCCAACGTGCAAATCTCCCAGTCGAGAATGGCGCGCACCCGACCGGCCTCGTCGAGCACGGTGTTGTCGAGGCGGTAGTCGCCGTGGACGATTGTGACGCGCTGTTGGGGCGGGATCGCGCGTGCGAGGCGCTCGGCCACGTCCTCGACGAGACCGTCACCCCCGTCGCCCTCTACGCGCATCTGCTCGTACTGGGTGCGCCAGCGCCGCAGCTGGCGTTCGATGTAACCCTCGTGCCTCGCGAGGTCGCCGAGTCCGGCCGCCTCGACGTCCACCGCGTGCAACTGGGCGAGCGTGGCCGCCAGCTCCTCACCGATTCGCTGGCGCGTCGCCAGATCGAACGTGGCTTCGGCGTCGTCGCGGTTGCGAAGGATGGCCCCTTCGACGAACTCCATGACGTAAAAGGCCGGACCGTTGACCGCCTCATCGTCACACAGGGCCAGCGGCCGGGGGACGGGAATGCCCAGGGGGGCGAGGGCGTGGAGGATGCGGTACTCGCGTGACATGTCGTGCGCGGTGGGCAGGACGTGACTGGTGGGGGGACGGCGAAGCGCGTAGGAGTTCCCGTTCGCGTCGCGCACACGGTAGGTGAGATTTGACCGACCGCCGGCGATGAGCGTGAAGGAGAGTGGTTCGCGGCTGCCGACGTGATCGCTCATCCAACGAGACACGGCGGCTTCATTGATCGGTGCGACACCCCCCATGGGCGCAGGCTAACAGCGCTACGCCAGGGCTCTGAGCGACGCCGGTAGGCTGCGAGCGTGACTGACGTGACCGACGCCACCTTCGCCACCGCCGTGATCGAGCGCTCGAAAACCGTGCCCGTGGTGGTTGACCTGTGGGCGGCGTGGTGTGGTCCGTGCAAGGTGTTGACACCCATTCTCGAAAAGGTGATCGCCGAAATGGGCGGGTCGGTCGAGCTGGCCAAGGTCGACGTGGACGCCAATCCCCAGGTGGCGCGCGCCTTTGGCGTGCAGTCGATCCCGTCAGTCTTCGCCCTCAAGGATGGCCAGGTCGCTGACTCCTTCGTCGGGGCGCTGCCCGAGGCGGCCGTGCGCGACTTCGTGACGAAGTTGGCGCCCGCTGGTTCGCCCCTCGAGGCGCTCGTGGAGGCCGGTGACGAGGCGTCGCTGCGCGCGGCGCTCGCCCTGGACGCTCACCACTCCGGCGCGGCGTTCACCCTCGCCACGCTGCTCGCCGGCCAGGACCGTCTCGACGAGGCCGAGGAGGTCGCGCGGGCGCTCGAGGGCACGCCGACCTACGCGACGATCGCGGCCCGGCTCAAGCTTCAACGTGAGGGCGTCAGTCTTAGCGGTGACGTCGATTTGTTGCTAGAGCACCTCTTGGCCCAGACCGGCGTCGATCCCACCGCCAAGGATCACCTCCTCGAGATGCTCGACGCGCTCGGCCCCGAGGATCCGCGCTACGTGTCCTTTCGTCGCCGTCTCGCGAGTCGCCTCTACTAGTGCGGCTCTACGAGCCGTCGCGTCCGATCCCCCTCTCCCTGGGTGAGCGCCACTTCGATCTGACCACGCGCGCGCTGGTCATGGGCATTCTCAATCGCACGCCGGACTCGTTCTACGCACCGGCCGCCACCTTCGAACTTGACGACCTCTTTCGCCGCGCCGAGCAGTTGGTCTACGAGGGCGCGGACGTGCTCGACGTGGGCGGGGTCAAAGCCGGGCCCGGGCCCGAGGTGAGCGAGGCCGAGGAGCTCGATCGCGTCGTGCCGGTGATCGACGAGCTCGCGCGTCGCTTCGACGTCGCGCTCTCGGTGGACACGTGGCGTTCTGGCGTGGCGCGCGCGTGCTTCGCCGCGGGTGCGACACTGGGCAACGACATCAGCGGATTCGCCGACCCCGAGTACCTCGACGTGGCCGCCGCGGCGGGAGCCAGCGTGGTGGCCACCCACATTCGCTTGGCGCCGCGCGTGGCCGATCCCACGCCCCACTACGACGACGTGACGGCCACCGTGCGAGACTTCTTGCTCGAGCGTCGCCGGCGCGCGCTCGCGGCGGGAGTGGGGGAGGATCGCATCGTGCTCGACGCGGGTCTCGACCTGGGCAAGACGGCGGGTCAGTCACTGAAACTCTTGCGCGAGAGCGCGACCCTCGCCGACCTCGGTGCGCCGCTCTTTCTCTCGGCGTCTAACAAGACGTTCCTCGGCGTGATGTTCGATCTGGCGGTCACCGAGCGTCGCGAGGCGACGTTGGCCGCAACCGCCCTGGGCATCGCCGCGGGCGCGCGCGTCGTACGCGTGCACGACGTGGCCGGGAGCGTGCGCGTGCGCGACACCCTCCACGCGATCCTGGAGGCGCGATGAGCAGCGTGTGCGTGGTCGGCACCGAGGCGACGATGGTCTACGACGCGCTGCACCGGCGTATCGAGGAGGCCCTGGCGGGACTGAACGAGTCGGCGCTAGAGGTCTACACCGCCAAGGACGTCACGACCGGCTCCGAGCCGATTGTCGCGGGCGTGCTCGAGGCCCTGAACACGCCGAGCCTGCTCGCCGAGAGGCGCGTCGTCGTCGTGCGTGACGCGCAGCTCCTGCTCGCAGACGAGGTCGCCGCGCTGGTCGCGTGGATGCAGGCGGGTTCGCGAGACGCGGATCTGCTGGTGGCCGTCGTCGGGGCGAAGAGCCACAAGTTAGTCAAGGCCGCCGACACGGTCGTGGAGACCAACGTCGGCACGCGTTTAGAGGATCGCTCGAGCTTCGTCGCCGACACCCTGGGCGCCTACGGCGTTGGTGTCTCGCTGGCCGACGCGCGTCGGGTGGCCGAGCTGGTGGGAGACGACGTGGCGCGCGTCGACGCCCTCGCGCGCTCTCTGCAGTCGATCTTTGGCGAGCGAGCGCTGCGCTACGAGGATCTCGCGCCCTACCTCGGCGACGCCGGCGACGTGCCCGAGTGGGACCTCACCGACGCGATCGACGCCGGCGACTCCGCGCGGTCGATCGAGGTGGCCCGTCGGATGCTCGACTCGCGCTCGCGCGTCGGTCTGCAGGTCGTGAACCTGCTCCAGCGCTACTACCTACGGCTCGCGCGCCTCGAGGGCAGTGGCGCGAGGTCGCCCGAGGACGCCGCGGCGTTACTGGGCATCAAGGCCTATCCCGCGGGCAAGGCCTTGCGTTCGGCGACGCGACTTGGCCCAGATCGCCTCTCGGCGGCGCTGTCACTGATCGCGCGTGCCGACGAGGACCTCAAGGGTGGAGTGGACTACGGGCGTGATTCCGAGAGCGACGCGGACGTGACCGACGCGACGGTCATCGAGGTGCTGGTCGCCCGACTCGCGCGCATGGCGCGACGCTAACTACTGGGCGCGCAGGGCGTTGATGCGTCGCTGCAGGCCGCTCTTCTTGTTGGCCGCCTGGTTCTTGTGAATGACGCCCTTGGCGGCGGCGGTGTCGATGCGCTTGATGGCGTTTCGCAACGCCACCTCTTCGTTCTCCGAGCCCACGGCGGCGACGGCGTTCTTCGTGCGCGTGCGGATCTCGCTCTTGACGGCCTTGTTGCGATCGCGCGCGACGACGTTCTGCTTGTTGCGCTTGATCTGGCTCTTGATATTTGCCACGACAAAATCCCCGTTCTCAGTTCGCCGAAGACCAACGGCGGGCTGAACAAGGTTAGCAGGCGCGACCGAGCGGCTCCACCAGCGCGCGTCGAGGTGGCAGGTAGCCTAAGGGGACCGTGGCTACTCCCTCTCCTGGCGTCGACGTCAGCAAAATCCGGAACTTTTCCATCATTTCCCACGTCGACCACGGCAAGTCGACGCTCTCGGACCGGATCTTGGAGATCACCGGCGCCGTCGACCCCCGACTCATGCGCGCCCAGTACCTCGACTCGATGGACATCGAACGCGAGCGTGGCATCACGATCAAGGCCCAGAACGTGCGCGTGCACTTCGAGGGTCACATCCTCCAACTGATCGACACTCCGGGCCACGTGGACTTTGGCTACGAGGTGTCTCGCTCCCTGGCGGCCTGCGAGGGGGCGCTCCTGCTCGTCGACGCGAGCCAGGGCATCCAGGCCCAGACGCTCGCCAACTGCTACCAGGCGATTGAACACAACCTCGAGATCGTGGCGGTCCTGAACAAGATTGACTTGCCCGCCGCCGATCCGGAGCGCTGCAAGGAAGAGCTCGAGCGCGTCCTGGGTCTCGCCGCGAACGAGGTGCTCTCCATCTCGGCCAAGACCGGCGAGGGTGTCGCCGAGCTGCTGCGGGCGGTCATCGCGCGCATTCCCGCCCCCGTGGGCGATGCCAAGGCGCCCCTGCAGGCGCTGATCTTCGACTCGACCTACGACCAGTACCGCGGGGTGATCAGCTCGATCCGCGTGGTCGAGGGGACCCTGCGCGACGACGTGAAGATTCGCATGATGCAAGCCGGCGTCAACCACGAGGTCGAAGAGATCGGCGTGCGAAGCCCCGAGATGACCCCGGTCAGCCAACTCGGCCCGGGCGAGGTGGGCTACATCGTCGCGGGCATCAAGGACGTCGGGGGAGCTCGCTCGGGTGAGACGATCACCGAGGCCGCCCGCCCGGCGTCGGCGCCCCTCGAGGGCTACCTCGACCCCAAGCCCATGGTTTTTTGCGGGATCTATCCCATCGACGGCGACGACCTCGGAGACCTGCGCGAGTCCCTCGACAAGTTGCGCCTCAACGACGCGTCGATCACCTACGAGCCGGAGTCCTCCAAGGCGCTGGGCTTTGGCTTTCGCTGCGGGTTCCTGGGCCTATTGCACATGGAAATCGTGCGCGAGCGCCTCGAGCGCGAGTTCAACCTCGCCATCATCGCCACCGCGCCCTCGGTGGCCTACCGGGCCTACCTCACAGACGGTACCGAGGCCCACATCGACAACCCCACGGACCTGCCCGACTCGAGTCGCCTCGATCACATCGACGAGCCGATGCTCGAGATCACCATCCTCACGCCCAGTGAGTACCTGGGCACCGTGATGGACCTGTGCCAGTCGCGCCGGGCCGAGATGGTCAAGATGGACTACCTCTCGGCCGAACGCGTCGAGCTGCGCTACACGATCCCCCTGGCCGAGGTGGTGATCGACTTCTTCGACGCGCTCAAGAGCCGTACGAAGGGCTACGCGAGCCTCGACTACGAGCCCCACGGCTACGTGACCTCGAACCTGGTGCGCGTGGACCTGCTCATCAACCACGAGCCGGTTGACGCCTTCTCGACCATCGTGCACCGCTCCAACGCCGAGTACTACGGGCGCAAGATGGCCGAACGGCTGCGCGAGCTGATTCCGCGCCAGATGTTCGACGTGCCAATCCAGGCCGCGATCGGGGGGCGCGTCATTGCCCGCGAGACCGTCAAGGCGCGTCGCAAGGACGTTTTGGCCAAGTGCTACGGCGGCGACATCACGCGCAAGCGCAAACTCCTCGAGAAGCAAAAGGAGGGCAAGAAGCGCATGAAGAACCTCGGTCGCGTCGAAGTGCCCCAGGAGGCCTTCGTCGCGGCCCTCAAGCTCGAGGACTGATCGTCGCGCTCGCTCTGGCACTCGGTAGAATCGAGTGCTAACAAGGAGGCACATGGCTCGACGCGTCGCCAGCACCACAGGGTCGGCGGATCTCGACGCGCGCAAGGCGACGATCCTCGAGGCCGTGGTGACCGAGCACATCGACACCGCCCAACCCGTGGGATCGTCCTCGGTGGCGACGAACGCCGATCTCAGCGTGTCGCCCGCCACAGTGCGCTCAGAGATGGTGGCCCTCGAGCGTGACGGCTACCTCGCCCAGCCCCACACGTCGGCCGGACGCGTGCCCACCGACAAGGGGTACCGCTACTTCGTTGACCACCTGAGCGAGGCCTCCGTGGGCTCCTCCCAGCAACGACAGATCTCGGAGTTCTTCGCCCACGTGCGTGGTGAGGTCGAAGACGTCCTCGAACAGACCTCGACGCTGCTCAGCGAGCTGACGAACTACACCTCGGTCGTGGTGGGCTCTGGACACTCGCGCGCGACCATTCTCTCGGCCCAGCTCGTGAACCTCGACGCGAACCACCAGCTGCTCGTGTCCGTCTTCTCCGACGGCGCGGTGACCAAGCACAGTCTCTTCACCAACTACACCGCCTCGCCCAGTGACGTGACCGAGGCCTCGCGCCAGCTCCACGCGCTGCTCTTGGGCACG
Organism: Actinomycetes bacterium; assembly: GCA_021779735.1. Classification (GTDB taxonomy): domain Bacteria; phylum Actinomycetota; class Acidimicrobiia; order Acidimicrobiales; family RAAP-2; genus RAAP-2. Next base: position 11,270 of record JAJYAC010000032.1, read on the forward strand.
TCGCTCGAGAGCCGGGTTCAGGTGCCCTCGCGCACCGACACGGTGGCGAGCCTTGTGCGCGAAGCCGTGGCCCTCCTACACGCCGTCGCGCCGACGGTCGACGGCGAGCAGGTCTTCATTGGGGGATCGTCGCGCGTGGCCGAAGCCTTCGACGGCGTCGAGACCGTGCGCAAGGTGCTCGCCATCCTCGAACAAGAGCTCCTCGTGGTCTCCCTGGTCCAAGACGTGCTCGACTCGGGCTCGGCGGTTGCCATCGGGAGTGAGAACGCCTACGAGCCTCTCGCCTCGTGTGCGTTGATCGTCGCGCCGGTGACGATCGACGGCCAGCGCGCGGGTGCCGTGGGCCTGCTGGGGCCCACGCGCATGAAGTACCGCGAGGCCCTGGCGGCTGCGCAGTTGGTCTCTGAGCAGCTCTCACGTCATCTCCTTCGAGAGGACGAACGTGTCTAGCGACCTCTACGAAGTCCTCGGGGTTGCCCGCGACGCCTCGGGCGACGACATCAAGCGCGCCTACCGTCAGCTGGCGCGCCAGTACCACCCCGACGCGAACCCCGACCCCGAGGCCGAGGCGCGCTTCAAGGAGGTCTCCCAGGCCTACGAGATCCTCTCGGACCCGGAGCGGCGCGCGAACTACGACCGCTTCGGCTCTACCGACAGTCAAAACCCCTTTGGCGCGGGCTCGGTGCAAGACATCTTTGACATGTTCTTCGGCGGCGCCCAGCGTGGGGGCCGTCGCGGACCCCAACCGGGCCCCGACGCGGAGATCTCCCTCGAGATCACCCTCGAGGAGGCGGCGTTCGGCGCCACTAAAGACGTGACCGTGAATCTCCCCCAGCGCTGTCCCACGTGCGCGGGATCGGGGGCGGCCGAAGGAACGTCGGCGGTGACCTGCGAAGAGTGCGCGGGCGCGGGCGAGGTGCGCCGGGTGCGCAACTCGATCCTCGGCCAGATGGTGACCTCGACGCCCTGCCCGCGCTGTGACGGGTGGGGCACGCGCATCACGACGCCCTGCGCGGACTGTCGTGGCGACGGACGCCAGCGCACCACGTCGGTTCTCTCGGTGCAGATTCCCGCCGGGGTCGAGGACGGCTCGACGATGCGCCTGGCCGACCGGGGGGCCGCGGGCCCGCGTGGTGGCCCCAACGGCCGACTCTTCGTGCACCTGAGCGTCGCGGGTGACGCGCGTTTTGAGCGCGTGGGCGACGACCTGCACCACGAGGCGCACATCGCCTTCTCCCAGGCGGCCCTGGGGGCGAGCATCGAGGTGCCCACGCTCACGGGCACCCACGTCATCGACGTCGAGCCCGGGAGCCAGAACGGCACCGTCCATCGCGTGCGCCACGAGGGCGTCGAGCACCTCCACGGGCGTGGACGCGGCGATCTCTACGTCCACCTGGTCGTCGACGTGCCGGTGGAACTCGACGAGACGTCGACGGATCTATTGCGCCAGTGGGCGGCGCACCGCGGTGAAGAGGTTCTCGCCGAGGCGACGGGCCTCTTCGGACGACGGCGAGCCAAGCGATGACGCTCGAGGAGTGGCCGCGCCGCGTCGGCGCCCTCGGCCAGTTCCACGTGGACGATCCGGCCTCGCCGGTTCTCTCACGCGACGACGAGCACCACCTTCGCCGGGTGTTGCGCGCGACGGTGGGCGAAGAGGTCGTCGTCACCAACGGTGGGGGGGACTGGTCACTCGCTCAGGTGGAGGAGACGGGCCTTCGTCGAGTGAGCGACGTGCACGTTGATCCCGTGCCGGAACCCGTGACTCTCTACCTCGCCCCGATCAAGGGCGAGCGCGGCGAGTGGGCCGTGGCCAAGGCCACCGAGCTGGGCGTGACGCGCATCGTGCCTCTCGTGGCGGCGCGCCTCGCGGTCAAGTTCAAGGGTGAGGCCGCCCAGAAGATCCTCTCGCGCTGGCGGCGCATCGCGCGCGAGTCGGCGGGCCAGTGCCGTCGCACCTACGACGTCCTCGTCGATGAAGCGACGCGCGTCGCCGACGTGCCCCCTGACGTGGCCGTCGCCGATTTTGGTGGCACGGGCACCTGGGAGAACCTGCACAGCGTGGCGATTGGACCCGAGGGCGGTTGGGAAGCGGGCGAATGGGACGACGCGCGCGTGACCGTCAGCCTCGGCCCGACGGTGCTGCGCGCCGAGACCGCCGCGCTCGCCGCGGTGACCCTGCTCGTGGCCGCGCGGGGCTGGCGCGACGGCGCGACAGATCGGTAAAGATGAGCCTATGAGCGACTGTCCCTTTTGCATGATCGTGGCGGGGCAGATCCCGTCGCGCGTGGTCGCCGAGAGCGACACGGCGCTCGCGTTCTACGACATCGCGCCCCAGGCGCCGGTGCACGTCCTGGTCATCCCCAAGGTCCACATCACGAGCGCCGACGAGGTCGCGATCGAACACGGAGGCGTCGTCGATGGCCTCGTGATGTTGGCTCAGCGCGTGGTTGACATCGAGGGCGTGCGCGAGAGCGGCTATCGCCTGGTGATCAACGTCGGAGCCGACGCGCAGATGAGCGTGGCCCACCTGCACGTGCACGTGCTCGGCGGACGACGCTTGGAGTGGCCTCCCGGATGAGCGGAGACGCCCCGACCGAAGCCCTGACCGTGACGACGTTCGTGCCCAACACCCACCTGATGGCCGGACTGTTGGGCCCCCGAGACGCGTACCTGCGGGTGATCGAGCACTCCTACCCCGAGTCGAGCATTCGCGTCCAGGGCAATCAGATCTCGGTGACTGGTCCCGACGCGGCCAAGGTTCTACGACTCTTTGACGAACTCGTCCTCGTCCTCGAGTCGGGCCAGAGCCTC
>JAJYAC010000033.1 GCA_021779735.1 Actinomycetes bacterium
TGCCCACCCCGACCTGGCCCTAACTCCGAGACGGCGTGACTTCATAAGAGGCTGCCTCCACCGGATGGCTCATGATTGGTCTGTCCGCCATGTCTCAATCGACTTGACAATCAATAGGAGGATCGGACGCGCGAAAAAGTCTCGCTCGCGCGCTCGTAGAGCTCCTCGTAGCGGTCCATCAAACTCGCCATCGACCAGTGGCGCGCGTGCTCGCGCGCGCCCGAGAGCGTCGCGGGTGTCGCGCGCGCCAGCGCCACGCGAATGGCCTCTTCGAGCGGGGCCGGGTCACCGGGACGAAAGAGCGTCGCGTGTCCGCCGGCGGCCTCGCGGTACCCGTCGATGTCCGAGACGACGACCGGCACCTCGCTCGCCATGGGTTCGAGAACGACGAGACCGAAACTCTCGCCGCGGGTGGACGCGGCCACCACGACGCTGGCGCCGCGCAGGTGGCGTCGCTTGTCCTCGTCACTGACCGCGCCCAGGAAGGTGACGGCCGCGTCGGCGCCCGCGAGGGCGTGCAGCGTCTCTCGTTGGGGTCCGTCACCCACGACCTGCAGGCTCCAGGGATCCGCGGGATGGAGGGCGTTGTGAAGCGCGAGGGCGCGCACGACGACGTCCGCACCCTTTCTCTCTTCCAGGCGGCCCACGAAGAGAATGGTCGTGCGCTCGGGAGTCTCCCTGGGATATGACACGTAGCGATCGGCCTCAAAGCCGTTGAAGAGAACCTCGAACTCCAGGGGCGTCGCCGCCCGCCACGTGGCCGCCGCGGCCGGTGAGACCGCTACCGCGACGTCGACGCGCCGCGAGAGCGCGCCCAGCAGGGGGCGAGTGAGACGAAGCGCCGGACCCGAGCCGCTGCGATGAAACGTGGCGAGCGCGGGGGCCCGATGACGCCACAGGCTCGACCACGCGATCAGGGGGGCGAAGGGCTCGTGGTAGTGCACGACGTCGGGCCCAAACGCCTCGATCTCGCGACGCGCGGCGCGAGACGCGCGCGGCGAGAGGGTGAGTGGCGCCCTCGACCCGTTGGCCGGCAGTGAGATCAGCGGGCCAAATCGCGCGACGCGCGCGGGCGTGTCGTGGCGCGCGTGGTCCGAGGCGTCGGGCGCCACGACGAGCACTTCGTGGCCCCGGCGCGAGAGTTCACGACTCATGGCGAGTACCTGTTCTTGGGCCCCGCCAGGAACTGAGAGGGCGTAGGCCGAGACCAACGCGACGCGCCTCACGCGAATCGCTCCTCCAAGACGTGCCACTGCTCGGGCGCGCGACGAATGAGATCCTCGAGCTCGGTGGCGATCATCTGAGTGACGCGCACCACGTCGGCGCCGAGGCGACCCTCGCGTTCGACCACGAGTGCGGGGCGAACAATGGCGTGATGATCGAGCCCCGGGCCCGCGTAGCACGCGGCGGTCACAATCGCCGCCCCCGTACGCAGGGCCAACGTCGCGGGTCCCGCGGGCAGCGTGACTCGTCGACCAAAGAACTCGACCTCAACGCCGTTGCCCTGGATGTCACGATCACAGAGCAGTCCCACCACGCCCCCCGCGCGCAGGCGCGACAGCAGCACCGCGCCAGCGCGCTCGTCGAGTGGGGCGACCTCGATACCAATCTCGCGGCGCTTCTGGGCGAACCAGTCGAAGAGTTCAGGCGGATCGAGCACTTCGGCCACCGCGAGCATCGGCATGCCCAGGCGAGCGAGGAAGGCCCCTCCCCACTCCCAACTGCCCAGGTGAGGCAGGGCGACGACGACACCCTTGCCCGCGCCCACCGCAGCCACCAGGTGCTCTTGACCCTCGGAGATCACGAAACGCGATGAGATGGTCGCCGGCGAGAGCGCCGGGAGCTTCGCGCTCTCGGCCCAGTACTGGGCGTAACTGTCAAAGGAGGCGCCGACGAGACGCGCGAGTCGCTCGGGGTCGGCGTCCGGGCCGAGCACCACCGCGAGGTTGGCCGCCACGATACGTCGCTTCTCGGCGCTCACGCGGTAGAAGAGTCGCCCGCCCAGGCGCGCGAGGAACCGGTCAACGGACTCGGGTAACGCCTCGAGGAGAGCCCCGGCGCCTCGAAAGAGCGCGACGCGCACCCGGGGGTTCATGGGTGACGAGTAGTGCGCGTAAGACCTCGCCGACGCCCCGCGTGCGCCCGTGGTCGATACGCGTGAGTGCGCACCGGTTCGGGTCGCGCCGCCACCTGCCACACTCGCCAGAAGCGTCCGAGGGCGGTCATCGCGGTGAGTACGAGCATGATCCACAGAACCGGGATGAAGATTTGGGTGGCGAGCAGTCCCACGCCGAGCAGGATCATGCGCTCGGCGCGCTCCATGAGTCCACCCTTGGCGGCCAGACCGAGGCTCTCGGCCTTGGATCGCTGGTAGGAGATCATGAAGGTCGTCGTGAGAATCGCGAAGGGCAGCAAGACGAGTTGGCCACGGTGATGCGCGGTCAAGTAGTAGGCCACGCCGCCGAGCAGCACCGCGTCCGACACCCGGTCGATGACCGAGTCGAAGAAGCTACCGCGCTGGCTCGCGCGGTGTGAGGCCTTGGCGACGGCCCCGTCGAGCATGTCGTGAAAACCCGTCGCGGTGAGCAAAAGAATCGCGGCGTGGTGGTATCCCTCGGCGATCGCCCAACCCGTCACGCAGGCGAAGACGAGTCCCGAGGCGGTCAGCGCGTCGGCGGAGAATCCGGCGCGCACGAGCCAGCGCCCCACCGGCGCGGTCGTCGCATCTATCCCCCTGCGGAATCTGCCGTCGAACATCAGGCCTCCGGTCTCTGGGAGAGTCTACCGACGATCGACTCGCTCACGGGCGAAGGAGAGCGTCGTGGACCTTGCGCCAGGTCGAGGCCAGTGATTCGGGCAGGACTCGGGTCTCGGCGATCGTGGTCATGAAATTGGTGTCACCCAGCCAGCGCGGTAGGGCGTGGACGTGCAAATGCTGGGGAATCCCCGCTCCCCCGGCCTGTCCGAGGTTCAGGCCCACGTTGAGACCGTCCGCGCCGTAGGCCGCTTTCAGGGCCACGACCACGCGACGCAGCGTGAGAAAGAGGTCCTCGTAGACCTCGAGGGCGAGGTCCTCGAGACCCGCCACGTGCGCGTAGGGCAGCACGAGGACGTGCCCGGACCCGTAGGGAAAGGCGTTGAGGACGGCGTAGGCGTGCGTGGAGCGCCACAGCACTCCCGTGGACTCGGCGACCTCCTCGCTCGCCAGAGCGCAAAAGACGCAACCGTTCGAGGGAGCCGACGTCGTGGCCACGTACTCTTCGCGCCAGGCCGCTGAAAATCGCTCGAGGGGCATCAGTCGGCGTCGGGTCGCCCGTGGGCGAGGATCTCGGCGGCCAGGGCCGTCGCGAAGTCGCTCACGCTCACCCCGCGCGAGGGGTCGTTGGATCCACGGGCGTTGACCCCGACGGTGGCGTTGGCTACGTCGTCGTCGCCCACCACGAGTACGTAGGGGACCTTGTCGAGCTTGGCGCGACGAATGCGAGAGCCGAGGGGCTCGCTCGCCTCCTCGAGAGAAACGCGCACGCCCTCGGCGCGCAAGGTGCGCGCCACGCTCGCCGCGTAGGCGTCGTGATCGTTGCGCACGCCCAGCACGCGCACCTGCTCGGGTGCCAGCCACGTCGGCAGGTTGCCCGCGTAGTGCTCGAGCAGCACGCCAAAGAAGCGCTCGATCGAGCCAAAGAGGGCGCGGTGGAGCATGATGGGGCGGTGGCGCTGGTTGTCCGCGCCCACGTAGTGCAGGTCAAAGCGCTCGGGGTGATTGAAGTCGCACTGGATCGTGCTCAACTGCCAGGTCCGCCCGATCGCGTCACGCACGTCAATGTCGATCTTGGGGCCGTAGAAGGCCGCGTCGCCTTTCTTGATCTGGTACTCGAGACCGAAGCGCTCGAGGGCGCTACGCAGCGCGTCAGTAGCGGCGTCCCAGATCTCGTCACTGCCCACGTACTTCTCGGGATCCTTCGTCGAGAGGTTGGCGGTGAAGTCGCTAAAGCCAAAGGCCCGCAGCACGTCCATGACGAAGGAGAGCAACGAGGCAATCTCGTCCTGGAGCTGGTCCTCAGTGCAGTAGATGTGCGCGTCGTCCTGGGTGAAACCGCGAATGCGCATCAACCCGTGCAAGGTGCCCGCTCGCTCGTAGCGATAGACCGTGCCCAGTTCAAAGAGTCGCAGCGGCAGCTCGCGGTAGCTGCGGGCGCGGCTGTTGAAGATCAGACAGTGCATCGGACAGTTCATCGGCTTGAGGTAGTACGTCCCGTTGTCCATCTCCATGGGTGGGTACATGCCGTCTTTGTAGAAGTCCAGGTGGCCCGAGGTCTCGTAGAGACGCCCATTGGTCACGTGGGGGGTCACCACGAACTCGTAGCCGCCCTCTAGGTGGCGCGCTCGGCTGAAGTCCTCCATCTCCTTGCGCACGATGCCCCCTCGGGGGTGCCACACGGCGAGTCCCCCACCGAGCTCGCTCGGAAAGCTGATGAGGTCCATCTCGGTGGCCAGGCGACGGTGGTCGCGCCGCTCGGCCTCTTCGAGCTGGTGCAGGTGCGCGGCGAGCGCGTCGGCGCTCTCCCAGGCGGTCCCGTAGACGCGCTGGAGCTGGGGCCGCTTCTCGTCACCGCGCCAGTAGGCGCCGGCCACGCGCATCAACTTAAAGACCCCCAGGCGCTTCGTCGAGGGCACGTGGGGACCGCGGCACAGGTCCACGAAGTCCCCCGCGTTCGCGTACACCGAGACGACCGGGCCCGTAGCGACCTCGCCCAAGTCCTCGTCGTCGCTCGCGCCCTCTCTCACCTTGGAGATGATCTCGACCTTGAAGGGCTGGTCCGCGAAGAGCGCCAGTCCGTCATCGAGAGACAGCTCGCGACGAGTAAAGGGCTGGTCTTCGGCGACGATCTCGCGCATGACCTCCTCGATGCGCGCGAGGTCATCGTCGGTGAAGCGCGCGTCACCGGGTAGCTCGAAGTCGTAGTAGAAGCCATTTTCAATCGCCGGGCCGATCGCGTACTTGGCCCCGGGCCACAGGCGAAGAACCGCCTGAGCCATGACGTGGGCGCTCGAGTGACGCAGAATCTCGCGCCCGTCCGCACTCGCCGGGGTAATGAGCGACACCTGGGCGCCCGCGGGCACCACGAATGACAGGTCCACCACGACGTCATTGACGCGCGCGGCGAGGGCGTCCTTGGCGAGGCGCGCACCAATAGCGGCCGCGACGTCGCGCGCCGTGGCGCCCTCGGGAACCGTTTTACGCGACCCGTCAGGGAGAATGACCTCAATATCGGACATGGGTGACCTTCATGCCCTACAGCGTAACGCCGAGCAACGCGGCCGCCGAGGCGACGTTGTAGCCCGCGTGGGCCGCCTCGTCGACCGCGCGTACCGCGCCGGGAGTGTCGAGATCGTCATCGAGGGCGCCGCGCACGTCATCGAGCACGCCGCCAGCGCGACCAGAAGTGAGTGTCGAGCGCCACGTCGCCAGGCGAGAGACGGCGCTGGCGAGCAGCTCGTCGCGCCACTCCCAGTCCTCGCGGTAGTGCTGGTCGAGCAGCGCGAGGCGCACCGCGGCCGGTTCGGCCCGCGCGACGAGGTCGCCGACGAAGACGAGGTTGCCGAGCGACTTGGACATCTTGGTGCCATCGAGTCCGACCAGGCCGACGTGTAGCCAGTGCTTGACAAAGGCCGTGCCTGTCACCGCCTCGCTCTGGGCCGCCTCGCACTCGTGGTGGGGAAAGGCCAGGTCCCGACCGCCGCCGTGTACGTCGAGGGTCTCGCCGAGGTCGCGAAGCGCGAGCGCGGAGCACTCGATGTGCCAGCCGGGTCTACCCGCACCCCAGCGCGAGTCCCAAGCCGGTTCGTCCTCGAGTGAGGGCTGCCAGAGGACGAAGTCGAGCGGATCACGCTTGCGCGCGTCGTCGGGATTGCCGCCGTGAATCGCGGCCAGTTCGAGCATCGCCGCGTGGCTCTCGTGACTGACCTGGCCAAAGCGCGGGAACTTCGAGACCTCGAAGTAGACGTGGCCGTCCACCTCGTAGGCGACCCCGGCGTCAAAGGTCTGGCCAATCAACGTGAGGATCTCGGGAATGGCCCCGGTGGCGCGCGGCTCGCTGTAGCAGGCGAGCAGGTTCAGGTGAGCCATGTCGCGTTCGAACTTGGCCATCTCCTGAGCGGCCAAGTCGAGGTAGTGCACGCCGAGTTCACGGGCCTTGCGCAACAAGTCGTCGTCGACATCGGTGACGTTGCGCACGCAACGCGTCTCGTGGCCCTCGTCGCGCAGTCGCCGCTGCAGGACGTCAAAGGTCAGGTACACGTACGCGTGGCCCAGGTGCGCCGAGTCGTAGGGCGTGATGCCACAGCTGTACATGGTGACCGTGGGGCCGACCTCGAGGGGGTACGTGCCGCGCCGGGCGGTGTCGTAGAGCTGCATCAGCCCTGTAGTCCCGCTAGCGTGACGTAGCTGTGGGCTTTGTGGCGGATGTTGATCGAGATGCACACCGCGGTGAAGGCCTCGACCGCGCTCGCCAGCGACATCGAGCCCGCGATCACGGGGCGCAGACCGGGCATGTCGGCGACGAGTTCCTCGACGCGAGTGCGCGAGGCCGCGTCGTCACCAAAGATCACGACGTCGGCCGCGAGAGCACTTGCGAGATTCTCCATCTCACTCGCTGGCAGGTGGTGAAAGGCCCCCACGACGTGGCTCGTGGGCAGCGCGGCGGCGATCTGGGCGGCCATGGAACCGCGCGGCGGGTACAGCGGCACCATCTCTCGCGCCTCCTTGGCGAGGGCGTTGACCATCGAGATCACCACCTTGCCCGCGAGCGCGTCGCGCAACTCGCGCACCGTGGCGACCGCTGAGTCCCAGGGCGTCGCCACGACGACGATCTCCGCGTCGGCCGCGCCCGCATTGTCAGCACCACGAATCGATCCCGCGGGGGCGACGAGCCCGCTCGCCACCTCGCTGGCGCGCGAGCCGTCGCGCGAGCCCACGAGCACGTCGTGTCCTCCCGCGGCGAGGCGCACCGCCAATCCGCGTCCCGCCGGACCAGTCCCTCCGAGTATGCCCACTGTCGTCATCGTCGTCCCTGTCGAAAGAAGTGTCGAGAGTACGCTAACAAGATGGCACTTCTCTCTGATCACCGCATCCTGATCACCGGAGTTCTGACCGACGACTCCCTCGCCTACGGCATCGCCCAACGCGCCCTCGAAGAGGGTGCCACCATCGCCCTCTCAGGCGCCGGACGGGCCATGTCCATTACCCGACGCACCGCGAAGAAGCTCGGCGAGGTGGGCGAGGTGATCGAGCTCGACGTCACCAACGACGACGAAATCACCGCGGCCGCCGCCGAGGTGGAGGCCCGATTCGGCCGCCTCGACGGCCTGGTGCACGCGATTGGCTTCGCGCCCGCGTCGTGCTTGGGCTCGGGGATGCTGGTGGCGCCCTTTAGCGACGTGGCTACCGCCATGCAGATCTCGACCTACTCACTGGCGGCCCTCGTGCGCGCGTTTCGTCCCCTGCTCGCCAAGAGCACGGCCGCGGGCGGCGCCTCGGTGCTCGCGCTCGACTTCGACGGCACACGCGCCTACCCGATGTACGACTGGATGGGCGTCATGAAGGCCGGACTCGAGTCACTGGGCCGCTACCTCGCGCGCGAGGTGGGACCGGACCGCATTCGGGTGAACATGCTCGCCGCCGGACCCATTCGCACGATGGCGGCCAAGTCCATCCCAGGCTTCTCGCTCTTTGAAGACACGTGGGCCGACCGGGCGCCGCTGGGCTGGGACGTGCACGACGCGAGTGCCGTCGCCGACACCGCGATCGCGATGCTCTCGCCCCTGCTGCGTGGCACGTCGGCGTCGATCATTCACGTCGACGGCGGCGCCCACGCGATGGGCTGACCCACGACGTCGCCCGCGAGTCGCCCCACACCTCACGAGTCACGACGACGGCCCTCCTGGATAAGTCGAAAAGCGTGACGACAAGGCCGAGTGTGGTGCCCTCAACGATCCTGGTGAGCGAACTGCGTCTCGTAGAGGTCGCGGTAAAGGCCACCGGCCGCGAGCAGCTCGGCGTGGGTGCCGCGCTGGACAATCCGACCGGCGTCAACGACGAGGATCTGGTCGGCATTGCGGATCGTGGAGAGCCGGTGGGCAATGACGAGTGACGTGCGCGTGCTCATCGTCTCGTCGAGGGCGCGCTGGACCGCAGCCTCGCTCTCGGCGTCGAGGTGGGCCGTCGCCTCATCGAGCACCACGAGTCGCGGGGACTTGAGCAGCAGTCGCGCGAGAGCCACTCGCTGCTTCTCGCCGCCCGAGAGACGGTAACCCCGCTCGCCCACCACCGTCTCGAGCCCCTGGGGCAGACTCTGGACGAGGGGCCAGATCTGGGCCGCGCGCAGCGCGGCCTCGAGCTGCGCGTCACTCGCCTCGGGTCGGGCGAAGACGAGATTGGCGCGCAGGGTGTCGTGAAAGAGGTGGGCGTCTTGGGTCACGACACCCACGGTCGCGCGCAGCGAGGCCGTGGTGATCTCACGCACGTCCACGCCGTTGAGTCGCACCGCTCCCCCGTCGACGTCGTAGAGGCGCGAGACGAGCAGCGAGATGGTCGACTTGCCCGCGCCCGAGGGTCCCACCAGCGCCGTCATCGTGCCCGGAGCTACGCGAAAGCTCACGTCGTGCAGCACGCTGGTGCGCGGGGTGTCCTCGAGCACGGCTACGGCCTCGAGCGAGGCCAGCGACACCTCCTCGGCGCCGGGGTAGGAAAAGGAGACCGCGTCAAAGCGCAGCTCCACCGGCTCGTCGGCGAGCTCGAGAGCGTCGTCGCGCTCGCGGATCATCGGCTCCAGATCGAGTACCTCGAAGAGACGCTCGAAGGAGACCATGGCCGACATGTAGTCGATGTTGAGATTCGACAACTGCGTGAGGGGCCCGTAGAGGCGGGTGAGGTAGGCGGTGAGGGCCACGACGGTGCCCACGGTCATCGTCTGATGCAGCGCGGCCACGCCACCAAAGCCGTAGGCAAAGGCCGTCGCGAGCGAGGCGGTGAGAGACAGCGCGACCAGAAAGAAGCGCTGGTACGTCGCCTGGCGCACGCCCATGTCGCGCACCTCGCCCGCGCGCGTCTCGAAGTTATTCAGTTCGTCGCGGGGGCGCCCGAAGAGCTTGACCACGAGGGCGCCGGCCACGTTGAAGCGCTCGGTCATCACCATGTTCATCTCGGCGTTGAGTTCCATCCCGCGCTGAAAGAGGCTGCCGAGGCGTCGACCCACGTAGCGCGCGGGAACGAGGAACGCCGGCACCAAGATGAGAGCCGCCAGCGTAATCGGCCAGGAGAGGATGAACATCGTCACGAGGATGATGGTGACGAGCACCAGGTTGCCCACGACGTTCGAAAAGAGGTCCGTGAAAGCCTGCTGAGCCCCGATGACGTCGTTGTTGAGCCGACTGATCAGCGCGCCGGTCTGGGTGCGCGAAAAGAAGGCGATGGGCATCTCTTGGATGTGGGTGTAGACCCGCGAGCGAAGGTCGTAGATGAGACCCTCGCCGATCACCGCGGAGATGCGCCGCTCGGCCAGTGACAGCACGGCGTCCACGATCGCGAGGCTCGCGGTCAAGAGCGAGAGCCACACGATGATCGAGGCGGCGTGGGGACGTCGCGTCGTCGCGCTGATGATGTTGATGATCTCGCGCAGCACGAGCGGGGCGACTGAGGAGACCACGGCGTCGGCCACGACGGCCACGAGGAAGATGGCGAGGATTCTGCGATAGGGCTTCGCGAAGTCGAGAATGCGCGGCAGGGTTCCCTTCTTCAACTCGTGAGCGAGAATCGTCCGGTCGCGCTGCATGGAGCGCATGCCCATGCGCGCGGGCGTGCGCATGCCGTGCATGCTCATGAGGTCAACGCGCCGATGATGATCAACACGCCGAGCGTGGTCATCACGCAACCGCCGATCGTGCGCAGGGCCACCAGGCGCGAGGGCGAGCCCGACAGCCACTCGCGCGCGGTGCCGGCGACGACGCCCCAGGTGCCGTCGCTGAAGAAGGCCATCACCGAGAAGATGAGTCCCAGGAGCAAGAGCTGGACCGTGACGTTGCCGCGCGTTCGATCAACGAAGTGGGGAAAGACCGCGGCGAAAAACACGAGGGACTTGGGATTCAAGATTCCCACGGTGAAACCCTGGCGAACGATGTGTAGCGCGCGGGGCCTGGTCGCTTCGCGCGCGGTCATCGCCTGAGCGTGCTCGTGACGGTGGCGCAGGGCTTGAAATCCCAACCACACGAGGTAGCCGCCGCCGGCGAGCTGGAGCGTGATCGAAAACGCCAGCGAGTGAGCGATGAGGGGCCCCAGGCCCAGGGCCACCACCGCCGAGAGCAAGAGAGTACCGAGCGAGTTGCCGAGCACGGTCAGCACCGCGACGCTTCGCCCCCACGCCACTCCGCGCGCGAGAGTGAAGAGCACGCTCGGCCCGGGCACCATGATGATCACGATCGACGCGACGAAGAACGCGGTGAGTTGGTCGGTGCCGATCACGTCGTCCTCGCCAGCATCCACTCGAGTCCGCGCAGACTCGTGCCGATCGCAAAACCGATGGTCCCGGCGAAGATCGCGGTTGCCACGCCGACGGTGCCGCCGAGCAGCCAACCGACCGTCAGAACCGCCACTTCAATGCTGAGTCGCACGTAGACGACACTCACGCCCAGGCGCCGATGCAAGCTTGTCATCAGCCCGTCACGCGGACCAGGTCCGAGGCCGGTCGTGAGATAGAGCGCGCTGCCCACCCCAATGGCGGCGACGGCGCCCACGACGTAGAGGGCGCGCCACGCCATCGCGCCCGGGGCGGGTGCCACGGCGACGGTGACGTCGAGCACGTAGGCAATGACGACGAGATTAGACAGCGTGCCAAAGCCCGGCCGTTCACGCAGGGGGAACCACGCGAGCAGCACCACAGCGCTGATACCGGCGGTCGCCCAGCCCAGGGAGACGTGCAGGTGTGTCGCCACTCCCTGGGCGAAAACCGTCCAGGGGGTGGCGCCCAGACGCGAGCGCACGAGCAGACCCTCGCCGATGCCAAAGAGCACCAGGCCCACGTAGAGCGGAACCAGCATGCGTGGGCGCACGGCCCACGTGCTCAGCGCCCGCCACGGTGTGGCGGGTATGCGGTGGCTGAGCTTCATAGCCCCTCACGCTACCGGGAGCGCCCCTCTCCCCCTTCGCCTCAGACGACCTCGAGGACGTTCAGTGCGACCGGATCGCCCACGAGCGAGACGAGCGCGGCGGCGACGAGGAGCAGCGAGGAGACGCCGAGCGCGAGGTCGAGGCCGTGAGCGAACGCGCCGTAGGCCGCGTTGACGACCTTGGTGACGATGGCGTTGACCTGCGCGCTCGAGGTCGCGCCGAAGTTGCGCGCCTGGTTGCCGAGGGTCCCCGTCGTGAGAGCCGTGATGATCTCATTACGAAACGACGCCGGCACGCCGATCTCGACCAGGCGGCGCATCAGGGCCCCCGTGAGCTGACCGTTGACGATCGAGCCCAGCACCGCGACGCCCGTCACCGCGCCCAGTTCGCGCGCGGTGTTGACCATCGAGGCCGCGACGCCGGACTCACTCTCGGGCAGCGCCCGCAGGCCCTGGGAGGTGACCGCGACCGCCACGACGCCAAAGCCGACGCCGGCCAGACCCATCGTCGCGCCCAACTCGGTAACGCCCACGTGCGGACTGATCACCCGATCGGTGAGCCACACGCCCGCCGCGGCCACCACGCAGCCGAGCGCCATCGGCATGCGGGCTCCCACACGTCCGACCAAGCGTCCGGCCCACAGCGAGGCCACGACCATGCCCGCGAGCAGGGGCAAGAAGTCCAGAGCCAGTACGTACGCCGACGCGGCGGCCACCACCTCGAGGTAGAGCGCGACGAAGAAGAAGATCGAAAAGACCGAGAAGTAGCTGGCGTAGGCCACGAAGAGCGTGGCCACAAATGTACGCCGGCGCAGGTGCGCGAAGTTCACCATGGGCGACGCCTGAGTTCGTTCGAAGGCAACGAAGCCGGCGCCCGCGAGCACCGCGACCACGTAGAGATCGATCACCATGCTCGAGCGATAGCCGTGCGTCTCACCGGCGATCGTGGCGAACGTGGCAGCCGCGAGCGCGAGCGAACCCGTGACGAAGCCGCCCACGTCGACGTGGCGTCGCTTCTCATTGACGCTCTCGGGCAGTAGTCGCGCCGCGGCGACGTAGGCGAACACCGCGAAGATGAGGTTGAACCAAAAGACCGCCCGCCACGACCAGATACCCACGAGCACGCCACCCACGACCGGACCGGTGGCGAGCGCCAGTCCCGAGACCGCGGCCCAGGCGCCGAGCGCGCGCGCTCGGGCGCGATCGTCGCTAAAGAGGTGGCGAATCATGGACAACGTGCCCGGCTCTGAGCTCGCCGCCCCCACACCCATCAGCGCCCGGCCCATGACGAGCACGGCCGACGAGGTGGCGAGAGCGCTCACGAGGGATCCGGCGGCAAAGATCGCCACGCCGATCATGATCATGCGCTTGCGTCCGAAGTTATCCCCGAGGGACCCGCACACCAGCATGAGGCTCGCGAAGGTGAGAGCGTAGGCGCCCACCACCCACTGCAGCTGGGAGATTCCCGAGTGCAGCTCGCTCTGGATGCTCGTGAGAATCGCGCTGACGACCGTGTTGTCGAGAAACGTGATGTAGAGAATTGCGAGCAGCGCCGCCACGCCCGGTCCCGAGCGAACGGAGCGCGCGGACTGGCTCACGAGTCTCTCCTCTGTGAAGCGGGCGCGCCCGCGGTGGCTACTTCTTCGGGGCTAGAAACGTGATGCGAAGCGTCGCGGAGTCCTTGCCCGCGGCGTTGCCCGCGCTGATGGCGCAGTTCTTCAGGTTGGCCTTCGTCGTGCCACAAGTGCCCGAGCCAATGGTGCCACTCAGAACCTTGAACTTCGTCCAGCCAAAGGCGCCCTTCGCGTCGATGGTCACCGGGGTCGCGCTGGCCACGTTGCAGCCTCCCGCTCCCGTCGCCTTGACGAGGCACTCGGTGAGATAGACGGCGTCGTGCGGCGTGAATCCCACGCCGCGAACTTTGACGACCTGGCCCGACCTCACTCCCCCTGAGGGGGCGATGAAGAGTCTCGGCGCCTTCTTCGTCGCGGCCAGTGCGGGCGCCGTGAGAATGAGAGAGCCGAGTGTCAACGCCACGCCTATACGAATACCTTGTCGAACGCGCATACCTACCACCTTTGCCCGGACTGCGCTCGGTCATCGTGGGGCGGTGACGTTGCGACAATCACCTTCAGGCGTATGGTAGCGACGACGCGAGGACGCGTGACCCTCGCGCGAAGCGTGTCGTCGCGCCAGACTGGCCCAGTGGTTGCCCCCAACGTCGCGAGCCCCCAGATCAGCGAACTCGCCTCTATAGCGGCGCTCGAACCCGACCTCGCGCTCGCGCGACTGGCGAGTCGCCGCGACGGGCTCACCTCGGCCGAGGCGGCCGAGCGACTCTCGTCCTACGGCGCGAACGTGCTCGCGGTGCACCGTGTGAGGGCGTTCGCCGTCTTGTGGCGTCAGGTGAAGAGTCCGATACTGCTGTTGCTTCTCATCGCCGCGGCAATTTCCGGATTCACCGGCGGGGCGACGAACGCCGTCATCATCGGGGTCATCGTCGCGCTGAGCGTGGGCCTGGGATTCTTCAACGAGTTCCGCGCGGCGACGGCGATGAGCGCTCTGCGCTCGAAGATCAGCCAGAGCGTGAGCGTCTACCGCGACGGGGCGCCGACCCGCGCGAGTGTCACCCAGCTGGTGCCCGGAGACGTGATTGAACTCTCCCTCGGGTCGCTCGTGCCCGCGGACGTGCGACTGCTCAGTGTCGACGAGCTCGAGTGTGATGAGGCGGTCTTGACCGGCGAGTCTCTGCCCGCGGTCAAAGACGCCGACGCTCCCGCCATCGAGGGTGGCCCCCTGACCAACTGCGCCTACATGGGCACCATCGTGCGCCAGGGCTCGGCCACGGCGGTGGTGGTGACGACCGGCGCGCGCACG
>JAJYAC010000093.1 GCA_021779735.1 Actinomycetes bacterium
GAGCTTCGTGGTCAAGTGGGTGGGCACCAAGCCCGTCGTCTTTAGCGGCATGATCCTCATCGCGGTGGGCCTGGGGCGCCTCAGCGAGCTCGGCGTGCACTCGACCTACACCACGGCCCTGCCGGCGTTCTTCCTCTTGGGCATCGGTACGGGACTCGCGGTGGCGCCCTCGACCGAGTCGGTGATGGGCTCGGTGCCCACCGACCTCGCCGGCGTTGGTTCGGCGACGAATTCGACCGCCCTGCAGATCGGCGGTGCGCTGGGGGTGGCCGTGATGGGCAGCCTGCTCAACACCCACTACCGGCACCTGATGATCGCCGTGATCTCCCACGTGCCCCTCGTGCCAGCGCTCGCGCGCGCGTCGCTGGGCTCGGTCGCCGGGGCCTACGCGACGGGGCGCTACGTGAGCCCGAGCGCGGCCGCGCACCTGGCCGAGGGCGCGAGGGCCTCGTTCGTCTCGGCGATGGACGTCACCTTTGACATCGGCGCGATCATCGTGGCCATGGCCGCTCTCATCGTGGTGATCTCACTGCCCTCGCGCGCCGATCGGCCCGAGGCGGCGCTCTTCAGTGATCTTGGGGGACCAATGAGCTGATCGTCGCGACGATCTCCTCGGCGCTCGCGCCGGGACCAAAGATCGCCGCGACGCCCGTCGTGGTCAGCTCCTCGACGTCGTGACTCGGCACGATGCCGCCGACGACGACGGGAATCTCCGAGCCGCGCTCGCGCAGCGCCGCCACCACGAGGGGAGCGAGCGTGAGGTGCGCCCCCGAGAGCATGGAGAGCCCCACCACGTCCACGTCTTCTTGGATAGCGGCCGCCGCCACCATCTCGGGCGTCTGGAAGAGCCCGGTGTAGACGACCTCCATACCGGCGTCGCGCAGGATCCGCGCGACGACCTTGATGCCGCGGTCGTGGCCGTCGAGGCCGACCTTGGCGACGAGGACGCGCCCTCTCACAGCGACGGCACCTCGACGTGGCGGCCAAAGACCTTGACCATGGCGCCCATCATCTCGCCCACCGTGGCCTCGACGCGCGCGGCGTCGATGAGAGCGGGCATGAGGTTGATCGTCGGATCGGCCGCCTCGCGTGAAAGCGTGGCGAGCGCCTCGTCGACCCTGGCCGTGTCGCGCGAGGCGCGAACTCGAGCGAGGCGCGTCACCTGCTTCTTCTCGTCGTCACTCGTGATGCGCAGGATCGCGAGGTCGTCCTCGTCGTTGCCCTCGGTAAAGGCGTTCACCCCCACCACGATGCGCCGACCAGAGTTAAAGGACTTCTCCAGGGCGTAGGCCGAGTCGGCGATGCGCCCCTGGAACCAGTTCTCCTCGATGCCGGTGATGCAGCCCTCGAGCATCGACCCGTGACCCTTTTCCATGATGTCGGCGAGGATCTCTTGGGCCTGGCGCTCGACCTCGCTGGTGAGTTCCTCAACGAAGTACGAGCCGCCGAGGGGGTCGGCCACGTGGGCGACGTTGGTCTCGTGGGCCAGCACCTGCTGGGTGCGCAGCGCGACGCGCGCGGCCTTGGCGGTCGGTAGGGCAATCGCTTCGTCCATGGAGTTCGTGTGCAGGCTCTGGGTCCCGCCGAGTACGCCGGCGAGGGCCTCGATGGCGGTGCGCGCGATGTTCACCTCGGGCTGTTGGGCGGTGAGAGAGACTCCCGCGGTCTGGGTGTGAAAGCGCAGCTGCCAGCTGCGCTCGTCGCGCGCGCCGTAGTGTCCGCGCAGCCACGTCGCCCAGACGCGCCGCGCCGCGCGGTACTTGGCGATCTCTTCAAAGAAGTCGATGTGGGCGTTGAAAAAGAACGAGAGGCGCGGCGCCACGTCGTCGACGCCGAGGCCGGCCTCGCGCGCGAGCTCGACGTAGGCAAAGCCGTTGGCGAGCGTGAAGGCGAGCTCCTCGGCCGCGGTCGATCCCGCTTCGCGGATGTGATATCCCGACACGGAGATGGAGTTCCACTTGGGCATCTCGGCCGCGGTAAAGGCCATCGTGTCGCGCACGAGGCGCATCGACTGGCGCGGGGGAAAGACGAACTCCTTTTGCGCCTGGTACTCCTTCAAGATGTCGTTTTGCAGGGTGCCGCCGAGTAGCGAACGCGCGACGCCTGACTCCTCGGCCTGGGCGACGAAGAGCGCGAGCATCACCGCGGCCGGGGAGTTGATCGTCATCGAGGTCGTGATGCGCGAGAGATCGATGCCGGCAAAGAGGTCGCGCACGTCGGCGAGGGAGTCGATCGCCACGCCGCAACGCCCCACCTCGCCCAGGGCCATCGGGTCGTCGGAGTCGAGTCCGAGCAGGGTGGGCATGTCAAAGGCGGTCGAGAGTCCCGTGCCCCCGGCGCCGATGATCTCGCGAAAGCGCGCGTTGGTGTCGAGCGCCGTGCCAAAGCCCGCGAACATGCGCATCGTCCAGAGCTTCGAGCGATACATCGAGGCGTGGATGCCGCGGGTGTAGGGGAACTGTCCGGGAAACTCGCCGTCGCGAGGGCCGTAGACGGGCTCGAGGGGGATCCCCGAGAGGGTGGTGAAGTCCGCGTCACGCGTGCGAGCCGCGTCGTAGTTCTCGCGCCAGGTTTCGTGGGGGCTGTCGGTCATCGTTGTCCTCTCGCTCCGCTGGGCAGTCTAGGAGAGCGCGGGCGACCCAAGATTCGACGACGGTGCCAGCAGGTCAGACAGTCGGTGGGGCTGCTGGCGGCAAGGTTGCAACACTTCACGGTCGTTGTGTCGCTCCACCTCGTCGGGTGCCGCGCTCACTCGGCCTAGTCCCAGCCCCGAGAGAGGGGCGACAGGCCTCACCCGGCGAGCGCGTCGAGCGACCTCGGCCACTCAGCGGCGCTGGCGGCGCCGAACGCCGATGACGTAGCCAATGACGAAGATCACGCCGATCACGACGATGACCGAGGCGAGTGAGAGGGCGAGCTTGATCACGCTCAGTAGGACGACCAGGATCACGCCGGCGAGGACGATGACAGCAATGATTTTGAGTAGGTCGCTCACCAGCCCGACACTACCGGTCCCGTGGCTCTAGAAAGGATCAGCGATCTGTAGGGCGAGCAGCGGTGCCGAGGCCTTGTTGATGCACTCGGCGTACTCGAGGTCGGCCTTGGAGTCGGCCACGACGCCACCGCCGGCTTGGACCGTGGCCATGCCGTGGCGCAGGCTCAGCGTGCGAATCGTGATCGCGAAGTCGGCGTTGCCCGAGAGCGCGAAGTAGCCCACCGCGCCGCCGTAGGGGCCGCGGCGCACGGGCTCGAACTCGTCGATCAGTTCCATGGCCCGCACCTTGGGCGCGCCCGTCAAGGTGCCCGCGGGAAAGAGGGCGTCGAACGCGTCAAAGGCGTCGAG
>JAJYAC010000094.1 GCA_021779735.1 Actinomycetes bacterium
ACCCAGAACGGATGGGTGAGCGCGGGTAGGCCCAGCATGAGCGCAGCGAAGACGACCTTGGTGAGGATCGCGACCGACGCATCCGAGACGCGCGAGCGCGCTTTGCGCGTGTGGCGCGATGCTCCGGCCAGGCTCGCGAGGTCGTTGAACATGATTTCCAGCACCGTGAAGCTGTAGAGGGGCCACAGGTAGAGGTGCTGATAGCGGTGCCATACGCGGCGCCGCTGAAAGGGCGCGAGGCGCGCGAGGGGACCCAGGTTGATGTCCGAGTCGGTGCCCACGACGTTGGGCGAGCCGTGGTGGAGGGTGTTGTGGCGATAGAGCCAGCGATTGGCGTCGGCGCCGATGACGAACATGCTCCAGCCAACCAGGCGGTTAGCCCGCGAAAGACGCTTGGTCGACGCGGCGAAGAAGGCGTTGTGATTCGCGTCGTGCTGAATGTTAAAGCCCACCGCGGCGAAGGCCAGTGAGAGCGAGGTGGCGGCGACCAGACCCCAGAGCCAACCTGACGCGAAGACCACGCCGGCGATGCTCGCGAGGTACCAGAGACCGATGATGAGAGCCTTGACGTGAAGTCGACGGTGAGCCGCACGCAACGTCGCAGGATCGAGGCGTTGGGCCACTGCTCGAGTCAACGCACTGGCGAATCCCGCCGTTCGTACCGGTGGGGGCCCGGTGGTGATGCTCACAAATTTTCCAAGCGACGCAGGTCACTCCAGTGTACGGCCCATCGCGAATTCGCCATCAGACCTCGTCAGCGTGGTGTTCACGTCGCCACCCACGACCGGCCCACGCGGCGATCGGCGCGCCGGCCACGCACCTCAGCGTGTGAACGCGTGGCGCGGATCGGTGGAGAAAACGAAAGCGCCCGTCCCACGGTCCGGGGAATCGGGCGCTTTGCTTCCTTTGTGCTCTCACGTAACGAGTGGCTAGCGACATCCGGGGAAGCGTACGCGCTTCTCGTCCGTTGCACTTTCCGACTTCGGTCTTGCCGTTCTCCCGGGTCTTACAGAATCACTTCCGTGCCACGCCGCTCGTGTCGCGAGACTAACTACCTTGAGGTCTCACTCGAATCTAAACCTCCCTCGAGGGCTCTCTCAAACCCTCGATTTCATTGTACATCCGGTGCGAAAGAACCACAAGAGGCTGCTGATCAATACTGTCTATTTACTACGAGGTGAATTAGTTCTACTACCTCGTCAAGGGGGCAATTGCTCGGCCAGTTTGCCGTGCGCGACAAGGGCGCGACAGGGGCGCCGACGCCTCGTCGCCCGGTCACTTGGCCGTGAGACGCCGGGCGAATCCTGATCTAATAGACGTCTATGAGGCACATGACTTAGCCGGTGTGTTAGGCATTTACACCATGGGGGCGACACGTAAGGCGCAGCGTCTGGGCGAAGTGAGGCTGCCGTTCTCGCCCGGGGCGTCAGAGGGCGTCGCGGCGAACGATAGCTCCTCGAGGCGCGCGCACCATGGGCGACTGGCCGGTGAACGAGTGCGCCAATTACGGGAGTTCGCTCGCACCGAGAGACTCCTGACCTTCACCCTGCTCGCCTCGACGCTGTTCGCCTGGGAGAACTACCCACGCATCATTCCGGGCCCCGCCCCATTCGGTCAGTTCGTGGGAGGAGGCGACACCGTGGGCGTGCTGACGGTTCCCGCGGGCCCGCTCGTGATCATTCTCGCCCTCAGCACGTTTGCGTGGTCGTCGCGCGTGAACAGTGGGCGTTCGATCGTGGGTTGGCTGGCCCTGTCGCGGGGGCTTCTCGTCTTCGGCGTCGTGGCGGCCGAGATCTTTCAGCTGCTCCTGGGACGGCGCAATTGGGAAGATCACCACACCACCATCGCGAACCCGGCCCTGGCCAACGCGGTGGGCACGGGGGTGTGGTTGGCGCTCGCCTCGGCGAGCGCACTGGTCGTGTGGTCACTCGCGTATCTTTGGCACTCTCACCACTCCTGGCGAGATGGGGTGCCCAGCGACTGACTGTCGGCGGCGGCGGTTCCACGTGGGAAGGACCGAGACGTTCCGGCCCCTTGAGATTCGTCGCGGTGGGCGCGGGAACTACCGCTAGACGATGAGTGAGAGCGGACTCTCGAGGAGACGGGTCAGCGTCTGGAGGAACTCGGCCGCGAGGGCGCCGTCGATGATGCGGTGATCGGCCGAGAGGGTGTAGCGCATTCGGTGACGCAGTTCGACCTGTTCTCCCACGGCGACGGGCTCGCGCTTGGTGGCGCCCACCGCGAGGATCGCTCCCTCGGGGGGATTGATGATCGCGGTGAACTCTTCGACGCCGTACATGCCGAGGTTGCTGATCGTAAACGTGCCGCCGGACATCTGTTCGAGTGAGAGGCCCTTGGTGCCGGCCTGGGTCGCCAGCTGTTTGGTTTCGGCGCTGAGTTGGCTGACGGTCTTGAGGTCGGCGTCGGGCACCACGGGCACGACGAGGCCGTTGACCGAGGCCACGGCGACGCCAATGTTGATGCGGTGATGCACGAGCATTGACGTGCTCGCGTCGCTGACGTAGGAGGCGTTCACGGTGGGGTGCTCGCGCAGGGCGAGCGCGCAGGCGCGAATCAGGAGGTCGTTGACGCTCACCTTGGGCCGCCCCGTCGCGAGCAGTTGTTCGTTGAGTTCGCCGCGCAGACGCACGAGTGCCTCGGCGTCGGCGACGGCGGTGGCGAAGAAGTGGGGGACGGTGCGCGCGCTCTCGCCGAGGCGCCTGGCGATGACGCGGCGCACGTTGTTAAAGGGCACCGCCTCCGAACCACGCTTGGCGTCAAGCAGGGGACCACTCGCGAGCGGCATCGCGGGACCCTTCTGGGCGTCCGCTTCGGCCACGGCGACGGCGAGCAACTCGTCGAGGTCCGCGCGGATGATGCGCCCGCCCGGACCGCTGCCGCGCACGTGGCGAAGGTCGAGGCCGTGCTCGCGCGCGAGGCGGCGCACGAGGGGTGACGCGATGCGACGCTCGGCCTCTTCGGTGGTCTCGACCGGCGCGAGGCTCGTCGCGCGAGACTCGGCGACGAGGGGCACCTCGGTGACGTCGGCGTCCGCGGGCGCTGCTTCGGGTGATACCGCCGCAGTCGCGCCGTCGCCCACGGCGCTCGCCGTCGCCCGGCCGTTGTCAAGACGGGCAATCGGCGCACCGATGACGGCGACCTCACCCTCGGGTACGAGGATCTCGGCGAGCGTGCCCGCCTCGTAGGCCTCGTAGTCCATCGTTGCCTTGTCGGTTTCGATCTCGACGAGGACGTCGCCGACGGCGACGGGGTCGCCGGGCTGCTTGTGCCAGCGGGCGATCGTGCCCTCTTCCATCGTGTCTGACAGGCGA
>JAJYAC010000007.1 GCA_021779735.1 Actinomycetes bacterium
CGGCTGCTGCGCTCCGGAATTCGTGACGTGCGAGCCGGGACGTTCCACCGTGCCGCGATGTCCATCGTGAATCAGTACCGCGAGGACCACCACTTGCGCCCCCTGGTCATCGAGCCCCAGCGCCGCCGCCTCGTGACGGCCCTGGTTGCCCAGCTGCGCGAGCAGGGTGAGTCCATCGAGGACTGGCAGATACCGCGATTCGAGCAAGAGATCGGATGGGCGCTGAGCCAGGGATACCACGGCGCGACCTACGCCAAGAACGCGCGACGCCAGCGCCGCGAACCCCCGCTGCCGCTCTCGCACTTCGCCGACGCGCTGGACCGCTACGTGGGGCTCTGTCGCAGTCGCGGCGTGCTCGACTTTGATCTACTCATCGGCGAGGCCATCACCCTGTTGCGAGACGAGCCCGCGGTACTGGCGGCGTTTCGCCACCGCACACGCTCGATCTCGGTCGATGAGACCCAAGACATGAATCCCCTGCAGTTCACGCTGCTGCGCCAGATGGCCGGGGACGATCCGGACCTGTTTTGCGTGGGCGATCCCAACCAGTCCATCTACGGATTCAACGGGGCCGCGCCGCGACTCATTGAAGAGATCCTGCGCACGTGGCCCGACACCGTCGTATTGGACCTGACCCGTAACCACCGCTCGACCGCCAACATCGTCGAAGTCGCCAATACCCTCCTCGAGGCGGGCGCCACGGGCATCGAGCCGGCCAAGGATGATGGCGACGTACCCATGGTGCGTCGCTACGACACCGATGACGACGAAGCCAATCACGTCGCCGCCTGGCTCGCGGCCACGCACCGTGCCCAGAGTCCCTGGCGTTCGATGGCGGTGCTCGCTCGCACGAACGCCCAGCTCGACTCGCTCGGCGCCCACCTGGAGGCGGCGTCGATTCCCTACCGGCGCGGCGGCGTCGAGAACGCGCCGGCGTCGGACCTGATGGGTGGCGAGCGACGACTCGGTGACGACGACGAGAACGCCGTCACCCTCTCCACCATCCACCGTGCCAAAGGTCTCGAATTTCGCCACGTCGCCGCGATTGGCTGGGCCGAGGGCCTCTTGCCCCACTACAGCGCTACGAGCACCGACGAGCTGGCCGAGGAGAGACGTCTCGCCTACGTCGCCCTCACGAGAGCCGAGGAGTCCCTGCTCATCACCTGGAGTCGCGGCCGCAACGACCCGCGCTACCCGGACCGAGCCCCGTCTCGCTTCCTCGCGCCCGTGGAGGCCGCCATCGCCTCGATCACACGTCGCAACGCGCCCCTCTCGGGCGAGGCGAGGCGCGCGCGCCTGGCCGCGATTCGCGCCGAACTCGAAGCCTCGCCCGCACTAGCGTGGCCTGACGATGGACCCCACGACGCTGCGCGCTGAACTTCTCGAGATCGTCGGCGCCCACCAGGTCACCTTCTCGCCCGCGCATCGCGATGACGACCTGCACGATGAGTCACTGCATCGAGTGAGCCGCGAACCCTTCGCGGTGGTGCGACCGCTGCACACCGCCCAAGTGTCCGCGCTGTGCGCCTTCGCGACGCGTCACAACCTGGCCGTCACCGCGCGCGGATCGGGCACCGGACTCTCGGGCGGGGCGACACCCGTAAGCGGGGGCCTCGTCATCTGCTTTGACCACATGAACAACCTCATCTCACTTGACCTCGAAGACCACGTGGCCGTGGTGCAGCCGGGCATCACCTTGCGCGAGCTCAACGAGCTTCTCGAGAGCAGCGGTCTGCGCTACCCGGTACACCCCGGCGAGCTCTCGGGCTCCCTCGGCGGCAACGTCAACACCAACGCCGGCGGCATGCGCGCCGTGCGCCACGGCGTCACGCGTCGACACGTCCTCGGCCTCGAGGTCGTCCTCGCCGACGGCACCGTCGTGCGCACCGGAGCACCGGTGGTCAAGAACTCCTCGGGCTACGACCTCACCCAGGTGATCGTGGGCAGCGAGGGGACGCTGGCACTCGTCACCGAAGTGACTCTCGCGCTCTCGCCGCGCTTCGCCCACGGGGCGACCGTGCTGGTTCCCTTCGCCGACCTGGCTCACGTGACCGCGGTGGTGCCACGTCTCATCGCGGCCGGACTGCAGCCCTCGATGCTTGAGTACATCGACCTCATCACCATGGGCGCGATTACCGGCGCGACGGGAATGGACCTCGGCGTTGACCCCCAGGTCGCCTCGCGCACCTCGGCCTACCTCGTCATCGTCTTGGAAACGCGTACCGACGTCCAGCTCGATCGCGACGTCGCCGATCTCGCCCTCCAACTCGACGAGGCGGGAGCGCTGGACGTCTACGTCCTCAACGCGAACGTGGCGGCTCGACTGATTGAGGCGCGCGAACGCGTCTTCTGGGTCTCCAAGGCGGCCGGCGCCAACGACATCGTTGACGTCGTCGTCCCGCGATCGAAAGTCACGCGACTGCTCGCCGACGTGGCAGTGCTCGCCGAGCGCTACGGCGCCTTCATTCCCGGCTGCGGCCACGTGGGCGACGGGAACGTTCACCTCTCGGTGTATCTCGCCGACGACGACGCTCGGGCGGCCCTTCTGGGCGAGCTCTACCGGCTGGGTCTGGACCTCGGCGGACAGATCTCGGGTGAACACGGGCTGGGCCGAGACAAGGCGGCCCACTACCGCACCCTCACCGATCCCGAGCTCCTGGCGCTCCAGCGGCGCGTCAAGGAGGCGTTCGACCCCGCGCACCTGCTCAATCCCTACCGACACCTCGACGAGCGAGACCTGCCGTGAACGGCGCGGACGCGTTGTTGGCGACGCTCTCGGCCAACGGTGTCACGATCTGCTTCGCCAACCCCGGCACCTCGGAGATGCACTTCGTGGCCGGACTCGACCAGAGTGATGTGCGTGCGGTGCTCTGCCTCTTTGAGGGAGTGGCCACGGGAGCGGCTGACGGCTACGCGCGCGTGACGGGTCAACCCGCCGCGACCCTCTTGCACCTCGGACCCGGTCTGGGCAACGGGTGGGCCAACCTTCACAACGCCCGCCGGGCGCACTCGCCGATCGTCAACATCGTCGGGGACCACGCGACGTACCACGCCGCCCTCGACGCGCCGCTGCAGAGCGACATCGGCGCGGTCGCCTCCGCCCTCAACGGCTGGTTCCGACGGGTCGAGCGCTCCGTCGACGTGGCCGCGGACGCCGCCGCGGCGATCGCGGGCGCGATCGGCCCACCGGGGCGCGTCGCGACCCTCGTCCTGGCGGCCGACGCGTCGTGGGACGAGGTGAGCGCCCCGCCCGCGTGGCCCCGGGCGCGCGCGAGCGCGCCGGCGGCCCCCGACGCCGAGACGATTACGCGCGTGGCCGGCGCGCTCGGCCCCGACGCCGCCCTTCTCGTGGGAGGACGCTTAGACGCTGACACCCTGGCCCTGGCCGCGCGCGTGTGTCGCGCGCGCGGGGCGCGTCTGATGATGGAGACGTTTCCCGCGCTCGTAGAGCGCGGCGCCGGCGTCGTCGAAGCCGAGCGGGTGATCTACCTCAGCGAGTTCGCCATCCACCAGTTCGCGAGCGTGCGCACGCTCGTTCTCGTGGGTGCGAGCGAGCCCGTGGGCTTCTTCGCCTACCCGCACGTGCCCAGTCGCCTCCTGAACGAGGAGTGCGAGGTGCTCCAACTCGTCGCCCCGGGCGTCGCAGCGACGTCGGCGCTCGCTCGCCTCGCCGACGAACTGGACGCGCCCGACATTGAAGTCAGCGTCGGCGACGTGCCCGCTCGCCCGCGCGGCGAGCTGAGCGCACGAACCTTCGCCGACGCCGTGGCGGCCACGATGCCCGAGGGACTTATCGTGGCCGACGAGTCCAACACCAGCGGCGTGCACCTCTTCGAGGCCACCCGTTTCGCGCCGCGCCACCGCTGGATGACACTCACGGGTGGCGCCATTGGCTACGGGCTGCCGGTGGCGGTGGGGGCGGCGGTGGCCAGCGGCTCACGGGTGCTCGCTCTTGAGAGCGACGGCTCTCTCATGTACACCCCCCAGGCCCTGTGGACGATGGCCCGCGAGAACCTCGACGTCACCGTGGTCGCCTTGGCCAACGGGCGCTACGCCATCCTCGATCTCGAGCGCCAGCGCGTGGGCGCGGTGCTCGCCGGCGCGCCGAGCGAACAGCTCTTCGACCTCGACCGTCCGCGACTCGACCTCGCGGCGCTCGCGCGCGCTCAGGGCGTACCCGCGGTCACCGTCACGAGTGCCGAGGCGCTGTGCGACGCGCTCGAGGACTCCTACGCCCGCCGCGGACCCTCCTTCATCGAGGTGCGCCTAGCGCCTGCCTTCTAGGCGATCTCGACCACGACCGGCGCGTGGTCCGAGGGCTTCTCGCCCTTTCGGGCCGTGCGATCGACGTAGCTCGCGCTGGCCCGCTGGGCCAACGCCTCGTCAAGATAGAGCAGGTCGATACGCAGACCCCAGCCGCGGTGAAAGGCGCCGTGGCGATAGTCCCACCACGAGTAGATGACCTCCTCGGGGTGCAGTCGACGCGTGATGTCCACCAGTCCCGTCGCCTCGAGCGCCGCCAGGGCGTCACGCTCCGGCGCCGAGACGTGCGTCGCGCCCACGAAGGCCGCCGGGTCGTAGCAGTCGAGATCGGCGGGCGCGACGTTGAAGTCGCCGCCGACGATCGTGGGCGCGTCGCGCACGGCGAGAAGGGTGGCGAGGGAGGCGAGCCAGCGCAACTTGTAGAGGTAGTGGTCGTCGTCGAGAGCGCGGCCGTTGGGCACGTAGCACGAGTGCACGCGCACCCCCGCGCAGGTGGCGCCCATGTAGCGAGCCTCGGGGTCATCGTCACCAAAACCTCGCGCAACGTCGACCAGGCCCACCCGCGACACGATGGCGACACCATTCCACTGACCCTGGCCGTAGTGGGCGCTCTCGTAGCCGAGCTCCGCGAACGCGTCGAAGGGGAACTTCGCGTCGGTCATCTTGGTCTCTTGGAGCAAGAGGACGTCCGGCTCGTTCGCCTCGATCCACTGCGCTACGCGCGCGTAACGCGCGGTGAGCGAATTGACGTTCCAGGTGGCGAGCTTCACGACGCGTCGGCGAGGATGAACATGATGTCGGCTTGCACGCAGAGCTCGCCGTCGCGCGTCGCCGTGCCGTGGCCCTTGCCCCCGCGCGCCGAGAGCTGGGTCATCTCGCACTCGAGAACGAGAGTGTCACCGGGTAGGACCTGGCGGCGAAAGCGCGCACGCTCGACGCCACCAAAGAGGGGCAGCCGTCCGGCGTAGTGATCGTCGGCGAGCACCGCCACAGCCCCGCACTGGGCGATGGACTCGAGCATCAAGACGCCCGGGGTCGTGGGCCGACCCGGAAAGTGACCGGGGAAGAACCACTCGTCGCCCCGCAGGTGCCAGCGAGCGCTCGCGCGCTTGCCGGGCTCGATGGCAATCATGGCGTCGAGCAGCAAGAAGGGTGGCCGGTGGGGCAACCAGAACGCGGGATCCAGTGACAAGCTCACAGCAGCGACAGCTCCGCGATGCGCCTCTCGTCGTCCACGGTGACCAGGCGAAAGGTCACCCGATCCCCCCGCGAGAGGACGTCACGCGCGCGCGCGGGCGCGGGCGAGCCCAGCAGCGTCGTCGGGGCGTAGCACTCAACGTGTCCGTCGCCCTTGGTCGCCACGCGAATGACCGCCCCGTGGGAGGTAAAGGCCGTCACCTCACCTTCAACGCGAGCGCCGACCTTGTAGGTGGCACGAAATTGGGCGAAGCTCGCCTCGGGGTTGACCGGTTGGCGCCCTCGGCGAAGGGCCGGCGTCGGGGGGGCCGCCTCCGTCGCCTTCTCCACGGGGGCGGCCTTGGCTGGCCGCTTCGCCGCACGCTTGGCCGGCGCTGGCGCGATCGCCGCCACGGGGGCGGCCTTCTTCGCGGCTCGCGGCGCACGCTCGACGGGGCTCTTCTCGGGCGCGGCCCTCTCGGGGGCCCCGGACTTGGCCGTCTTGGCCACTTTCTTGGCCACCTTGGCGGGCGCCTTGAGCGCGCGCTTGGCGGGGGCCTTCTTCACGGGCGTCAGTGTTGTGCCGATGGTGGGCTGGAGCCCGCCGGGCAACTCGACGGCGAGCTTCTTCACCGCACGCGGCTTCTTGAGGCTGCGCACCGGTAGGCGAGGCGTGAAGACCCAGCCCACCATGGGCACCGGCTTTCCCCCGATGAGCCGACCCACGTCAAAGAGCCAGGGATACTCATCGTGAAACTCCTGGAAGGAGTCATTGCTCAGTACGACGGCGTTGATGCGATCGGCGATCTTCAAGATGAACGCGTCTCCGCGACCGATGGCGCCGGCCGGCGGCGTCACGATGCGCCCGGCCAGTTCCAGCTCTTTGAATCGCGACCGCTCACTCACCTCGACGCGGTGCGAGAAGCTGGCGTCGGTCACCACGATGATCTCCGCCGTGGGATTCTCATCGATGAACGCGGCGAGGGCGGCGTCGAGCTGGGCGAGGCTGGGCAGAGTGCGCCCCTCGGTGGCGAGGTTGGATCCGTCGACGACGACGAGAGGACGAGCGCGCGCCATCAGCCGATCGCCCTCTTCAAGAGGTCCGCTTGCTCTGCGGCGTGCACGAGCGAACTACCCGTCGCCGGACTCGCCGACTCGGCGCGCGCGACGTGGCGCACGGTCATGTCGCGCAGCTGGGCGTGGACCTGGTGGTGGACAAAGGGCCAGGCGCCCATGTTGGTGGGCTCTTCTTGGAGCCAGACCACCTCGTTGAGGGCGGGGTAACTCGCGAACACGCGGTCGAGATCCTCCTGGGGCCAGGGGTAGATCTGCTCGACGCGAACGACGGCGACGTGGCTCGCGCCAATCTCGTCGCGGTGCGCGATGGCTTCGTGGGCAATCTTGCCCGTCGCCAGCACCACGCGCGTCACGGCCTCGTGCGCACCGGCCTCATCCAAGACCCTCTCGAAGCGACCGGACTCGAAGTCGCGTAGGGGTGAGCGCACGGCCGCCGCGCGCAACATCGACTTCGGCGTAAAGACAATGAGCGGCGTCACGTGCTCGCGGCGAACCTGACTGCGCAGCAGGTGGAAGTACTGCGCGGCGCTGGTGGGCTGGGCGACGCGCAAGTTGTTGCGCGCGCACAATGACAAGAAGCGCTCGAGACGTCCGCTCGAGTGCTCGGGCCCCTGTCCCTCGTACCCGTGGGGCAAGAGCATGACGAGACTCGACAACTGCCCCCACTTGTCTTCGGCCGCGACGAGGAAGTTGTCAATGATGATCTCCGCGCCGTTGACGAAGTCGCCGAATTGGGCCTCCCAGGCCACCAGCGTGTTCTTCGCCTCCACCGAGTAGCCGTACTCAAAGCCCAGGGCCGCGTACTCGCTCAGTAGCGAGTCGCGCACCGTGAAGAAGCCCGACGCGCCCTCGAGGTGACTGAGCGGCACGTGGGTCGAACCGTTGTCGTAGTCAAAGAGCGCGGCGTGACGGTGCGAGAACGTTCCGCGCCGCGAGTCTTGGCCCATGAGGCGCACGTTGGCGCCCTCTAAGACGAGCGAGCCAAACGCGAGCGCCTCACCCAGCGCCCAGTCGACCTCACCGGCCTCCAGAGCGCTGGCGCGCGCGGCGAACTGGCGGGCGAGCTTGGGGTGGATGACGAAGCCTTCGGGGGCCGACATCGTGGCGCGGGCCACGTTGAGCAGCACGTCGCGGGCCACGCCGGTAGACGGCGCGGCGACGTCGGCCGGAATCTCGGCCAACGGCACCCCCTCGAGGGTGGGCACGGGAATCGTACGCACCTCGTCGAGCACGCTCTGCAGTCGGGCGTTGAACTCATCGAGAGCGGCTTCGGCCTCTTCGAGCGAGATGTCACCGCGGCGCACGAGCGTCTCGGTGTAACTCTTTCGCACCGAGCGCATCTGGTCGATGATCTTGTACATCAGGGGCTGGGTGTAACTGGGGTCATCGCCCTCGTTGTGCCCGTGGCGCCGGTAACACACAATGTCGAGCACGACGTCGCGATGAAAGGTCTCGCGGTAGTCAAAGGCCAGTTGAGCCGCGCGCGCGCACGCCTCGGGGTCGTCGCCGTTGACGTGCAAGATCGGCGCCTGGATCATCTTGGCCACGTCGGTGGGATAGAAGCTCGAGCGAGCCGAATCCGGCGCGGTGGTGAAGCCCACCTGGTTGTTGATCACGATGTGAATCGCCCCACCGACGCGATAGCCCGAGAGCTGGGACAGGTTGAGCGTCTCCGCCACCACTCCCTGGCCCGCGAAGGCCGCGTCGCCGTGAATCAAGATGGGCAGGTACGGGAATCGACCCGAGGGCAACGCGGTCGACGAACCGTCATCGGGCGCGAGAACAAGGTCTTGCTTGGCCCGCACGACGCCCTCGACGACCGGGCTCACAGCTTCGAGGTGCGAGGGATTCGACGCCATTGACACGGCGATGCTCGCGCCCGAGGCACTCGTGAAGTTGCCGCGAGCTCCCTTGTGGTACTTCACGTCGCCACTGCCCTGGACGCTTTCGGGATCGAGGTTGCCCTCGAACTCAGAGAAGATGTCGCTGTAGGACTTGCCCACGACGTTGGCGAGGACGTTGAGACGTCCCCGGTGGGCCATGCCGATGACCGCCTCGCGAATCTCCTCTCGGGCCGCGGCGTCGAGGATGGTGTGCAGGGCGACGATGGTTGACTCCCCGCCCTCGAGCCCGAAGCGCTTCTGGCCGACGTAACGCGAGTGGAGGAATCGTTCGAACACTTCGGCCTCGTTGAGCGCCGACAGAATCCGGTGTTGCTCCTCGCGCGTGGTGCTGACACTGATTCCCTCCACGCGCTCTTGGATCCAACGCTTCTGGACCGGGTCCATGATGTGGCCGTACTCGATGCCGATCGTCCGGCAGTACGCGTCGCGCAGGATCGAGAGGATTTGGGCAAGGGTCGCCTCACGTTTGCCGGCGAGACCCGCCACGACGAAGCTGCGCGATAGATCCCACATCGTCAGGCCGTAGGTGTCGATCTCGAGTTCGGGGTGAAGGGGAGGCGGGTCCACGTGAAGAGGGTCAAGGTGCGCGTAGAGGTGGCCGCGCACGCGGTACATGTTGATCAGTTCTTGAACACGAATGTGCTTAAGCGTGCGCTCGTCGCTGTCGTCGAGGCCCGGGTTGTGGTCCGGAGCCCAGTGGGTCGGCTCGTAGGGTACGCCCAGGGAGGAAAAGACCTCATCGTAGAAACCGTGCCCACCAGTGAGGCACTCCGCCACGTACTTGAGAAACAGTCCCGACTCCGCGCCCTGGATGATGCGGTGGTCGTACGTCGAGGTCAACGACATCACCTTGCCCACGCCCAGCTCGGCGAGCGCGCGCGGATCGGCGGCCTCAAAGCCGGCGGGCCAGTTCAGCGCCCCCACGCCAATGATCGCGCCTTGACCCGCCATCAGCCGCGGCACGGACTGCACGGTGCCCAGGGTGCCCGGATTGGTCAGTGACACACTCGCCCCGACAAAGTCGTCCGCGCCGAAGGTGCCGGCGTGCACCTTGCGCACCAGATCTTCGTAGGCCATTAGGAAGGAGCGAAAGTCCATCGCGTCCGCGTCGCGAATGACCGGCACGAGCAGATTGCGCGTCCCGTCGGCGCGCTCGACGTCCACGGCGAGTCCGAGGCCCACGTGGGGGTGGTGCACTACTCCGGGCGTCCCCTTCGCGTCAATGGCCTCCACGAAGGTCGAATTCATCGACGGCACGGCTTGCAGGCCCTTGACGACGGCGTAGGCGATGAAGTGCGTGAAGGACACCTTGGCGCCGCTCGTGCGTGCCAGCATCTCGTTGAGTGCCGTGCGATTGATCTCGAGTAGCCGTGCTGACACCGTGCGCACGCTCGTCGCGGTGGGTACGCCGAGGCTCGCCACCATGTTCGACACGATGCGCGCCGACGCTCCACGCAGGGCTACGGCCCCCTCATCGGGAGTGACGAGTGGGGCGGGCTTGGCCGGGGCCGACGCGGCGACCGACGCACTGACGGTGGGAACCGTCGAGCGCTGGTAGTCGGCGAAAAACTCGCGCCAACTGGCCGATACGGAGGTGGGGTCGAGCAAGAATCGGTCGTACATGTCGTCGACCAACCACGCATTTGGTCCAAAGGACCCCTTGTGCGTCGACGCGGAGGGTTCGGAGAGGGTAGCCACGCGCCCAGCCTAGGGCGAGCCCCCATCTCTCAATGTGCCTGGTCGACCCGACCAGCGGGTAAGTTCACGCCGTGGACACGGCGATGCAACCCTTGCGTGGACTGCGCCCAATGGCCGAGACACCGCTCGAGGGCCTGGCCGTGCTCGAGCGACGTGTTGCCCACGCGCGCGCGAGTGTCGTGTGCGTCCACGGTGGGCTCGACCGCGGGGGCTCCTTCGCCCGTCTCGCTCGTCGCCTCGACGACTTCGACGTGGTCGCCTTCGACCGACGCGGGTACCAAGGCTCGCGCGGCCTGGGCGTCGGCACACTCGACCAACACGTCAGCGATCTCGCGAGCGTGGTGCGCGCCGAGGTCGAGCGCGGGCCCGTCATCATCTTTGGCCACAGCGTCGGTGGCGTGATCGCACTCGGGGCGGCGATTCGCGAGCCGCACCTCGTCGCCTTGACGATCGCCTACGAGTCGCCGCTGCCGTGGATCCTGCCGCGCGAGCACTCGCGACCCACTCTCGGAGACGATCCGCGCGAGGAGGTCGAGGTCTTCTTCAAGCGCATGGTCTCACGTAGCGCGTGGGAACGACTGAGCGAAGCCGAGAAGGAGTCACGTCGCCTGGACGGACCCGCCTTGCTGGCCGACCTGCGCGCCGTGCGCTCAACGGCTCCCTTCGACCTCTCCGACTTAGACGTTCCGAGTGTCTACGCTCACGGCGACGGCGTTCTCGCCGGGTACTACCGCGAACTGGCGGCCCTCCTCTCGGCGCGCTTCGCGATGGGCTCCGTCGAGCTGGCCGGCGCCGGTCACGGAGCCCACCTGGCCAACCCCGATCAATTGGCCCACTTGCTGTCGAGACTCTGGCGGGACACATGCGAATCGCCCTAGCCGGCGCCTCGGGCTTCATCGGCACGGCTCTCACGGCCGCCCTGATTGCTCGCGGCGACGACGTGACCGCCTTCGTGCGTCCCGACTCCACACGCGCCCCCGCCGACGCCATTCGCTGGGACCCCGCACGGGGTCTCCTCGACGACGCCGACGTTCGCCGCGTCGGTCCCCTCGACGCCATCGTCAACTTGGCCGGTGCCGGCATCGGTGATCGGCGCTGGAGTGACGAGAGGAAGGCGCTCCTGCGCTCATCGCGACTCGCGTCGACCACACTGATCGTGGACTCACTACAAGCCCTGGGTGCCTCCACCCTCATCAACGGTTCGGCGATTGGCTACTACGGATCGCGCGGCGACGAGACGCTAGACGAGTCCTCGTCGCCGGGCGAGGACTTTCTCGCCCAGTTGTGTCGCGACTGGGAGGCGGCCGCCTCACGAGCGCCACGCGACGTGCGTGTGTGTCATCTGCGCAGCGGCATCGTCCTGGACGCTGCGGGAGGCGCTCTGCGGCGCCAGCTCCCCCTGTTTCGACTCGGCTTGGGGGGTCGCCTGGGTTCGGGCGCCCAGTGGCTCAGTCCGATCTCGCTCGTCGATGAGGTGCGAGCGATCCTGTGGATTCTCGACGCGCGACTCGAGGGACCCGTCAATCTCGTGGCACCGCAGCCTCTCACCAACGCGCAGTTCACCCGTGTGCTCGCCCGCGCACTGGGCCGCCCCGCCGCCCTCGCGGTGCCACGCGCGGCGCTGACCCTTGCCCTCGGACGCGGACTGGCCGAGGGCGCGATCCTCGCCAGTCAGCGCGTTCTGCCCCGGCGTCTCCTTGAGAGTGGATTCACTTTTGGCCAGTCCGACGCCACCGCCATCGTGGCAACGGCCCTGGCCCGCACTAATTAACCCAATCGCAACTTGACGCCAGAGGCCAACTACTGCCTGGTAGATACGTCATTCAGGGCGCCCAAAAGTCCTGACTCTGGCCCGAGTATGAACTTGTTTGCCCCCCAACCAGCCGATACAGTGGCCCGGAGTCCATCTGTGATGGGTAAGCAAAGCAATTGTGACCACTCCGGTGGCACTGGGAGGCAATTTGATATGCAATTAGGACGCAAACTTCGGCTTGGGATGACGGTTGGCGCAGTCGCCAGCGCGTTGTCTCTGGGCCTCATTGCTCCGACCGTGGTGGGCGCCAGCGCCCCCTCGGGATCCATCACCGTGGCGGAGGGGCCAGGAGCGAATCCAAACTACATCTTCCCCTATATGAGTTGTTCGTTCTTCTCCGTGGACAACATCAACCAGTTCCAAATGGAAATGTACCGGCCCCTCTACTGGTTCGGCTTGGGAGCCTCCAGTGCGTTCGTGCCTTCGTTGTCGGTGGCCGCGTCACCCAAGTTCTCTAAC
Organism: Actinomycetes bacterium; assembly: GCA_021779735.1. GTDB lineage: Bacteria > Actinomycetota > Acidimicrobiia > Acidimicrobiales > RAAP-2 > RAAP-2. Next base: position 12,391 of record JAJYAC010000007.1, read on the forward strand.
GGGAACAAGACCGTGACCATCCAGATGAAGGGGTGGAAGTTCGCTGACGGCCAGACCGTGAACGCCCAGTCGGTCATGTTCTTCCTCAACATGTACAAGGCTGACCCGGGTAGCTACTGCGGCTACAACCCCGGATACGGCATCCCCGACCAGGTCGCCAACGTTCACGGCAGTGGCAACACCGTCGTGATGAACTTCAAGTCCTCGGTCAACCCGGGCTGGATTCTCTACAACTACCTCTCGGAGATCACGCCGTTCCCGAACTCGTGGGACATGACCTCGGCGACGCAGAAGTCCAACTGCGCGACGGGTGCCTACGGTGCCGCCTCAACCAACGTGGCCTGCAAGAACGTCGAGGCCTACCTTGACAAACTGTCGTCGAACACGAGCACGTACACCTCGAAGCTGTGGCAGAGCGGTGACGACGGCCCGTGGCGCCTGACGAGCTTCGACAACCTCGGCAACCTGACCTTCGCGCCCAACAACAAGTACTCGGGCCCCCAGAAGGCACAGCTCGCCTCAGTGAAGCTCAAGGCGTACACCTCGTCACAGGCTGAAGAGAACGACCTGCAGGCCGGAAACCTCACCATCGGCTTCGTGGACCCCTCCATCCTCACCCAGCCGGCACCGGCACCGGGCAAGGTGGGTCCCAACTGGGGCGCGCTGAGTCAGAGGTACCGTATGGCCACCGGGCCGCTGTGGAACTTCAACTACGCACCGTTCAACTTCAGCGCGAAGGATCCGAAGGCCGCGGCAATCTCGCAGCTCTACATCCGCCAGGCGCTGCAGATGGCCGTGGACCAGATCGGGATCATCAAGAACGCCGACAAGGGTTACGGATTCCCGATCTACAGCCCGCTGCCTCCCAACACGCCGGCGTCGGTCAGTGGACCCGTGTCGAACCCCTACCCCTTCAACCTCACGGCCGCGAAGGCGCTTCTCACCTCGCACGGCTGGACGGAGCAGGGTGGCGTGATGACGTGCACCAGCCCGGGCAGCGGCTCGAGCCAGTGTGGCGCGGGCATTGACCAGGGCTACCAGTTGAAGTTCTCCATCGTCTGGGCGAGCGGCACGCCGTCGCTAGACCAGACCTTCAACGCGGAGATCGCCGACTGGGCCCAGATCGGTATCCAGTTCACGCACAGCACCGACACGTTCAACAACGTCATCGCGGACTGCAGCGGCGGCTCAGGCTTCCAAATCTGCTCGTGGGGCGGTGGCTGGATCTACGCGCCGGACTACTACCCGTCGGGCGAGACGCTGTTCGCGACCTCGGGTGGCTTCAACGTGGGCTCCTACAACGACTCGCACATGAACACGCTCATCAACGCGACGACCTACGGCACGGCCAAGTTGACCGACTACGCCAAGTACGCCGCGCAGCAGCTGCCGGTTCTCTACCAGCCCCAGGCGACTGGTGTCGGTGAGACCCTCAAGACGCTGAAGAGCTCGATCGGCTGGGCGCCGAACCCGCTCGAGAACTTCATGCCCGAGTACCTGCACTGGTAGACGTTGAGTTAACGGTGTCCTCTCGGTGATTCGAATACCGAGACAGCAAGAAGGCCCCCCGAAAGGGGGGCCTTCTTGCTGTCTCGTGGCCCTTGATGAACCCTGTGCCATGAAGACCCACTGCTAGACTCCCTCCGTGCTTTCCTACGTCCTAAGACGAATAGTGCAGTCCTTCATCGTCCTCTTGATCGTGATGTTGGTCACCTTCACGCTTCCCTACTTTCAAAAGTCGGGGATCCTCACCCCGGGCTACGCGGTCCTTGGCACGCACGCCACACCGCACAACCTCGCGGTGTGGGCGCAGAACAATGGGATGAATCACCCCTACTGGGAGCGCTTTTGGACCTACGTGACCCAAGTCTTCTTCCACCACAACCTCGGTCACTCGTACAAGCAGAACATGTCGGTATGGCAGATCATTTCGCTCTACGTGCCGCGTACGGTGTGGCTGGCCCTGTCGGCCCTGATCTTCACGCTGATCATTGCCTTGCCCCTGGGCATCTTCCAGGCGTCGCGTCGCAACACCGTGTTTGACTACACGGCGACGGGCACCGCGTTCGTCCTCTACGCGATCCCCTCGTTCCTACTCGCCATGCTCGCCCTGGACGCGTTCAGTTTCCACACGATCCACCTGCCGGCGTCGCCACCGAGCGGCGTGTCCGCGTGGGCGATCTTCACTGATCCCGTCGGCTTCATCTTGCCGGTGGGCTGTCTCACGCTTCTCTCGGTCGCGGGCGTCAGCCGGTTCATGCGCGGCACCATCTTGGAGACTCTCGTCCAGGACTACATTCGCACCGCCAAGGCCAAGGGCTGCTCGAACCGGCGAACCCTGTTTCGCCACGCGTTTCGTAACGCGCTCGGTCCGATCATCACGATTCTTGGCCTCTCGGTTCCCGGCCTCTTCGGAGGCGCCCTCATCATCGAGAGCGTCTTCAACTACGGGGGCCTCGGACTGCAGACCGTCTTTGCGGCGACCAACTCTGACGTGCCGATCGTGTTGGGCATCACCCTGCTCGTGGCCATCTTCACCCTCGTGGGCAACCTCCTCGCCGACCTGGCACTCGGCCTCGTGAACCCGCGCATTCGCATTGAGGGGACGACGCGATGAACGAAGAGGCGATGAGTTCTGAAATTCTGCTCGAGACCGTTGATCGTCTACCGACGTCACGACCCCACGAGGTCCCCCCAACCTCCGACAAGATCGTCCCGTTGTGGCGTCAGCGGCTGACGATTTTTACCCACAACAAGCTCGCCGTGGCTTCGGTCATCTTCTTGTTCCTCATCACGGCGGCGTGCTACCTCGTTCCTCTCTTCCATCCAACCAATCAAACGAACCAGGCCGCCACCTTTGGCGTGCAGTGGAACGCACCACCCTCGTGGGCCCACCCGCTGGGCACCGACAGTTCGGGCTTTGACGAACTGGGGCGCATCTTTTATGGTGGCGAGTACTCGCTGACCCTGGGCATTCTCTCGGGCTTCATTACGATCGTCATCGGCACCGTGTACGGCATGATCTCGGGCTTCGTGGCCGGACTGACCGACACGTTCATGATGCGCATCCTCGACGCGTTCCTCTCGATCCCCTACCTGTTCTTGCTCATCACCCTGATTTCGATCTTCGGCCGTTCAACTGCCTTTCTCATCGGCATCATCGGCTTCACGCTGTGGTGGGGAAACGCCCGCATCATTCGAGGTGACGCCCTGCTCATTCGAAATCTCGAGTACTCCCAAGCCGCGACCGCGATGGGCGCGGGCAAGATGCACATCATCCGGCGCCACGTCTTTCCGAACTCGATCAGCAACATCGTGACCGTCGCCACCTTCTCGGTGGCCGATGCAATCTTGTTCCTGTCGGCGCTGGGCTTCCTCGGGCTGGGGATTCAAACGCCTCAGACTGACTGGGGCACCATGCTCCAGGCGGGCGCCTCCCAGATCCAAAACGGCTTCTGGTGGGAGGTCTTCCCGCTGGCGTCGATCTTCATCCTCGTCGTCGTGGCGATCAACTACATCGGCGACGCGTTGCGCGACGCCTTCGAAGTTCGCCTTATCGAGCGCTAGGGCGTCACGCTCGCGCCACTCACCCGCCACGGCCAGCCGTGCGGCCCTTAGAGTGGTGCGGTGCAGTCAGGCGTCTTTCGATTCTTTCTTCGAATCCTGGGACCGGCTCTGCTCGGGGTGGGAACGATCTTCCAGGCTAAGGCCCGACCGAGCGACCACTGGTCGACCTCGCCGCGTCTCGTGATCAGTGTGGAGTCGTCGCCCGTCGACAGCGGCGACCCCACGCGTGACGCGCCGGGGCGCGAGTGCGCGCCCAGCGACCCGCCGGTCCCCGCGTTCGCGTAGCAATGCTCTCGCACGCGATGTCACGGACACCGCGCCCGGAGCCGTCGCCTCAGGCGCGACGAGCCCCGACCAGGGTGACGGGTGTCTTGAGCGGAAAGTGGCACGCCGCCTCTTGGGTCGCGCCGTAGGAGGCGAAGGGGGGCTCTTCGTTCGCGCAGACGTCCTGGGCGCGGGGGCAGCGAGTACGAAAGCGGCACCCCGAGGGCGGGTTCATGGGCGAGGGCAGTTCGCCGGTGACTTGGCGCCCCCGGCGCGCGCGCGCCTCGGTGGGCTCGGGCACCGGCACCGCGTCCAGGAGGCCCTGGGTGTAGGGGTGAGCGGGACTGCGAAAGACGGACTCCGCGTCGCCGATCTCCACGATCTTGCCGAGGTACATGACACCAATCGTGTCGGCCATGTAGTACACCACCGCCAAGTCGTGCGAGACGAACACGTAGGAGAGGTTGTGGCTCTTCTGCAGGTCCTTCATCAAATTGAGGATCTGGGCCTGAATCGACACGTCGAGGGCTGAGACCGGCTCGTCCGCCACGATCAGGCGCGGATTGAGGGCGAGGGCGCGAGCGAGGCCAATGCGCTGGCGCTGGCCCCCGGAGAACTCGTGGGGGTAGCGGTCTGCGGCCCGCGGCTCGAGTCCCACCGAGAGCAAGAGCTCCGACACGCGCTCAGCGCGCGCAGCGCGGTTGCCCTCGTGTTGGACCTGGAGGGGCTCGGCGAGAATCTGAGCGACCTTCATTCGAGGATTGAGCGACGAGTACGGGTCCTGGAACATCATCTGACGCTCGCGGCGATCGGCCCTAGTGGGCTTGTGCCGCTTGGCCGAGACGAGTTTGCCGTCGAAGTACACCTCACCGCCCGTCGGGCCGTCAAGTCCGACTACCATTCGCCCGATCGTCGTCTTGCCACATCCGGACTCACCGACCAAGCCAAACGTCTCGCCCTCTCTGATCGAGAAACTCACGTTCGAGACGGCGCTGATGGCACCGACCTTGTGGCGAATGAAGCCCGCCTTGATCGGAAACTCCTTGGCCAGGCCCTCAACGCGCAGCAACTCCTTCGCGCCGGCGGCCAATGACGTCAGCGCCTCGCGAGGACGAACCACCACCGCAGCGGGTCCGTCGACGGGGTTAAAGCACGCGTAGGCGCCGTCATCGTTCGTGGTAAGTGTCGGCTCGCTGGTGCGGCACTGATCCGTCGCAAAGGCGCATCGCGGCGCGAAGCGGCAACCGACGATCTCCTTGGAGAGGTCCGGCGGCAGTCCCGCGATGGAGGCGAGCTCGTGCTTCGAGGCGTTCTCCAGATTGGGCATCGAGGCGAGGAGGGCCTGCGTGTAGGGGTGGCGCATGTCATGAAAAAGCGACATCGTCGACGCCTGTTCCGCCCGCTTGCCGGCGTACATGACTACCACTCGATCACTGCGACCGGCGATGACGCCCATGTCGTGGGTGATCAAGAGTACGCCCATGTTGAGCTCGGTGCGCAGATTATCGATGAGATCGAGGATCTGGGCCTGAATGGTCACGTCGAGGGCGGTCGTCGGTTCATCGGCGATGAGGAGCTTGGGGTTGCACACGAGGCCCATCGCGATGATGACGCGCTGACGCAAGCCGCCCGAGAGCTCGAAGGGGTACTGGTCGAGCCGCTCGGCCGGACGGGGCATGTCAACCATCTCGAGAACCTCGAGGGCGCGCTTTCGCGCGTCGGCCTCGCTCGCGCCGTTGTGGATTCGCAGACCCTCGCCGATCTGGCGGCCGATCTTCATGGTGGGGTTCAGCGAGCTCATGGGGTCCTGGGGAATGAGCGCCACCGCGTTGCCACGCTGGGACTGCATCTCCTTCTCCGACAAAGTCGCCAGGTTCACGCCATCGAGCTCAATCGTGCCCCCCGCGATGTGTCCGTTGTTGGGCAAGAGACGCATGATGGCCAGGCCCGTCGTGGTCTTGCCGCAACCCGACTCACCCACCAACCCCACGCACTCACCCGGGTTGATCGTGAGAGAAAAGTCGTCGACCGCGGTGACGAAACTCTTTCTCGAGGAGAATTGAACCTTCAGGTTATTGACCGAGAGCAGCGAAGACATAGTGTGCCAATCCTATCCCCTGATACCTAATCGTCCAGGCCGCCGAGGGCTCGATTTTGGCTCTATTAGGCCAATTTCCACGTTCGGCGATGTTGCGCGGTCGGGCCCACGGCCCGTATCGACGCGCGGTGCGCGGCGGTACCGTAGCCCTTGTTCTCGTCCCAACCAAAGGACGGGTGAAGGACGTGGAGTTCTCGCATCACCTCGTCGCGAGCGACCTTGGCGATCACCGACGCCGCCGCGATCACGGCACTTCGTGCGTCGCCCTTGACCAAGGTGTCGTGAGCCAACGCCGCGTACGGAGTTGGCGGAACGTCGGTCCCCAAGGCGACGTCGCGCGGGGGGCGCAAGAAGTTGATCGGGCCGTCAATCAGCGCGTAGCTGGGCGTCACCATCAGAGCGTCGAGAGCCCGCGTCGCGGCCACGCTCAGCGCCAAACGAATCCCCCACTCGTCGATCTCTCGCGCACTCGCCCAGCCCAGAGACCAGTCTCGAGCCCACTCGCACAGCAGCGGCACCAGGGCCTCGCGTCGACGAGGTGTCAGCGCCTTGGAGTCGGCCAAGCCGTGCGGTGGCTCGCGTTCGTCATCCACGACGACGGCGCCCACGGCGAGTGGTCCGGCCAGCGAGCCACGGCCCACCTCATCCAGTCCCACGACCACCTGCCCGCGCGCGAGCAGCGCTCTCTCGTGACCCATGAGGTCAAGCACCGCCACGACTTCAGGCTAGTGAGTCCTAGCATCTACGACGATGACCGCGCCACGAACTGTCGAGACCCTCGCCGTGGTCATTCCCCTCAAACGCATCGCGGACGCCAAGCGGCGTCTGCGAGAGGGAGGGACCCCTGACGTCGACGCACTGGTACGTACACTGGCGCGCGGCGTCATTGACGCCGCGCGGCCCCGTCCCACCATCATCGTCACCGAAGATGACGATGTCGCCGACTTCGCGGCGTCACTCGGCGTGGAAGCACTGCGCACGACGGCGCGCACCCTCAGCGACGCCGTCCAGTTCGCCTACGCGGCGCTCGGAGAGCGTTTCGAGCGACTGACCATTGCCCACGCCGACCTCGCGTCGCCCGCGGGACTCGGCGAGTATGCGCCTCGCCCCGGTATCACACTCGTGGCCGATCACCACGGACGCGGGACGACGGTGATGTCTCTGGAGACGGGCCTTGACTTTCACTTCGCCTACGGAGCGAACTCACTAACCCGTCACCTCCAAGAGGCCCGCCGACTCGAGGTAGACGTCACCGTGATCATGGACTCGACGTGGTCGCGCGACGTGGACGAACCGGCGGACCTCGAGTCCTTCAGGTGGTCCTAGACGCCACGAAAGGGGGTCAAACGACCCCCTTTCGTGGCACTTCCCCAAAGAGAAGGACTACTTCTTCACGGCCGCCTTACGGGCCGGAGCCTTCTTGGCTACCTTCTTGGCGGCGGCCTTCTTGGCCGGAGCCTTCTTGGCTACCTTCTTGGCGGCGGCCTTCTTGGCCGGAGCCTTCTTAGCCGGAGCCTTCTTGGCCGGAGCCTTCTTGGCTACCTTCTTGGCGGCGGCCTTCTTGGCCGGAGCCTTCTTAGCCGGAGCCTTCTTGGCCGGGGCCTTCTTGGCTACCTTCTTGACGGCGGCCTTCTTGGCCGGAGCCTTCTTAGCCGGGGCCTTCTTCTTCGCGGCAGTTGCCACTTTCCCTCCTTGGGACTCAACGTTGAATCAACGTGGGGTCGTGAACACCGCCGTGGTGAATCACTTCTTGACACCTCGCTGACAAACGTGAACTCGCTCGTGTTTCGCCCAGCGTCCCCGCTGTACGACGACCGACCGCAGTGCACGGTCCTTCACTTCAGAGCGCTCTCCGAATGGACTGCTAGCAACACATCCGGTGAACGTGAACCTCCTCCGCAGAAGGACAACTAAAAGTTCACTCGCTCTGAACACCAATGTCAAGCATTTCGAATCTTTTTACGACGGTTGTACTTCGTGAGAGAAGATCGTGGCATCTACCTCGGACGTGGTCGAAGTGGTGACGTGTTCAGTGGAAGTGAGCGATCCACACTCGTACTCGGCCCAAGTCGAAGTGGCAAGACGTCATCGCTCGTCATTCCCAATCTCCTCTCGACAACACGAAGTGCTCTCATCACCTCGACGAAGGACGATGTCGTGCGACTCATGGCCGGCACGCGCGGTGACGGCGCCACGCTCTTGTTCGATCCTTCGGGAACGCTCCGCTCACCGCGCGGCGTCGAGCGCATTGGCTACTCACCCATTCATCAGGCGAACACGTGGGACGGCGCCGTGTTGGCCACGCGCAGTCTCGTTGACGTCGCGCGGCGCGGGCAAGGCGACAGAGGCGACGATCACTGGAGCGAGCGAGCGGGCGCGCTTCTCGCCCCGCTGCTGCACGCGGCGTCACTGACTGACGAGTCGCTCGGCCAGCTGGCGTCGCGGGTGGATCGTCGTAGCGCGCGAGAGTCCCACGACTTCCTCCTCGAGCGCTACGGTGAGTGGCATCCCGCGGTATCACTTCTCTCCGGAGTCCTCGCAACCGATGAGCGAGAGCGCTCGGGCATCTGGTCAACGGCCTCGGGCCTGCTCGCGGGAGTGCGCACCGACGCCGCGCGCGATGCCATGCGTGGCGCGCCGCTGGACGTCGACGAGTTCCTTCGCGGACCGCACCAGTTACACATCGTCGCCCCCAGTCGCCACCAGGCGCTGAGCATCCCCCTCGTCGTCGGACTCGTCGAGCGAGTCGTTCACTCCACGTACGACCACCACGGCGACGGTGCCCGACTTCTGCTCGCCCTCGACGAAGTAGCCAACGTCGCGCCGCTGCCGCGTCTGGCGGGCATCGTCTCTGAGGGCGGAGGCCAGGGCGTCGTCACGCTCGCGTGCCTCCAGGACCTCAGCCAGGCACGCACACGCTGGGGAGGCGCAGCGGACGGCTTCCTCTCGCTCTTTCCGACCACCGTCGTCTTGCCTGGTGTCGCCGATCGAGCGACCCTGGAGCTCCTACACCGACTAGCCGGTCGGACACTCGTGCCCTCGGAGACGCACCAACGTCGCACGTGGGCGCGGCCCGCCTCGACATCGATCTCTTGGGTCGAACGCGATCGCGCCAGCGTGGCGCACCTGGCCCAGGGCCGGCGGGGCTACGCGCTAGGTCTCTCGCCGGACAAGTCGATGAGTTGGATCGAGCTGACCCCCGCGTTCCGTGAGGCGAGATTCGCTCGCTACCTCGAACGCTCGGAGATCTCGCGCGAGGGGAACTCACGTTGACGCGCGCCGGCCCGCGAACGGACGGGCGCGTCTTCGCGAGTACGCGTCAGGGCCATCGTTCGCGCGTCGACGACGCTGATCGACGTCTCGTACACGCCGCGCTCACGTGAGAGTTCGGGGGCGAGACGAGAGACGTGTGACTCAATGTCCGTTGCTCGAGCCCCGAAGACGGACGCGTGGGCCCAGGCGGCCACGACGTCTCGGCGCGTCACGCGCACGAGCCCCTCGAAGGCGCCGTGGTACGCGTGCGCGTCGAACTCCCGACTCGGCACGCGTGGTGCGACTTCAGGTACGTAGCGCGCCAGGTCTGCGTCCCACGCCGATCGCGCGTCCTCTCGCGACCAGTGGACTTTCTCTCCGCGATCGTCGTGGTGACCACCCCAAAGGACGCGGTAGCCCTCGTCGACACCGACGACGTGCTCGTGGCCGTAGAAGGAACGCCAGGCGCGCCAGGTCGTGCGGGCGTTGACTTCGTGGCGCAGAGATGCGAGGTAGAGAGCGTCGGCGGCCAACGCGTGCGCCTGGAAACTTCGACGCTCCAGCACGGTGTCCTCGAGCGCGGGACGTGCGCCGACCAACACGTGATCGTGCAGATGTGGTTCGCCGTGGCGATTCACCCCGTGAGTGAATCCCACCACCGACTCCCAGCGAGCGGCGAACGCGAACTGCTCGCCGGCGAGTTGTGTTCGCACGAGAAGGGAACGCTCCTCGAGGTAGGTCATCGCGGCCGCCACGGACACACGATGCGCGGCGATGATTCCCGGCGCGGCCGCTTCGTCGAGAGCGAGAACCACCGACACCGGTCGTGGCGCAGCGATGACGACGTCGTAGCCCACGACGTCGGCGCGCGCGGAACCCGTGAGGACGTCACCGACCACTCGTGCGTCGCGGGTGTCGCCGTCTCCGCGCAGCCACCACCCCGGACCACCCGCGCGCACTCCGTCGAGTTCTCGCGCGGGGTCCTCGGTGAAGTAGCGCACATCACGTGATCGGCGGGCGAGAATACGCAGCACGAAACCCCCTAACGGGGCACAACGGTCGCCTACAGTCGCTCGGCGATGCGCGAGGCCAGGGCCCGACCCGCCTTGGCGTACGCGGGCGTCGCCACGACCGCGCCGGGTCCGGCTCGCAACATCAAGTGGTCGAGGAACGACGGGTCGCCCACGCGAAAGGCCACCGCGAGACGCCCGTCGTCCAGTGCGCGCCACTGCGCGTTGGGCAGCGGCTCGAAGAGCCAGCGCAGATTGGTGTCGAGGACGACGACGACCTCGTCGCCGACCTCACCCACCTGAGTGAGCCAGTTGTGGACATCGTCGGCCGGCCGCGGTGCGCTGGCTGGTGACTTGGCGAGGATCGCCCCGATGCGGTCCACTCGAAACGTCCGCCAACTCTCTCGCGTCGTGCAGTAGGCCCGGACGTACGAGTGTCCGTTCAGCACTCGCAGGTCGCGCGGTTCGATGACCCGAGTGCTCACCTGCTCCGCACCACTCGCCGTGTACTCGATCTTGACCTGCTCGTGGTGGTCAATCGCCGCGCGCAACTCCTCGAGCACCGTCTCATTCGTCGCGGTCTCGACACCCACGAAGCCGTCAACCGCCATCTCAATCTTGGCGATCGCCGACTCGATTGCGGGGTCGAGATAGACGCGGGCGGCTTCACGTAGTGCGATGTTCACCTCGAAGAGATCGCGCCAGAACAGGGGGGCCGGCTCGTGCACTCCCTCGCGGTCAAAGTGCTCGACGACGTAGAGGGAGTCGTCATTTGCCTCATCATCCCAGTCGTCGCACTCTTTGACCAGATGGGCGGGAAATCCGTAGACCCCGGCCATCGGCTCGAAGGTCACGAGGCGGTCCATCACGCGTCGCACCACCGCCGGCGCCAACGAGAAGCGATGTGCCAAGTCACTGATGCGCAATCCGTCGCCCGCCAGGTACACCGCGTGCAGAAGTTGCAGCGTTTGGCCGAGTGAGTCGTTGGTCGCGCTCGGCGAAAAGGAGACGCCCGACAGGTCGGGCACGGGACCCCGATTGACCTCACTGAGCCACGCGGCGTACTCACGGCGAAGTGACTTGGGCGAGCGAAGTCTCACGCGGTCGGCCGCATCGATCACGAAGCGCAACGCGTCACGCTCGCTCTCAAAAGTGATGCCGACATCAACCACACCATCGTGATCCTCTCGCGTGGCCTCGGGATACTGACGGGTGAGCAACTCCGCGTAGTTTTCGCTCGTTGTCACGAGCACCTGCGTGGGCCTGAGGACCTTCGCGTACTCGGGTCGCCAGGCGCGTGCGAGATCACGCGTCGCGTCGTCAGCGTCGAATCGTTCCTCAAGCACGACCGGCATGCTCGTCATGCGCATGATGCGATAGCCCTTGATTTCTTGGGTTCCGTGCACGCGACCCACCAGATAAGCGGCGCCCTCAAAGACTCCGATGGCGAGGGGATCGACCTCGCGCGTCTTCTCACTCGTGCTGCGGTAGTCAAAGCGCAGCACGCGGTGAAGATTCAGGGCGCGCAGAACGGGCGTGTAGTAGTTCGTGAACTCGAGACCGCCGTCGCCACCGGGGCCCTCGTTGAAGAGGCTGAACGCGCCGTCTGAACCAAATCCGCAAAAACGAAGCGCCAGGCGCACGACGCGCTCCTCGTCGTCGGTGAAGTCGATTCGCGGCGCGGTCGCGCTGTCGGGATCGATCCAGTACCCGACCGACCCCGCGTCCAGGTCAACGGTGTCGATCTGGAACCCCAACTCGCGAATCTTGGCCTTGTCGCGCTCGAACTTCTGGCGCACCGCGCCATCACTGCCCTGGTACGCGCGGACCTTGCGCACGCGCTTGGCGGTGGGGTCGTCGTCGACCAGCAGCTCACGCACGATGGTCTCTTGCGTGAGTGGCGCATGGCGAGTCGCGCTCTGGAGCAAGAGGACGAGCGCCACCAGGCGCTCGCGGCTCTCCTCGGCAGCTCGAGACGTCGCCATCACCCTCCTAGGACCAGTTCGCTCGACATCACGGGCGGGCCTCCACGTCGTCGCCGTCACGTCGCCACGATCCCGAGCGGCCGCCCGACTTCTCCCAGAGCGCAATGTCGCCGATCGTCATCGTCCGGTCCGCCGACTTGCACATGTCGTAGACAGTGAGCGCGGCGACACTCACTGCGGCCAGTGCCTCCATTTCAACGCCCGTGCGGTCGATGGTGTCCACGCTCGCCTCGATCTCGATGAACGTGTCGGAGATGAGAAAGTTGACGTACACGCTACCGACCATGACCGCGTGGGCCATGGGCAGGAGCATCGCGGCCTGCTTCGCCGCTTGGATCCCCGCCACGCGGGCGGTGGCCAGCACGTCTCCCTTGTTGATCGTGTTCGCCGCCACCGCCTCGGTCGTGGCGGGCAACATGTACACGCGCCCGCGCGCCAGTGCGCGCCGAGCGCTGATCTCCGAGTTGCCCAAGTCACGAGGGAACGCGCCCTCGCGGGGCGACCGGCGCAGCTGGTGGAATTCGTCCACTGGGCCATGCTAGTGAACGGGCCCGCACGCCCCCTTTGACTCGGCGCGCGGCCTGGGACGGTACACTTCGCTCGTAGCAAAGTCGTTTGGGAGAGGTAATGCCAACCTACGAGTACGAATGCCAGGCGTGCCACCAGCGCGTCGAGGCCGTCCAGCACTTCGCCGACCCCGCGCTGACCACCTGCGAGGCCTGTGGGGGCGATCTCAAGAAGGTCTTCTCGGCAGTCGGCATCGTCTTCAAGGGCGCCGGTTTCTACAAGAACGACAGCCGCGGCGCCGCCACGAGCACCAGTTCAAGCGCCGACTAGGAACCCGATACCGCCAAGTCGCCGATTGCGAGCGTCTGGCCCGCCGCGACACCGGGCAACCAGGTGACGTCGCCACCCACGTGGGAGACGTCGAGAAGCATGCGCTGGAGTGTGGAGGCGACGGTCACCTCGCGCACGGGTTCGGCTAGCTGTCCGTCGCGAATCATCAGTCCCGTCACCCCCACCGAGAAGTCGCCCGAGATGGGATTCACTCCCGAGTGCACGCCGGTGAGCGAGTCCACGTACAATCCCTCACCCACCGCCGCGAAGATCTCGTCCTGGCTCTGTGTGCCCGGTGACATGACGAGGGCCCTCACCCCGGCCGACGGCGAGCCCGCGATGCCCCCGCGCACCGCGCTGCCCGTTGAGCTCGTGCCAGCGCGCCGCGCCGACACCGTGTCGTAGACGAAGGCTCGCAAGTCGCCCGAGTCGATCAGGACGTTTCGGCGGCAGGCCAGTCCCTCGCCGTCATAGCGACTCGCCGCGAAGTGTCTCGCGTCGGTGGGATCGTCAATCACGCTCACCAGGGGAGACGCGACGCGTTCTCCCATGCGGCCCGCGAAGAAGGAACGCCCCCTCACCACGGCCTCGCCACTTAGTGCGCCACCGATGATGGCGAGAACGGTGGCGGCGGTGCGCGGATCGAACACGACCGACGTACGACGCGTCGAGGGACGCGTGGCGCCCAGCATTCTCGTCGAGCGAGTGATCGCGTCACGGGCGGCCCGTTCGAGGTCGAGGTCCCTCGGCGCGCGTCCCGCGGAGAGCCCGTAGCCCGTCTGATCGCTCGCGCCGTCTGAAGCGATCGCCTCGACAGAGAGGAACGCTCCGGTACGCGCCATGCTCGCCGAGACTCCCACGCTGGAGGCGAGCAGTGCCTCCACTGCGTAGTCGCCGTAGGACGCGTTTTCGACCTGGCGGATACGCGCGTCTCCGGCTCGCACGATCCTCTCGAGTTCCAGGGCCATCGCGACCTTGTCATCGAGCGGCGTCGCCGCGACGCCCTCGTCCCACAGGTCGAGCGCGGCGGGCGCCACGCCGTCGGGCCGTGCGAAGACCAGGTACTCGTCCTCACTCGCAAATCGCACGTTGTCGCGCGCTTGGGCGAGGGCGTCGGAAACCGCATCAACGTCCCACGAGCCAGCCCACGCGGTGCCCACCTGCGCGCCGCCCGCTCCCGCGCGAAGAATGCGAATGCCCACGCCCGCCGACGACGCGGTCGTCAGTCTCTCGATTGACCCTTGGTACACCTCGACGTCGGTCTCCACGCCGCGCGACACGAAGACTTCGATCTCCTCCTGGTCGCTCGCGGCGTCGAGCACTCGTCGCGCGACGTCTTCCAACTCGCTCACGAGGCCGTACCTCCAATCGTGACGCCCGAGAGGCGCATCGTCGCCTGGCCGGTGCCCACCGGCACGGACTGGCCGTTCTTGCCGCAGGTTCCCGGAGTCATTGAAAAGTCCGACGCCACCGCGTCAACTCGCGACAGCGTCTCGGGCCCGTTGCCGATCAGGTTGCAGTCTCGCAGCGGCGCCGTGATGACGCCGTCTTCAATCAAGTAAGCCTCCGTCATGCCAAAGACGAAGTCGCCGGTCGCGGTGTTGACCTGGCCGCCACCGAGCTGGGCCACGTAGATGCCGTAGGGCGTCTGGGCGACAATCTCCGCGGCGTCGTCGGTGCCGGGCATGAGGTAGGTATTGGTCATGCGCACCATTGGAAGGTGCTGATAGCTCTGGCGACGGCCGTTTCCCGAGGAGGCGCGACCTTCGCGGCGCGCGCGCAAGAAGTCCCACATGTAGTCCGTGAGAATCCCCTCGTCGATCAGAACGTTACGAGTACCGCGCTGGCCCTCGTCGTCGATGGCCCCGTAGCCCCACTCGCCGCTGAGCGACCCGTCGTCGACGAGGGTCACGAGCGGGCTCGCCACCTGCTGGCCCACGCGATGTGCGTACACCGAGGCTTCCTTGAGAATGGCGTCGGCTTCGAGGCCGTGGCCGCAAGCCTCGTGGAACAAGATGCCCCCCGAGCCACCCGCGAGGACGACGGGCAACTCACCCGAGGGAGCCGGCCGCGCCTGAAGCTTCGTGAGGGCTTGGCGCGCGGCGCCGCGAGCCAAGTCGGCCACCACGTCAGGGCTGAGCATCTCGAATCCCCGCGTCGCGGCAAGGGGTTTGTACCCGGTTTGCATGCCACCGTCGCCGCTCGCCACGCACGACACCGCGAAACGCGTGCGCACCTGGAGATCGCTCGCGAATACGCCGTCGGTGTTCGCGACGACGAAGTGCCTCGACGAGTCCCCCAGTCCCACCTGAACCTGGCTAATCTGGCCGCCCTCGCTGCGGGCAATGTCATTGGCCACTCGCAGCAGCTCAACCTTGGCCGCCTTGTCGACATCGTGGGGAAAGATGCGGGCTGAACTGTGGTGGCTCTCCAGAGTCGCGAGGGCCACCTGACGAACGCCGCCGCCACCCCCGCGCGCGATGGTGGCGGCGGCCTGCGCCGCGGCGAGCAGGCCCTTCTCGGTGAGATCCGCGGTGTGGGCGAACCCGGTGGTCTCGCCCACGACGACGCGTACGCCCGCGCCCCGATCGCGACCGTTGCTCAGCTCCTCCACCCGCCCCTGGTCCAGCGAGGCCGACGAGGTCTGGCGATCTTCCACGAAGACCTCGGCGAACTCGCCGTAGCCCCCCGCGACGCCCAGCACGCGCTCGAGCACATCCGTGTCCACCAAGGGAATTGCCATGAAGTGAGCGTACCGGGCCCAAAGTCCCGGCCATCGTCCACCAGATATCGACCGGTAGGATTGAGGGGTGATTCTTGACTCGATCGACTCGCCCGCGGACCTCAAGGGCCTGTCGTATCGCCAACTCAATACCCTGAGTCGAGAGATCCGCGACTTCATCATCTCGAGCGTGACCAAGACCGGCGGTCACCTGGGCTCGAATCTCGGCGTGGTGGAGTTGACGGTGGCCCTACACCGCGTGTTTGACTCACCGCGCGACATCCTGCTCTTTGACACGGGACATCAGGCGTACGTGCACAAATTGCTGACCGGGCGACGCTACGGCTTCAAGAACCTGCGGCGCCGGGGAGGCCTCTCGGGCTATCCCAACCGCGCCGAGAGCGAGCACGACTGGATCGAGTCATCTCACGCCTCCACCGCGCTGTCCTACGCCCACGGCCTGTCGGTCGCCCTCGAGCAACGCCGTGAGCTGGTCGGTCATGGTGGCTCGCGCCACGTGGTCGCCGTGGTCGGCGACGGGTCGCTGACCGGTGGCATGGCCTACGAGGCGCTCAACAACTTGGGACACTCGAACCAGAGAGTCGTCATTGTCTTGAACGACAACGGACGCAGTTACGCCCCGACGATCTCGAAGCTGTCCGAGAGTCTCACCGCGCTGCGACTCAACAAGACCTACGTCTCCCTGCGCGATCGCATCCGCCGTCTCGTGCCTCACTTGCCCCGAGTGGGCAAGGCGGCCTACGTCGGCGTCGACGTCATGACCTCCATGGTGCGCGAGATGGTGACTCCGCACACGTTCTTTGAGAATCTCGGCGTGCGCTACATCGGACCCATCGACGGTCACAACATCGAAGCCCTCGAGACGGCCCTATCCAGCGCGGCTCGCTGGGACGGGCCGATTCTCGTTCACGTCTTGACCGAGAAGGGTCGCGGGTACGCGCCGGCCACCAGTGACAACCTGCGCATGCACGACTACAAGTTGCCACCCAAGCTCAATGACGAAGAGGTTCCGCCCCAGTCCTTCACCGAGGCCTTCGGTGAGGCGCTCGTCGCGCTGGCCGATCTCGACGAGCGCATCGTAGCGATCACGGCCGCGATGGCGGGACCGACGGGACTGCTGCGCTTTGAAGAGCTCTACCCTCGGCGCTTCTTTGACGTCGGCATCGCCGAGCAACACGCGGTCACCGCGGCGGCCGGGATGGCCATGGGCGGCCTCAAGCCCGTCGTGGCGGTGTACTCGACCTTCTTCTCGCGCGCGTTCGACCAGGCCAACCTCGACGTGGGTCTGTTGAACTTGCCCGTGCTCTTCGTTTTTGACCGCGCGGGAATCACCGGCGACGATGGCCCGAGCCACCACGGCATATTGGACATCGCGCTGTGCTTGGCGATTCCGAACATGACGATCTTTGCCCCCTCGTGCGTCGAGGAGATTCCGGGCATGCTGGCGAGCGCGCTCTCATTGTCGACGCCCTCGGCGATGCGCTTCCCCAAGACGTTGCCCCAACCACTGGACGGTCAGGTGGGAACGGGTCTGCACGCGCGCCAAGTCGTGCGCGGCGACGGCTCACTGTGCGTGCTGGCCGTGGGCAAGATGGCGGCGTCGGCCCACCGAGCCCTCACCTTGATGGGTGAGGACGCTCGTCGCGTCACTCTCTACGACGTGCGAGTCCTACCCCCGGATCCCGCGATGATCGACGACGCCCTCAGCCACGAGCGCATCATCACCGTCGAAGACGGCACTCGTCACGGTGGCGCCGGCACCCTCATGGTGGCCGCCGTGCGCAACCGGGCCCAGGAGCGTGTTGAGGCCTTTCCCCCGACGCGCATCCTCGGGGTGCCGCGCGCGTACCTCGAGCACCACCGTCCCGATGACCTCCTGGGCGAGCTCGGCCTCGATCCCGAGGGACTGGCCAGCGCGTTTGCTCGCATGCTGGCCGACGCCCCCGAGTTCCCCCGGAACCTGCCCGAGGCTCCTCGCTCGTCGTACCTCTAGCCGGTACGATCAGGGCCGTGACCTTCCCCGTGACGAAGTCCGACGACGAGTGGCGCCGCGACTTGCCCCTCGAACGATTCCAGGTCCTGCGCGAAGCCGCCACCGAGGCGCCCTTTAGTGGATCCCTGCTCGACGTCAGCGCCGAGGGCGTCTACTCGTGTGGCGGATGCGGACAGACTCTCTTCACCTCGGCGCAGAAATTCGATTCTCACTGTGGGTGGCCGAGCTTTGACGCGTGCGAGGTCGGCACGATCATCGAGCGGCCCGATCACTCGCTGGCGCGAGCGCGCACCGAGATCCTCTGTGCACGATGCGGGGGCCACCTCGGTCACGTCTTCGACGACGGCCCCACCGACACCGGGTTGCGCTACTGCGTCAACTCGCTGGCGATCGACTTCGTCGCCGAGTAGCTACACGTCAAGGAAGCGTCGGATCGCGATCGCCGAGCCGACCGATCCAATCGCCACGCCCACCACGAGAACCACGACGTTGGTGCCCACCAGGGCGGCGGTGTCGAGGGCGAACTCGTTGTGCAGCGGGTACCACGTATGTAGGGCGGTAACCGCGAGTATCGCGACAACCGACCCGAGAAGCCCCTGGATGAATCCCTCGGTGATGTAGGGAACGCGAATGAACCAGTTGGTCGCACCCACCAGCTTCATCACCGACACCTCGCGGCGGCGAGCGAAGATCGCCATGCGAATGGTGTTGAGAATCAGTACCGTGGCCGAGAGCAACAAGACGCCCGCGAGGGCCAAGAACACGACCTGGAGAATGCGGATCGCCCGATTCATCTCGCGGATCTGCTGCTCGGGAGCGGTGACCTTGTAGACGCCCGGCTGGTTCGCGAAGGTCGATTCCACGGCGAACGCGTTCGAGGGCACCGTCGGCACGCAGCGATACGACGAGGGCATCGCCGAGACGCTGAGCACGTCCCACTCGGACTTGGGCAGCAACTGCTTGGCCTCCGCGTAGTCCTGGGCCTGCGTGAAGTAGGTGCAGTTCTTCACGAGGGGCGAGTTCGCCAGTTGGCTCTGCACGCTCGCGAGCTCATTGGGCGTCGCGGTGGGCTGCATCCAGACGGTCACACGCGTGCCCTGTTGCCACTGCGCCGACGCTTGGGCCGCGCTCTGCTTGAGTAGGAGTGCCGCGCCCACGAGAGACAGCGACACCGCGACCGTGAGGACCGCGGCGATCGTCATCATCCGATTGCGCCATAGGTTGGAAAAGGTCTCCTTGACCGCGTAGCGAAGGTAGACGCGCATCAGAGGCTCGCGGGCGCTTCGTCGATGCCGTAAACCCCGCGTACCTGGTCACGAATCATTTCACCTCGATCGAGTTCGATGACGCGCCGTCGCATCCGGTCCACGAGGGCCTTGTCGTGCGTCGCCATCACCACCGTGGTACCAGTGCGATTGATCCTCTCGAGCAGGGCCATGATCGACTCGGAGTTCGTGGGATCCAAGTTCCCCGTCGGCTCGTCGGCGAGGAGGATGAGCGGCCGGTTCACGAACGCTCGCGCCACGGCGACACGTTGCTGTTCGCCGCCCGAGAGTTCGCCGGGCAAGTTCTTGGACTTCTCCGACAGGCCCACGAGTTCGAGGATCTGGGGCACCTGGGACTCGACCGTCGAACGCGGTCGTCCGATCACCTCGAGAGCGAAGGCCACGTTCTCAAAGACCGTCTTGTTCGGTAGGAGTCGAAAGTCCTGAAAGACGCAGCCGATGTTGCGCCGCAGGTAGGGCACGCGCCACTTGGAGAGCTTGCCGATGTCACGTCCCGCCTCGAGGATGCGCCCCGAATCGGGCAGCTCCTCGCGCAGCAACAGACGAAGGAAGGTGGTCTTGCCCGAACCCGAGGCGCCGACGAGGAAGACGAACTCCCCCTTGTCGATGTCCAGGCTGATGTCTTTGAGGGCCGGGGTGCCGTTCTTGTAGGTCTTAGAGACGTGCTCGAAGCGAATCACGAAACAACTCCCTGAGAGAGGCGACGGCGGGCGCGCGACGCGCGAGGCTCACTAATGGATCCATTCTAGTTTCGACGACCCACGGCCCCGTGCCACCCATCCCTTGTGAGCATGGGAAAACACAATTCTTACGATCGCGCGCCTTCGCGCGCACGTAGTCGGCGCAATTCGGCTTCCATGAAGGCGTCGAGGTCGCCGTCGAGCACCGCGTCGACGTTGCCGGTCTCGTGGTCGCTGCGGTGATCCTTGACCAACTGGTACGGCGCCTGCACGTAACTGCGGATCTGCGAGCCCCACGCGTTGTCGCCACGGTCCCCCGAGAGGGCGTCCATCTCAGCCTGGCGCTCAGCGCGCGCCCGTTCGGCCAGCTTGGCCTCGAGGATCTGCATGGCGCGCGCGCGATTCTGGTGCTGGGATCGTTCGTTTTGGCAACTGACGACGATCCCCGTCGGCAAGTGCGTGAGGCGAATGGCCGAGTCCGTCTTATTGACGTGCTGGCCCCCCGCTCCCGAGGAGCGATAGGTGTCGACCCGTAGGTCCTTCTCGTCGATGTCGACCTCGCTCGCGTTGTCGGCGAGCAGCGGCGTCACGTCGAGGCTCGCGAAGCTCGTTTGGCGTCGAGCCTGAGAGTCAAAGGGGCTGATGCGCACGAGTCGATGGACGCCGCGCTCCGCGGACAACCAGCCGTAAGCGAAGCGTCCCTTGACGATGAAGGTGGCCGACAACAGTCCCGCCTCTTGGCCTTCGGTCACCTCGTCGATCTCGACACCGAACCCGCGACGTTCGGCCCAGCGCACATACATGCGCAACAGCATCTCGGTCCAGTCCTGAGCGTCGGTGCCACCGGCGCCGGCGTGCAGTTCGGCGATGGCGTCGTTCTCGTCGTAAGGTCCCGAAAAGAGGCTCTGGACCTCGAGAGCGGTGAGGGCGGTCTCGAGCGAGGCCACGCCACCGGCGAGCTCGTCGATCAGCGACCAGTCCGCCTCGCCACTGGCGATCGAGTCACGCGAAAAGTCCACCAACACGCGACAGTCCTCCAGCGCCGCGCCGAGGCGATCAAAGGACTCCAAATCCGCGCTGAGGCGGCCGAACTCCGTCGTGACCTCACGAGCGTGATCCTGGTCGTCCCACAGATTCGGCGCTTCGACGGCCACGGCGAGCTCGCGATGGCGGGTGCGGCTGTTATCGATCTTCAAGTACGCGCGCGCCGCCACCCAGCGTTCCTCGAGCTCATCGAGGCTGGACTGGGCGTCGCGCAGCGCGTTCTCGGCCTTAGGGTCGGCCATGGCACTGCTTGAACTTCCGGCCCGAGCCGCACCAGCAGGGCTCGTTTCGACCGATCTTGTCGCCTTCCTTCTTCGCCGGCGCCGTTGCGTGGGCGGGAAGGTCCACGGCGCCCGGCGCGATCTCGATGGCGTTGGTGATCGCCCGCTCGAGTCCCGCGTCGACAGACGCGGGCTCCTCGACCATGGCTTCGACGTGCGTGATGTAGCGCACGTAGTCGCTGTCGACGGCCTCGAGGAGGTGCTCGAACATCAAGTAACCCTCCTTCTGCCAGGCCGTGAGCGGATCCTGCTGGGCCACCTGACGCAGGTGAATGCCGTCGCGCAAGTAGTCCATGTCCGAGAGGTGATCGCGCCAACGTTGATCGAGTATCTGGAGCATGACGTCGCGCTCGATCTCCTTGGCTGTCTCCATGCCGCCGTCGAAGTCCTCGCACTTTTGCGCGTAGAGGCTCACCGCCTCGTCGACCACGAGTGCCACCACGTCGTCGCGGTCCTCGTAGGTGTCCAGTGTCGCCACGTCGAGGCGCGTGGGATAGAACGTCTGAAGGTCCACGAGCAGCGCGGGCAGGTCCCACTCTTCGGCGAACTCGCTGTCAAGTCGCGTGGTCACCGCGCGCGTCACCTGCTCTTCGATCATCGCGATCGTCGCATCGTGAATGTCTTCGCCACTGATCACCTGTTGGCGACGGGCGTAGATGACCTTACGCTGCTCGTTCATCACTTCGTCGTACTTGAGGACGTCCTTGCGAATTTCCGCGTTACGGCCCTCGACGGTGTTCTGGGCGCGCTCGATGGCCTTGGTGACCATTTTGGCCTCGATGGCTTCGCCCTCGGGAAGTGCGCGCTCCATCACCCACGAGACCGCTCCCGTGGCGAAGAGACGAAGCAGCTCGTCTTCGAGCGACAGGTAGAAGCGGCTCTCGCCGGGGTCGCCCTGACGACCCGATCGTCCACGCAACTGGTTGTCGATACGTCGCGATTCGTGACGCTCAGTGCCGAGAACGAAGAGGCCCCCGAGGTCGCGCACCTGGTCGCCCTCTTCCTCGCACTGCGCCTTGAACTTCGAGAGTGACGCGCGGTACGCGGCGTCAAATTCCTCAGTGCCGGGGACGAGACCCTGAGCCAGGGCGTCTCGTCGGGCCAAGCCCTCCTCGTTGCCGCCCAGGTGAACGTCGACGCCACGGCCAGCCATGTTCGTCGCCACCGTCACCGCGTGCTTGCGCCCGGCCTGGGCGACAATCTCCGCCTCACGGAAGTGTTGCTTCGCGTTGAGCACCTCGTGGACGACGCCCGCCTTGGAGAGAGCTCGCGAGAGTAGCTCGGACTTCTCCACCGACGCGGTGCCCAACAAGATAGGTTGACCGCGGTCACTGCGCTCGCGAACTTCTTCAACGATCGCCTCGAACTTCGCCTCTTCGGTCTTGAAGATGAGGTCCGGCTGGTCGACACGTGTGGAGGGCCGGTTCGTGGGAATCGGCACTACCGCCAAGTTGTAGGTCGAGGAGAACTCGGCGGCCTCGGTTTCGGCCGTTCCGGTCATGCCCGCCAACTTCTCGTAGAGACGGAAGTAGTTCTGCAGCGTCACCGTCGCCCAGGTGTGGTTCTCCTCTTGGATGCGAACCCGCTCCTTGGCCTCGACTGCCTGATGCAGACCGTCGG
This sequence comes from Actinomycetes bacterium, assembly GCA_021779735.1. Classification (GTDB taxonomy): domain Bacteria; phylum Actinomycetota; class Acidimicrobiia; order Acidimicrobiales; family RAAP-2; genus RAAP-2. The sequence continues at coordinate 35,051 of JAJYAC010000007.1, forward strand.
ACCAGCGGCGTCCGTCGAGCGTGCGGCCCGTGAACTCATCGACGATCTTCACCTCTCCCGCGTCGACGAGGTAGTCCTTGTCGCGGTGGAAGAGCTCCTTGGCGCGCAGCGCCTGACCGAGCTGGTGAACGTAGTTCGTCGCGACCTCGTCGTAGAGGTTGGTCACGCCCAACTGGCGCTCGACCTTCTCGATGCCCTCCTCGGTGGGCATGACCGTCTTCTTCTCCTCGTCGACTTCGTAGTCAACGTCGCGCACGAGGGTGCGCACGATGGAGGCGAACTGGTAGTACAGCTTGGTCACGTCCGATGCGGGCCCCGAGATGATGAGCGGCGTGCGTGCCTCGTCAATCAAGATTGAGTCGACCTCGTCGACGATGGCGTAGTGGTGTCCGCGCTGGACCATGTGCTCGGCGCGCCGAGCCATGTTGTCGCGCAGGTAGTCAAAGCCGAATTCCGTGTTCGTGCCGTAGGTGACGTCGCACAGATACGCCTCGCGCTTGTCGTCGAAATCAGGAAGGTCCGGCCCCACGCGCCCCACGGTGACGCCGAGAAAGCGGTGGACCTGTCCCATCCAGTCGGCGTCACGCGTCGCGAGGTAGTCATTCACCGTCACCACGTGCACGCCCTTGCCCGCGAGCGCGTTGAGATAGACCGGCAACGTCGAGACGAGCGTCTTGCCTTCTCCCGTCTTCATTTCCGCGATCCACCCAAAGTGCAGAGCCATGCCACCCATGAGCTGGACGTCGTAGTGACGTTGACCGAGCACGCGCGTCGCCGCTTCGCGCACCACCGCGAACGCCTCGATGAGGAGGTCATCGAGCGTCTCACCCTCGGCCAGGCGCTCGCGAAACACGTCGGTCTTGGCCCGAAGCTCGTCGTCGGTCAGTCCCGCCATCTCCCCGGCGAGGTCGTTGATTGGTCCCACCAGCTCGGCGAGCTGGCGAACCCGCTTGCCCTCACCGGCCCGCAGCATCTTGCTAAACACACTCATGTTGACTTCACCCTACCGGTCACCGGAACGTTCTCATGGGGCTGCGGGTGTCTGACCTGGTCTTTGACCCCACACCTGCCTGCGGCGGTGTCCGTGCGACTCCCGACAGCTTGCGCTCTTCGCGAGCAATTCGCACACTTCACCGGCTCGTCCGACGGCCACTCTGACCGGCGTCCGGCAGGACTTACTTCTAAACCGCGCCATGCTCGGCGTCCAAGAGACGCCTTACGTGGGTCGTTTCGCCCGCGGCTAGCTTCGACTTTCAACCACAGAACCACCCGCAGCCCCTGATCACTCTACTCCTCGGGCCTCCTTGCCCACCCCGGCGAGTGCCAGGACCAGGCGCACGCCCAGCACCAGAGCGGCAACGGGCACCAGGAGGCGTCGCGCGCCGCGAGCGTGGTAGGCCTCGAATCGCAGCGCGCTCTCGTGGTGGGCCACGAGCATCGCGCGCGACGCGTGACGCCGCGAGAGTCCCTCGACGTGGGTGACGACGGCCTCATCGAGGGCCGCCACTGAGAGCCCGCGCTCGCGCACGCGCCAGCACAGGTCCATGTCTTCGGCGAACATGAAGAAGCGCTCGTCAAAGCCCCCCACCAACTCGAACACGTCGCGGCGCAGGACGAAGAAGGCGCCCGACACCCAGTCGACTGTTCCGTCACGACGGGTCGACCGATAGCGCCGCGTCGCGGGATTCCCCGGCCAGAAGGGAGCGAGCAGCGCATGGGCTCCTGCCAGAGCCACGTGGGGAAACACTCGATGAGAGGGGTAGAGCGTGCCGTCGGGGCGCTCGATGCGCGGCGCGAGGATCCCCACCTCGGGGTGAGAGTCCAAGTGGGCCACCAGCGCCTCGACGGCCCCCTCGTGGACCACGACGTCGGGATTGGAGATCACCAGGTACTCCCCGCGCGCCACGGCCGCACCACGATTGACGCCACGGCCGTAACCGAGGTTGACGCCGGTGTGCACCACGGTGAGCGCTCCGTCGGCGTCGGTTCCGGGCGGGACCGACTCATCGTTGTCCACCACGATGATGTCGGTGACTCCATTGGCCCGCAGCGACGCGACGCAACGCGTCAGAGCCTCGCCCGCGCGGTAGTCCACCACCACGGCGCTCACGCTCGGGGGGCTCACCACGACGCGTCGCGTCCTGCGAGGAGACGAGACACGGCGTCGCGCCACGGCGCCGGCGCGACGAAGCCCGCCTCGCGAAATCGCTGGGTCGACAAATCGGCGCGCGCGGGTCGCGTCGCGGCGGGTGTGGGCACCAAGTCCTCAGTGGCGATGGGACGGGCGAACTCGTCCCCGCGGCCGAGTTCTCGTCCGGCGAAGACGGCGACGTCGAACCACGTCGCCGCCCCCTCGTTCGCCACGTGCCAGATTCCTCCGGGTCGCGATCGCACCAGCGCCACGAGCGCGCGAGCGAGGTCGGCAGCCGCGGTAACGGTGCCACGCTGGTCATTGACGAAGCGAACGTCCTCGCCGGCCGCCGCTCGGCGCGCGATCGCGCGCAGGACGTTCTGTCCGCGCACACCCATCACCCACGACGTGCGCACGATGGTGTCAGCGCTCGCGCAGCGCGCCTCGCCCGCGAGCTTCGACGAGCCATACACGTTGAGCGGCCCGGTCTCGTCGTCTTCGAGGTAGGCCTCGCCCTTTTGCCCGTCGAAGACGTAGTCCGTCGAGATCGTGATCAAGTGAGCGCCCGTCGCCGCCGCCGCCCGCGAGAGCGCCCCGACGGCGGCGTCATTGACCGCGAAGCACGTCGCGCGATCGCTCTCCGCGCGGTCGACCGCGGTGTAGGCGGCGAGATTGACGACGACGTCGGGACGAGTGGCCACCACGGCGTGTTCGAGGGCCGCGACATTGGTGAAATCAACCTCGTGACGGGTCACGCCGACCACGTCGAACTCGCCGTCGCCCACGCGCCGCCCATCGGCCCAGTAGTGGGCGTCGGCCCCCGGCACCGTGAGGCCTCGCAACGTATCCACGAGATCCACGCCGACCTGACCCGCGGCGCCCGTCACGAGGACCCTCGTCGCGCGACTCACGAGATCACCGCCCGTACGTGTACGACGTCGCCGGCTACCACGCGACGCTCGCCGTGGTCGGTGTGCACGAGCAGGTGTCCCGCGCCGTCGACGTCGTAGGCGAGTCCCTCCCACTCGCGGGACCGCTCGTGAACACGCACGCGCTGGCCCAAGGTGACAAGCGCCTCGCGATACTCTTCCGCGAGTTGAGTGAGTCCCCGAGGGGTGTCTAAGAGACCCCGACGTGGTCCCAACTCATCCAGTACGACATCCAAGAAGTCATCGGGGGTCGGCGCCTCGCCGCGCACGCGCGCGATGTCCGTCGCGCCCACCCCCGGCGGGTGCTCGGTGACGTTGACACCCAGTCCCACCACAATCGCCGACTCACTCGGCGCGGACACGTACTCGGCTAGTACGCCGGCCACCTTGCGTGAGTCGACCAGCACATCGTTGGGCCACTTCAAATCGCTCGAGACGCCCACTCGGGCCAGCGCCGCACGGGTACTCAGCGCCACCGCCACCACCGCCCACTGCAGCCGCTCCGCCTCGAGGTGCGGTTGCAGGAGAATCGAACACAACAGGGCTGAACCCGGCGACGCCTCCCAGGAGCGTCCGAGGCGTCCGCGCCCCCCACTCTGATGATCCGCGCGCAGCACGAGGCCCTCAGCCTCGCCCTCACGGGCCCGGGCGACGAGTGCCGTGTTGGTCGAATCGACCTCCTCAACTCGCTCGACGCGCCAGGTGTATTCGTTCACGCTCAAAGATTAGGGTTTGACCGATACGTGGTAGAAAAGACAGTCACTGCGGAGGTGTGCGTGTTAGAGAAGGTCCTGGTCGCCAATCGCGGTGAAATTGCGGTGAGAGTGATGCGAACCTGCCGCGAAATGGGCATCGCGACCGTCGCGGTGTACTCCGAGCTCGACCGCGATGCCCTTCACGTGCGCGTCGCCGACGAGGCCTACGCCCTCGGGGGAACGACCGCCGCGGAGAGCTACCTCAACACCGAGGCCATCTTGTCGGCCATCGAGGCCAGTGGGGCTGACGCGGTGCACCCGGGGTACGGCTTCTTTAGCGAGAACACCGACTTCGCGCGAGCGATCACCTCACGCGGGGTGACCTTCATCGGCCCGCCGCCCGAGGCCATCGACGTGATGGGCGACAAGATCTCTTCGCGCCTCGCGGCCGAGCGCGCGGGCGTATCCGGTGTGCCGGGTCGCAACGAGACACTCACGAGCGCCGACGAGGTCGTGGCCTTCGGCAACGAGGTGGGCTGGCCCGTCGCGATCAAGGCGGCCTTCGGCGGCGGCGGACGCGGCATGAAGGTTGTCCACGCTCCCGAGGACGCCCACGCCGCTCTCGAGAGCGCCCAGCGCGAGGCCCTGAGCTACTTCGGGCGCGCGGAGTGCTACGTCGAGAGATACCTCACGTGGCCCCGTCACATTGAGATGCAGGTTCTCGCCGACAGCCACGGCAACACGCTGTGGTTGGGCGAGCGTGACTGCTCGGCCCAACGTCGCCACCAAAAGCTCGTCGAGGAGTCGCCCGCGGTGAACTTTCCCGACGAGGTGCGACGCGCCATGGGTGAGGCCGCGGTGAAGGTGTCGCGGGCCTGCGGCTACGTCAACGCCGGCACGGTGGAGTTCCTCTACCAAGACGGCGAGTTCTACTTCCTCGAGATGAACACGCGCCTCCAAGTCGAGCATCCGGTCACCGAACTCGTCACCGGGCTCGATCTCGTCGAGTGGCAACTTCGCATCGCCTCGGGAGAGCCGCTCACGTTCTCCCAGTCCGAGATCGAGCGTCGCGGACACGCTATTGAGGTTCGCATCAACGCCGAAGACGCCGCGGGTGGACGCTTCAGCCCGTCGCCGGGATTGATCACTCGCTTCGATCAACCCGGCGGTCCCGGGGTTCGCCTGGACGCCGGTTACGGAGCGGGTGACACCGTCTCGCAGTACTACGACAACTTGATTGGCAAGCTGATCGTGTGGGGCGAAACTCGCGAGCGCGCGCGCCGACGTCTCCTGCGCGCCATTGAAGAGACCGTTATCGACGGAGTGGCCACGACCCTGGCCGCGGACACCATCATCTTAACGAGCGAGGACTTCGTCAAGGGCACGCACTCGACGAAGTGGGTTGAGGAGTCCCTCGACTTCTCCTCGATCGCCCCCACGCCGGCCGCCCTGGGCCCCACCGGCTCACAGGTGCGCCGCGAGGTGACGGCCGAAGTCAACGGGCGCCGCGTCAGTGTGACCTTGTGGGAGGACCCGACGAGCAGCTCGTCCGCCGCCTCCGCCAAGCCCCGTCGTCAGCACCACGCCGGCGTTGTCGGGAGCGGTTCAGGCAGCGTGACCGTGCCCATGCAGGGAACCATCGTCAAGGTGAACGTCGTGGTAGGTCAAAGCGTCGAGGCCGGCGAGACCGTCGTCATTCTCGAAGCCATGAAGATGGAGAACGCCGTCACCGCCGAGCGCGCCGGCGTCGTCACGGCCGTTCGGGTGAGCGAAGGAGATTCGGTGGCGACCGGAGATGTCGTGGTGACGGTCGAATGAGTGACGACGCGCTAGCCATCGCCCTCGAGCGGTCGCGCGCGGATCTGGTCGAGTTGAGCCACTTCGTCCACTCGCACCCCGAGATGGGCTACGAGGAGTTCGAGAGCGCCGAAGCGGTCGCGCGAGCCGCCGAAGCGGCGGGCTTCGTGGTCGAGCGAGGCGCCGCGGGACTCGACACCGCCTTTCGCGCGGTGAAGGGCCACGGCCGCCTGCACCTCGCGCTGTGCGCCGAGTACGACGCGCTGCCTGACGTGGGCCACGCGTGCGGGCACAACATCATCGCCGCCGCGTCGCTCGGCGCGGCGATCGCTCTCGGTGCCCTCGCCGACGAGCTGGACCTCACCGTCGTTCTTCTAGGTACGCCCTCCGAGGAGGGCGGCGGGGGCAAGATCGACCTTCTCGAGGCGGGGTACTTCGACGACATCCACGCCGCGATGATGATCCACCCCTGGCCCGAGGACCGACTCGAGGCGACCTGCCTCGCGGTGGATCACTTCGACGTGACCTACTCAGGACGCGACGCGCACGCCTCCGCGGCGCCGTGGGAGGGCATCAACGCTCTTGACGCTCTCACCATCGCCCAGGTGTCCCTCGGCCTACTTCGCCAGCAGATGCGCCGAGACGATCAGGTCCACGGCATCGTCCTCGAGGGCGGCTCGGCGGCCAACATCATTCCCGCACGCGCCGTCGGGCGATTCATGGCCCGCGCCAGTACCAGTGAACGACTCGGAGAGCTCCGCCAGCGCCTCGACGCCTGCTTTCGAGCCGGCGCGCTGGCCACCGGCGCGGAATTACGAGTCGATGAGCTCGGGCACCCGTTCTCGCACATGGTGTCCGACTCCGAGATCCTCGCGCACTACCGGCGCGCCGCCGAGGACCTCGGGCGCGAGTTCCGCGCCGACGACGCGGGCGAGGCACTGCCGACGATTTCCACCGACATGGCCAACGTCTCGCTCGTCGTGCCCTCAATCCACCCCCTGCTCGGCATCCCGACGAACGGCGCCGTGAACCACCAGCCCGAGTTCACCGCGGCCTGCGTGACCCCCCACGCCGACCAGGCGGTGTTCGACGGTGCGCTGGCCCTCGCGCGTACCGGCGCGGCCATCGCTCACGACGAGGCACTTCGTGAAAGGCTGCTCGCCCGATGATTCTCGAACACGTACTCCTTCACGTGTCGCCCGACACCGCGGCGAGCTTCGAGGCGTCGATGTCGCGAGCGCTTCCCATCATCTCCTCGGCCCCGGGCTGTCACGGCGCCGAGGTGCGCCGCCAGCTCGAAGACGCGGGTATTTACCTGCTCCTCGTTCGTTGGGAGTCCCTTGAGGCCCACCTGGCGTTTCGCGCGGGCGGTCTCTTTGAGTCGTGGCGCACCCTCACGCACCCCTGGTACCTCGAGACGCCCTCCGTGACCCACTTCGAGGAACCACTCCCCTCGCGCGAGGGCTAGCCCGGACGAAACTCGCCGAAGACGCCGCGCAAGACGTCGGAGACTTCGCCTACGGTCGCGCGCGCCGCGAGCGCCCGCTTCATGGGGTAGAGGACGTTCGCCGTGCCCCGGGCCGCCGTCTCGAGATCCTCGAGCGCGCGCGCGAGCGCGTCGCGGTCGCGCGCGGCCTTGAACGTCGCCACGCGTTCGACCTGGTCGCGCTGCTGGCGAGGGTCAACGGGAAAGACCTCGGCCGCACCCTCGTCGTCGCCGGTGAATCGGTTGACGCCCACGACCACCTTGTCACCTCGATCCACCGCGCGGGCAAACTCGTAGGCCGCCGCCTCGATCTCACCTTGCATGTACCCCGCCTCGATCGCGGCGACCGCACCGCCTCGGCGGTCGATCTCGGCGAGGTACTCGCCCGCGAGCGCCTCAACTTCGTTGGTCAGTGACTCGACGTAGTACGAACCGGCCAGCGGATCCGCGGTGTCCGCGACCCCGGCCTCGTAGCCAATGACCTGCTGAGTACGCAGCGCGAGCCGGGCGGCTCGCTCGGTCGGCAGCCCCAGCGCCTCGTCGAAGCCGTTGGTGTGAAGACTCTGCGTACCGCCGAGGGCCGCGGCGAGGGCCTGCATCGTCACGCGCACGATGTTGTTCTCGGGCTGCTGTGCGGTGAGTGTCGATCCACCGGTCTGGGTGTGAAAGCGCAACATCATCGACTTCGGGTCTTTCGCCCCAAAACGTTCGGCCATGATGGTCGCCCACATACGTCGGGCCGCGCGGTACTTGGCGACCTCTTCGAAGAGGTTGTTGTGGGCGTTGAAGAAGAAGCTGAGCCGAGGCGCGAACTCCTCTAGGGCGAGCCCCGCCGCGAGGGCCGCTTCGACGTAGGCGACGCCGTTGGCGAGGGTGAAGGCAATTTCCTGGACCGCCGTCGAACCCGCCTCACGAATGTGATAGCCGGAGATGGAGATCGTGTTCCACTGGGGGATCTCCTTGGCGCAGTACGCGAACGTGTCGACGATGAGGCGCATCGAGGGTCGCGGCGGGTAAATGTAGGTGCCGCGAGCGACGTACTCCTTCAAGATGTCGTTTTGAATCGTCCCGCGCAGCTGGTGGCCCGCGACGCCCTGCTCTTCGCCCACCAGCTGATAGAGCAAGAGCAGCGTCGAGGCGGTGGCGTTGATCGTCATCGAGGTCGTCACCTCGTTGAGCGGCAGTCCGGCCAGGAGCAGGCGCATGTCGTCGATCGAGGAGATCGCGACACCGACCTTGCCCACCTCGCCTTCGGCGCGGGGATGATCGGCATCGAAGCCCATCTGGGTGGGCAGGTCGAACGCGCACGACAGCCCCGTTTGTCCGGCGCCCAGGAGGAACTTGAATCGTTCGTTCGTTGCCTCCGCGGTGCCAAAGCCCGCGTACTGACGCATCGTCCACAGGCGACCGCGGTACATCGTCGGGTGGACGCCTCTCGTGAAGGGATAGGCACCTGGCTCGCCCAGCGAGGTGGCTTCGTCAAAGCCCTCAAGGTCGGCCGGTCCGTAGACCGGGTGGATCTCGATACCCGAATCGGTTGTGCGTTCCTCGGCCATGAGGCCAATTTAGGCCGGGCGCGAGAGCGCCATCGCCAGGGCCACCGTCGGCAGCGAGCACAATGGACAGATGGATTGTGCCCAGTGTGGAAGTGAGGTCACCGGAACGTTCTGCCCCGTGTGCGGAACCCCGGTGAAAGGCCCAGCGAGCGCAGTGGTGCTCTCCGGGTGGTGGCAACGCGTTGGGGCGACCGTCGTCGACAACGTGTTGCTGTTCTTGCCCCTCTACGTGGCATTCGTCCTCGTTGCCGACGTGGCCGGAAACCTCGCGGGAGCCGTCGTGAGCTTCGCCATCCAGGGCGCATACATGGTGGCGTTTCTCACCTCGGAGTCGGGTCAAACGATTGGCAACCGCGTCGTCGCCACCCAGGTGCGCGACGCCCTGACCGGAGCCGCCATCACGCGAAGCCAGGCGCTACGCCGATGGGGCGTCATTTCGGCCTACTCCGTGTTGAACGTCGTGTTACCACCTTCGCTCGCGGAGATTCCCGTGATGCTCATGCTGGTGGACTGTCTCCTGCCGCTCTTTGATACTCGCAAGCAAACGTTTCACGACAAGATCGCGGGCACGCTCGTGGTGAGGATCTAGGCGCCGACTGCCACGTGGGGCATGCACAGGTCGTCGTACTCGGCGATGACGATCGGGGCCGCGTGTTCTCCACAAGCCGGACAACTCGGGTCACGCCGAACCCGGAAGGTGCGAAAGCTCTGGTCCATCGAGTCATACGTGAGGAGCCGCCCAATGAGCGGGTCGCCCAAACTCAGAATCAACTTAATGGCCTCCAGGGCCTGGATCGATCCCACGATGCCCGGCAGCACGCCCAGCACGCCGGCCTCGGCGCAGCTCGGAGCTAGTTCGGCGGGCGGTGGCTCGGGAATCATGCAGCGATAGCACGGCCCGACGTAGGGGCTGAAGATCGTCACCTGACCCTCGAAACGAAAGATCGATCCGTGCACCACGGGGATGTTCTTCACGAGCGCGGCGTCGTTGACGAGGTAGCGCGTGGGGAAATTGTCGGTGCCGTCGACGATCACGTCGTAGCCGTCGATCACGTCGAGGATGTTGTCCGCGCCGAGGCGCACGTCGTAGGTGCGCACCGTCAAATCGGGATTGATGGCGGTCAGCGTCTGCTTGGCGCTATCGACCTTTCGCATCCCGATGCGGTCCATGTTGTGAAGAACCTGGCGCTGGAGGTTCGAGGCGTCCACGACGTCCATGTCAATGATGCCGAGGGTACCGACGCCGGCGGCGGCGAGGTAGAGCGCCGCGGGCGAGCCGAGGCCCCCAGCCCCCAAGAGGAGAACCTTCGCGTCGAGCAACTTCATCTGACCCTCTTCGCCCACCTCGGGCAAGAGCAAGTGACGCTGGTAGCGATTGCGCTGGTCGGCGGTGAGCGTGCGCGGCGTCGTCCAGGGCAGCCCCTCGTCCTTCCACTTGTTAAAGCCGCCGATGACCGAGACGACGTCGGTGTAGCCCAGTTCCTGGAGCGTGCGCGCGGCGAAGGCCGAACGAACGCCACCGGCGCAGTAGACGGCGATGGGGAGATCCTTTTCGAAGAGACGGCCCTCGACCGCAAACTCGAGCTGACCGCGCGGGATGTGCAGCGCTCCGGGCAGCGCACCTTGCTCGTGCTCGTCGGGTTCGCGCACGTCGAGGATGCGGTAGTGACTGAGGTTCGCGGCCACGTCGTGCGGTTCGATCTCGCGAATTTGTGCCTTGGCGGCGTTGAGCAGTTCTCGGGGCGTAGCCAACGTTCCTCCTTCTCGGTGGGCAAATCCTACCGGATCGGTCAACTATTGACGCGCCGCCTGCTAGACCCGTCGCATGGACCTCGCCGACCTCCTCGCGCGCCGACGCATGGTGCGGTCCTTTGACGGCTCCCCGATCGATCAGGACTGGCTCGACGAACGCTGCGCCCAGGCGTTGCGCGCACCTACCGCGGGAAACACCGCAGGTGTGCGGATGTACAGCGTCGATGCGCAGCACGTGAGCGACTACCTACGCGCCGCGACCGACGACGAGTGGCGCGCAAGCTCCGCGCGATCGGGCGCCCTCGCACGCGCCGGCGCCGTCGTACTCGTCACGACACGTCCCCAGGACTACCTCGCGCGCTACGGCGAAGGTGACAAGGTCGCCTCAGGCCTCGCGCAACGTTCGGCCTGGCCCATTCCCTACTGGTACACCGACGCCGCCATGGCGACGATGGCCCTTCTCCTCCTCATTGAAGAGGCGGGGCTAAGCGCCACGCTCTGGGGCAACTTCCGGCGCGCCGAGACCGTCCTCGAGTGGGCGGGCATCACCGAGGAGGAACTCGTCGCGTCCCTTCTCATCGGGCGCGACGACGGGCGCGACTGGCCCTCACCGTCTCTCGCTCGCGCGGTGCCCTCGCGGGAGTCGCGCGTGCGTCGAGTGCCTAACTAGTCCACCCCCGCGCCACCGCCACGAGAAAGTCAATGAGAGTTCGCGCGCCAAAGGCCGTCGCCCCCTTCGTGGTGTACCCGCTCGCGGCCTCGGCCCGCGCGGGACCCACCACGTCGAGGTGCACCCAGGGCACGCCCGCACTGAAGCGTTCGAGGAACAGCGCCGCGACGATCGATCCCGCCTGGCCCGCGCGACCGATGTTGGCCAGGTCGGCCACGTCGGAGTCGAGCTGGTGGCGATAGCCCTCGACGAGGGGCATGCGCCATAGTGCTTCTCCCGTGCGCGCACTCGCCTCGGACACGTAGCGGGCTAACTCGTCGGTACTGGCGAACATGGCGCCGACCGAGTTTCCAAGAGCGACCCGCTGGGCTCCCGTCAGCGTCGCGATGTCGATAATGGCATCAGGTTCGGCCTCCACCGCGAGGCTCAGCGCGTCGGCGAGAAGCAGTCGACCTTCGGCGTCGGTGTTGAGTACCTCGACGCTGAGTCCGTTGCGCGTCGTTAAGACGTCACCGGGCTTGAGCGCTCGCTCGCCGATGACGTTCTCCGCCATGGGTGCGATCGCGGTGACGCGCACGGGCACGCCGAGACGCGCCACCGCCGCGAGAGCGGCCATCACGACGGCGGCGCCGCTCATGTCGGTCTTCATTTGCGTCATCGCGTCAGCGGGTTTGATGCTCAACCCCCCGGAGTCAAACGTCACCCCCTTGCCGACGAGCGCGACGTGAGCCATCATGGTCCCCGGCGCGGGATCGTAGGTCGCCGTCACCAGTCGTGCGGGTTCGCCCGATCCCGCGCCCACGCCGAGAACGCCTCCGCAGCGCTCGTCGCGCAGGTCTTCCTCGTCCCAGACACGCGTCGACACGTGAGCGAGGTCGAGGTATTCAAGAATCTCACGCGTGAGATCGCGCGGCGTCATGGCGTTGGCCGGCGAGTTGATGAGCTGTTTGGCCCAGTTCACGGAGTCGGCCACGATCGCCCCTCGCGCGACGCCCTCACCCACGAGAGTGTGGGCGCCCACCGAGGGTAGGGGCGCGCCCACGGCGACGACGCCAAAGCGCGCCTCGGCGTTCGCGCGGTAGCGATACGAAGCCAAGAGGGCGCCCTCGACGAGCGCCTGCGCCACGGCGTCGGGTTGATCGACGCCGTCGGAGGCGAGGAAGAACGCGACGTCTCGCTCCTCGGCCGCCCGAACCGCTGCGGCGCCGGCTCGCCGGTAGTTCTCGAGGTCGTTCAACGTGGCTCCCGCGGCCACCAACACGACGCTCGACCCGGCGAGCGCGCGCACGACCGTGAATGAGCCGATCTCCTCTCTCAGCCCCTGGGCGGCGCACCAGGCGCGCGACAGGGTCGCCGGCAGAGCCAGTTCAGGTACGGCTGCGATGATCGCCTCGGCGATGAACGCGTCGTCACCGTCGAAGTGCACCGGCACGCACAGCACGTCAAAACGACGACCTTCTTCGAGTCGCACGAGCTGGGCGTGGCGGGTCATACGTCTCCTTCAGTGGGCTTCAGGCGTCTCGCGCCGTGCGGTGCTGGGGGCCCTCGACCCAGCGGGCGATTGTCCAGACGAGGTCGCTGAGGCGATTCAGGTAGGCCACCACGAAGGAGCCATCGATCAATTCGCCCACCGCCCGGCGTTCGGCACGGCGAATCACAGTTCGCGCGACGTCGAGGGCCGCCGACAGCTGACTCTCCCCCGGCACAATGAACTCCTCGGGCATGACGATGTCCTTCGAGAGGTCGTCGATCACCGCTTCAAGGCGTTCGACCATCGCCGCGCTGACGCGCGTCTCGTTGTCGACGAGCTTGTGGCGATTCTCCTCCAGCGTCGCAACCTCGGCCATGAGAACCCAGAGGTCGCGTTCGAGAGAGACGAGCAACTCGTTCACGCGACTCGACGCGTCACTGAGCGAGCGCGCCCAACCCATTGCCGCCTGCGCCTCGTCGACAGCGCCATTGACCTCGATGGGCGCTGAGGTCTTGGCCACTCGCCCGCCGAAGAGGAGACCGGTCGTACCCTTGTCGCCTCGACGGGTGTAGATCTTCACGCCCTCAGCGTAGTAACAAGCTGTACGGGCGCATATCCTGAAGTGCCAATGGACGATCCCCGCCCCCTCTTCGCCCGTCCCCAGGCCACGGACCCCTACCTGGCGGCTCTCGCCCGAGGCGTCCTCATCTTCGACGGCGCGACGGGCACCAACCTGCAGCTGCAGAATCTGAGCGCCGACGACTTCGGCGGTAGCGCTCTCGAGGGTTGCAACGAGGTGCTGAGCGTGACGCGCCCCGACGCCATCGAGCGCCTGCACGAGTCGTTCCTCGACGTGGGCGTGGACGTGATCGAGACGAATTCATTTGGTTCGTTTTCGGTCGTTCTCGCCGAGTACGGGCTGGAGGATCGCACCCACGAGCTGGCATTCGCATCGGCGAGCATCGCGCGACGCGTGGCTGATCGTTACGCCAGTCCCACCTCGCCGAGATTCGTCGCCGGCTCCATCGGCCCCGGCACTAAGTTTCCGACTCTGGGACAGATCAGTTACGACGCGCTGAGCGCCAGCTACGAGGAGCTCGCCTACGGACTCCTCGAGGGCGGTGTCGACCTGCTACTCGTCGAGACGATGTTCGACCTGCTCTCGGGCAAGGCGGCGATCGCCGCCTGCCACCGCGCGATGGCCCGCCACGGGCGAATCGTCCCGATCCAGGCCCAAGTGACCATTGAACTCTCCGGTCGCATGCTGCCCGGCACCGAGATCGGCGCCGCGATCACCGCCCTCTCGCCAGTGGGCATTGACGTCCTGGGCATCAACTGCGCCACGGGTCCCGTCGAGATGTACGAGCCGCTGCGCCAGCTCTCGGAGTCGGCGAACATGCCAATCTCCTGTCTGCCCAACGCGGGCCTGCCCAGCGTGGTGGACGGACACATGCACTACGACCTCTCACCCGAGGCCCTGGGCGAGCATCACGCCAAGTTCGTTCGCGAGTACGGCGTGCGAGCGGTGGGCGGCTGCTGCGGGACCACGCCCGCGCACCTCGCGGCCGTGGTCGAGGCGGTGCGCGAACTCGCACCAGCGGAGCGGACTCCCCTCGTAGAACCGTCGGTGGCCTCCATCTACTCGGCGACGACGTACGACCAAGACCGCTCGGTACTGATGGTCGGCGAGCGCACCAACGCGAACGGGTCTAAGAAGTTCCGCGAAGCCATGCTCGCCGGCGACTGGGACACCTGCGTGAGCATCGGTCGCGAGCAGATTCGTGAAGGGGCCCACGTCCTGGACGTTTGCGTCGACTACACGGGTGCCGACGGCGTCGCGGACATGCACGAGCTGATGAGTCGCTTGGCCACTCAGTCGTCGGTTCCCATCATGGTAGATACCACGGAAACGAAGGTGGCGCGCGCCGCTCTGACGTGGCTCGGCGGCAAGGCGATGCTCAACTCGGTAAATCTCGAAGAGGGCGACGGACCCGGCACGCGCCTCGACGGGTTCCTCAGCCTCGCCGCCGAATTCGGCTGCGCGGTGGTGGCGACGTGCATCGACGAAGACGGTCAGGCTCGCGACGCCGAGTGGAAACTGAGGGCCGCACGGGCCATCAGCGACCTGGCGGTGACGCGCTACGGCCTCGACGCGCGCGACATCTTCATTGACCCCCTCGCCCTGCCCCTGTCGACGGGCATGGTCGAGTCGCGCCGCGACGGCCTCGAGACCATCGAGGCGATTCGACGCATCAAGGCCGAGCTGCCGGGGGTGAGGACCATCCTCGGACTCTCGAACATATCCTTTGGGCTCTCACCGGCCGCGCGGCAGGTCCTCAACAGCGTCTACCTCCACGAGTGCGCCGAGGCGGGACTGGACGCCGCCATCGTGCACGCGTCAAAGATCCTGCCTCTCGCGCGCATTGACGACGAGGCGAAGCGAGTGTGCCTGGACCTGATCTACGACCGGCGCACGGAGGGCTACGACCCCCTCACGACTCTCCTCGCCCTCTTTGAGGGCGTCACGTCGACCAACACGGCCAAGACCGATCTCAGTGACCTGCCCCTGGAGCAGAGGCTTCGTCGGCGCATCATCGACGGCGTGCGTGTGGGTCTCGAGGGCGATCTCGACGAGGCGATGGCGTCGGGGCTCGCCCCCCTGGTGATCGTCAACGACATCTTGCTGGACGGCATGCGCGAGGTCGGCGACCTCTTTGCCAGCGGTGACATGCAGCTACCCTTCGTGCTGCAGAGCGCCGAGACGATGAAGAGCGCGGTCTCACACCTTGAGCCCCACATGGAAAAGAGCGACCAGGGCGGGAGAGGTCGCGTCGTGCTCGCCACGGTCAAGGGTGACGTGCACGACATCGGCAAGAACCTGGTTGACATCATCTTGACCAACAACGGGTACGAGGTCGTGAACCTGGGCATCAAGGTCGGCATCAACGAGATGCTCGCGGCGGTTGACGAGCACCACGCCGACGCCCTGGGCATGAGCGGCCTGCTCGTGAAGTCCACGCTCATCATGCGCGAGAACCTCGAGCTGATGAACGATCGCGGCATGGCGAATCTGCCCGTCCTCCTCGGCGGCGCCGCTCTGACGCGCACCTACGTCGAGCGAGACCTGCGCAGCGTGTACGAGGGGCGCGTGTTCTACGGCAAAGACGCCTTCGAGGGCCTGCGAGTCCTCGATCGCCTCGGGGAGATTCGTCGAGGCCAGAGTGACGATGACTTCGGCCGGGTCATCTCGGAAAAGAACGTCACGCGACGCTTCCGCGACGACGGGCCCGCGCCGACGGATCTGCCCGCAAGGTCGCCCGAGGTCGTCCTGGACAACCCCCTCTTTCGCCCGCCGTTCCTCGGCAGCCGCGTCGCCAAGGGCATGGCCATCGACGACATCGTTGAGTACCTGAATCAGACGGCCCTCTTTCGCAACCAGTGGGGCTATCGCCCCGAAGACGGTGAGGACGACGCCGCCTTCAAGGAACGCGTCAGCGACACCTTGCGTGACCAGCTGGCGGTGGCCAAACGTGATGACCTGCTGGTGCCCCAGGTCGTGTGGGGGCACTTCCCCGCCGCGAGCGACGGCAACGACCTCGTCATCTTCGACGACGAGCGCACCCGCGAGCTGACGCGCTTTCACTTTCCCCGCCAGCGCGTCGATCCCTTCTTGTGTATCGCCGACTTCTTTCGACCGCTCGAGAGCCCCGAGCGCGACTACGCGAGCTTCATGCTGGTGACCATGGGTCCGCGCGTCTCGGCTCGCTGCCAGGAACTCTTCGCCGAAAACCGCTACACGGACTACCTGCTCCTGCACGGCCTCGGCGTGGAAATGGCCGAAGCCCTCGCCGAAATGTGGCATCACCGCATCCGTGAGGAGTTGGGCTTCGCCAACGAGGATGGTCCGACGCTCACCGGGCTCTTTCGCCAGCAGTACCGGGGCGGGCGCTACTCGTGGGGCTACCCCGCGTGCCCTGACCTGACCGATAACGCCAAGGTTGCCGAACTTCTCGGGGCCGAACGCATCGGCGTGAGCGTCTCAGAGGGGTTCCAACTACACCCCGAGCAGACGACCGATGCGATTATCTGTCACCACCCTCGCGCCAAGTACTTCATCGCTTAACTCACGATAAGAATCAGCGTCCCGCCCTGTAACAGGTCGTGACTACTTCGTAGGGTGGCGCGGTGACCTTCTCGCCCACTCGTCGCGCGCTGCTCCAAGGTGGCGCTCTCTCCACGTTCAGCACTCTTCTCGCCGCTCGCGCGGGAGCGACGAGCGCCCCGCGACGCCACGTTCCCGCGACTTCCTCGTGGGTGACGGCGGAGAACCAGCGTCCGGGCAGTCCCACGTGGATGGCCGGCGACGGGGCGCCCGCCGGGTCGCTCGAGGCCTACGCGAACACGCCGAGCTTGGCGCTCGGCGAGCAACTCAGCGTCTTCGTCTCCTCCAGCGCCGCGCGCCTCACGGCCAAGGTCTACCGTCTCGGCTACTACCAGGGGCTCGGCGCGCGACTGGTAGAGACCATCACGAACATCGCCACGCAGCGCCGCGTGACGCCCGCGCCCGACTCGATGGGCACGGTGGACTGCGCGTGGCCGGTCACCTTCGAAGTCAGCCTCGATCAGCGCTACCTACCCGGCCAGTACGTGATCCGCTTGGAGAACGCCCAGGGGCGCTTCCGCTTCGTGCCCTTCCTGGTGCGAGACGACACGTCGCGCGCCACCTACCTCTACCTCAGCGCCGTCACCACGTGGCAGGCCTACAACACGTGGGGGGGATTCAGCCTGTATCGCGAGACTGACCCCACGGGCGACACCGTCATTTCGAACGGATCGAGAGCCCTGCGTGTCTCCTTCAATCGCCCCTACGCGCGCTCCTTCGCCAACGGCGCGGCGGATCTGATTGGCAACGAGTTCCCCCTGCTGTTTCTCGCCGAGGGACTCGGACTCGACCTCGCCTACGGGACCGACCTCGACCTGCACGCGCGAGGGGCTGACGTCACGCGACACCGCGCCGTCTTGTCACTCGGACACGACGAGTACTACTCCGGGCCCATGCGCGACGCCCTCGTGGGTGCCGTGAAGCGAGGGGTCAACGTCGCGTTCTTCGGCGCCAACTTCATTTTCCGCAAGATTCGTTTCGAGCCCTCGCTCAACGGGGACCTGAGGCTCATGGTGAACTACCGTTCGAGTGCCGATCCCATCATGGCGACGAACCCCTCCCTGGTGACCTCGAACTGGGCGTCGTACCCGGCCGACGCGCCCTCGAGCACGTTCTCGGGGTCGACCTACGGCGGGGCCAACGGCGTCGGCTCGCTCGCGGTGGCTGACGCCTCGTCGTGGTTCTGGCGCGACAGCGCCGTCAGCGACGCGACACTTCTTCGTGGCGCTCTCGGCGGAGAATTCAACCACTTCTCTCGCGCCACCACCAATCCACCGAGCGTGCAGATCCTGGGCCACTCTCGCGTCGGTGGCGGGCTCAGTGACGTCACCTACAGCGCGTTGCCGGGCCAGGGCGGCGTGTGGTGCTCAGGCACCGGGCAGTGGATCTACCACCTGTCAAACGCGCCACGACTCGGCGGGCACTGGGTGCCCAATCCGATCTCCGCGACCCCAGCGCTGCGCGCGGCGACGATCAACCTGCTCAGTCTCTTCGCCCAAGGTCCCGCGGGCAATCACGAGCCCTCGCTCGACAACACCGCCGCCTTCTACGGCTGAGCTAGTACATACTCGTCACGCACGACATCACAGCTCCGGCGAAGGACTTCCAGCCCTTGGCCCAGGCGGCGCTGTGGGTGGCGACGTAGGCCGCGTAGGCCTTCGCCGTACCGAGCGAGGACTCGTACTTCATGATCTGGATCATCTCATTGAGCACGGTCTTGGTCGACGCGTTCGGTGCCTCGGCGGCCAACCTCTGAAAGAAGGGCAGGTACGTCTTCGCCCACGTGCGATACGCGCGGTAGTTAGAGCCGGTGGGCGGCGTCCTGGGGTGGAACGAGGTGAGCGTCTTACAGAACGGACTCATCGACGCCGACGCGGTCGACACACCGCTCGGCCCCAGCCCGATCGCAATGCCCATCGTGGCACTCACGAGGCCTCCCGCGAGCAGTCGTTGAAGCCGCGCGCCGCGCGACGTGGTCAAATTCCCCATAGCAACACCTCCCCTTCCGCTCTCGCGGTTGGTCTCATCGTAGACACGCGCGCGCCCGCGCGCACGACATTTATCGTCGAGACAGCGAGACCGGTGTCGCGTCCAGAGCCTCGCGAGCGTGATAGCTCGAACGAGTGAGAGGTGAGGACTGCACGTGGGAAAGTCCGTACGCACGCCCGCGTTCGGCCAACGCGTCGAATTCCTCCGGTGCCCACCAGCGCGCGACCGGCAGGTGCTGGGCCGTGGGTCGAAGGTACTGACCAATCGTGACGATCGACACTCCCATCGCGGCCAGGTCGGCCAACGTCTCCTCGACCTCTTCGAACGTCTCGCCCAAGCCAACCATCAGGCCGGACTTAGTCGTCAGTCCCGCGGCCCTCGCGCGCGCCAGCACTGTCAGGCTGCGAAGGTACCCGGCGCTCGGCCGCACGGCGCGCTGGAGGCGGGCGACCGTCTCGATGTTGTGGTTGACCACATCGGGACGCACGTCGAGGATGAGTTGAAGCGCGTCGGTGTCACCGCGCAGGTCGCTGATGAGAACTTCCACCATGGTCTCCGGTGAGCGCTGACGGATCGCTCGCACGGTCGCCGCGATGGCGCCCGCGCCCCCATCGGCCAGGTCGTCGCGGGCGACGCACGTGATGACGGCGTGGTGCAACCGCAGGCGCACGACGGCTTCGGCAACTCGCTCGGGCTCCGTGGGATCGAGAGGGAGGGGTTTGCGCGTGTCGATGAGACAAAAGCCGCAGGCGCGCGTGCAGCGTTCGCCGTTGACCATGAACGTGGCCGTGCCCGACTCCCAGCACTCAAAGATGTTGGGACATCCCGCCTCTTCGCACACCGTCACCAGACGCAAGTCCTCGGTGAGCGTGCGCAGACTCTGGTACTCCCGACCCATGTGAGCGGGAATGCGAAGCCACTCGGGCTTGCGCGCGCTCATCGCCAGCCCCGCGTCGGGATCGACGCCCGCCTTGCGCAGGCGACGAATCAACGGGCGCTCTCCCGTGTCGGGCGTCGCGCCGCGATCCACCCGCGCGACGTGACCGGCGCCCCCGAGACGCTCCTCGAGCGCGCGACCGAGGCGTTCTTCCACCTCGGCCACGTCCACGTCGAGGCCGAGCGAGGCTAGAGATCCAACGGGCTTGTCGGGGATTCCGCAGGGGACGATCGCGGCAAATCCCGCGAGGTCGATGGTGACATTCAACGCGACCCCGTGGAGGGTGCGGCGAACTCCCGCCGCGTTGCGTTCGGTGCGAACACCGATCGCGGCGATCTTTACCGGATGGTCGTCGAGGTGCGCCCAGACCCCGGGGTAGCCTTCGAGTCGCCCCACGCGACCCAGGAGACCACGAGAGTCGAGACTCACTACCGTGGCGATCACCGCGTCTTCGAGACGCGCCACGTGCGCTTTGCCCGCGGAGGGATCGTCGCCCACGCTCACGATGGCCCACGCCACAACCTGACCTGGCGCGTGGAACGTCACGTCACCGCCGCGATCGGCGTCGACCACCGCGGCGTCGAGTGACTCCGGTGCGACGAGGAAGCTCGACGCCTGGGCCCGCACGCCCCGGGTGTAGGTCGGGGGGTGCTCCATGATCATGACGTAGTCGTCGCCGGCCTCGACGAGGGCACGCTGAAAGTCGTTGGCTTCAGCGAAGCTCACGCGACCGAGGTGTCGACGGCGAAGCACTTAGAGCTCTCGGTCGAAGTCGATGTTCGCCAAGATGGCCGCCACGCGCTCGAGGTAGGCCGCCGCGGCAAAGGGCTCGCAGACTCGGTGATCAAAGGTCAGGCCCAGCACGACCCGACGACCAATCGCGACCGTCACGTCCGACCCCTCGTCGACGAGCACCGGTACGCGACGTACGCCACCCATCGAGAGGACGGCTACTTGGGGCTGAATGAGCAACGGGACGCTGGACAGGGAGTGCGCGCTCAACGGACCCACCATGGTGAACGTGCCACCCATGAGGTCGTCCGCGGTCAACTGACGCGACACCACCCGCCCTTCGAGATCGGCGAGACGCCGCGCGAGTGCGCCCACACTCAGTCCCGACGCCGCGTGCACGACGGGCACCAACATGCCGTCGACGGCCGCACGAACGAAGCCGATGTTGATGGTGCGGTGCACAATCAACCGTTCGCCATCGACACTCGCGTTGAGGAATTCGAAGTCGCGCAGCGCCCGCACGGCGGCCGCACCCACGACAGCCTCTTCGCCGACCACGACGCCGTCGCGCGTGACGCGCCCCGTCGCGTCGAGGCGATCAAAGACACCGGCGTCCACGTCGACGCACACGTAGCCGTGCGGCGCGGAGAGCGCCGAGGCCGCCATGTGCTGGCCCATGCGCCGCTGACCGTGCGAAAAAGGAACGACGACCTCTTCCGTCGGACCCAGCGCCACCGCCCGCTCGGCGTCGCGACGCGTAATGGCACCGCCGGCGCCCGACCCACGAACTGTTGCGGGATCAACCTGTCCATCGGCGAGAATGCGCCGCACGACCGGCGAGAGGACGAGTCCGGTCACGCTGGACTGTGCGCGGTCGCGTGTCGTGGGGGGTGGCGGCGCGCTTGAGGTCGGGGTCGGTGGTGACGACGTCGAGGCATCGCTCGCCACGGCGCTGGTCGCGGTCTCGTCGATGACGCCCACGCGCGAACCCGTCTCGACCGTGTCGCCCTCTTCGGCGATGATCTGGACGAGAACGCCCGACGCGGGCGAGGGCAACTCCGAGTCGACCTTGTCGGTGGAGACCTCCAGCAACGGTTCGTCACGGGCGACGAAGTCACCTACCTGTTTGAACCACCGCGTGATGATTCCTTCGGTGACCGACTCACCGAGTGACGGAAGCGTGACGTCAGCCAACGTGCAGGCCCCGCCCCGCGAGGGCGATCAAAGTTTCACCGAACGTCTCGGACAACGAGGGGTGCGGTTGAATCAACGCGGCCGCTTCTTCCGCCGTCGCCTCCCAGTTGACGGCGAAGTATCCCGCGCCCAGCTGCTCGGTGACCCACGGCCCGGCCATGTGTACGCCCAAGATCTGCCCGGCGGTGCCGTCGGGGCGCTTTTCCGCGATGATCTTGACCACTCCCTCGGTGTCGCCAATGATCTGGGCGCGACTGTTGCCACCGAAGGGGTCCTTCTTCACCACGACGTCGTAACCCTTCTCCTTGGCCTTGGCCTCGGTGAGGCCACAGAACGCCACCTCGGGATGGGAGTAAATGGCCCACGGCACGCGGTCGTAGTCAACCGGCACGGCGGCTTCGCCCAAGATCATCTTGATCGCCACGATCGCCTCGGCGAAGGCCACGTGGGCGAGCTGGGGCGTTCCGGCCACCACGTCGCCGACCGCGTACACGTTCGCGGCCCCGGTGCGCATGTAGCCGTCAGCCACGACGAAGCCGTGCGCGTCGATCTCGACACCCGTTCCCTCACCCAAGAGTCCCTCGGTGCGCGGGCTGCGACCCACCGACATGACGACGAGGTCGACCTTGACGTCCTCGCCTCCCTCAATCGAGACGCTGGTGCCGCTCTTCTTGGGCGAGTGACCCGTCGCCTTGACGCCCGTCAAGACCTCGATGCC